>JBCEBZ010000221.1:0-4724 GCA_039206675.1 Rhodococcus sp. (in: high G+C Gram-positive bacteria) | reverse complement strand
TCATCGGCTTCCTCCGCGGCACCACCATGAACCTCTACACCCACCCCGACCGCATCACCTGATGTGAGTGGCAAAGCGTGCTCCCGCACACTTTGCCGCTCACGTGGGGGTCAGTGCCTGCCGGTGGTGTCGGCGCGAACGCCGGCCTCGAGAGCGATCGCGCCCGCCTCGCCACGGGACGCCACACCGAGTTTCTTCAGCACTCCCGCGACGTGGAACTTGACCGTGCTCTCGCTGATGCCGAGGCTGTCGGCGATCGCCTTGTTCCTCTTGCCCGTGGCCAGGTGGCCCAGCACCTCGAGTTCGCGGGGGTTGAGGTCGCCGAGTTGATGTTCGTCCGGTCGGGCCGCGGGGAGGTCGAGGGGAATCGCGACCGCCACCCGGGACCCCCACCCGTCGACCGACTCGACGTCGATCCGGCCACTGAGCGTGTGCACCCGGCCGGAGAGTTGCCGCACCAGTGCGTCGGTGTCGAGTCCGCCGTCGCCGTCGTCGCGGACTTCGACCAGGAGGTTGGAGCCGTCGCAGTCCCAGGCGATGCGGATGCGTTGCAGCGTGGACTGCGTCGCGAACGCCAGGACGGCGCTGCGCACGACGGCCCGCGCGGCGCTGGCCACCTCGCCGGGCAGCGCGCGACCGTCCACCGGCGGATCGACGTAGTCGACCCGCACGGGCCGGTGCTGGAGCAGTGGTCG
The DNA here is from genome assembly GCA_039206675.1 of Rhodococcus sp. (in: high G+C Gram-positive bacteria). GTDB lineage: Bacteria > Actinomycetota > Actinomycetes > Mycobacteriales > Mycobacteriaceae > Rhodococcus_F. Next base: position 4,029 of record JBCEBZ010000221.1, on the reverse strand, counting down.
CAGTTCGCCCTGCAACCGGGCGAACGCCGTGGTGACGGCTTCCTCCGCCAGGATGCGGTCGGACTCGCCCGCGGACCGCAGAGTGATCAGCGCCGACGACGCCGTCTCGCTCGCCGTGATCCGCGACCGCCGGTCGTCGAGGTCCTTGGACCGCAGTGTCGACAGGATGGATTCGAGCGTCGCGGCGTGCAGGTCCGTCAATTCCACGATGGTCCTGGCCCGCTCGCTCGACGCGGCCCGCGACTCCGCCAGATATGCCGGGCTCGCCTGCGCGACCTGATGCCGGATCGACACGGCGACGACCCCGAAGGCGCCCGCCACCAGCGGGACCTCACGGATGTGTTGGCGCGGCTTCGGCACGACGAGGAGGAGTGTTCCGGTCGCGTCGAGCAGTGCCCAGACCCTGCGCTTCGATCCGGCCACCACCGTCTGGTCGTCGAACGGCGTGCCCTCCGTCATCCGGGTGCGCAACGAGTCCAGTTCGGCGATGGTGACGCGTTCGACCACCGCGGGGTCACCGCTGACCTTGCGGGGACGCCCCGTGCATTCCCGGGTGAAGATCACCAGCGCGGTGTGCGGCCAGATGTCGGCGAGGAACTTGGAGAAGCGGACGGCGATGTCGGGCAGGGGACCGTCGATGACGTCCCGCATGGAACCGAGAACATCTGCCGGTGACACCGAAGTCGCGCTGGGAAGAACCACATGTCGAGCCTATCCGCGTAGGCGGCGAACACCGATCCTGGGCCGTCCGCTCAACGTGCCGGCTCCGCCCGTGCGGCGTCGACGACGTCGGACCGGACGAGCCCCAGTGATTCCAGGGCTCGCGCCGCGGTGCCGTGCGTGACGGTGGCAACGGCCGCGACGATGTCGGCGCCGACGATCGGCCTGCGTTCCGATTTCGCGAGAGCCACCGCGTTGCGGAACGCGCCCTGGGCCGGTTCGGTGAGCCGCAACGGGCCGGTGCGGGGACGGCTCAGCGCGCTGGTGGCGGCGCCCGTCTCGGTCATGCCTGCCGCCGCGAGGGCCTCGCCGTGCACGTGGAGGATCGCTTCGCGCAGTGCGTCCCGGTTCGATCCGAGACGGTCGAACACTCGGGCCGTCGTTCCGTCCGGCAGCGCGAACGAGGCGAGGAGCAGGTGCTCGAGGCCGGGCTCGCGGTCGCCGAGCCGGTCGGCCTCGGCCTCTGTTTCGGAGAACAGGGTCTTCATCGTGCGCATGTCGCGCCAGGCCCGGGCGAACTTCATCGTGGTCCCCTCGTCTTCTTGTCGGCGGATCGTCCGGGTCCGAGGCGTTTGTGCGCTGCCTGACCCGAGACGCCGAGCGCCTGGCCGATGTCCGCCCAGGTCCAGCCGGCGGACAGTGCACGGGCGACGGCGTCACGCTCGAGCTGATCGGCCTGCCGCCGCAGCGCGACGACGGCAGCGAACGCGGTGGCCGGGTTCGGATCGTCACTCACAGGTATCAACTTAAGTTGATGAGTCGGCGCGCGTCAACCTTTGTTGATGGGCGGTCCGGTTCTACAGTGCGGCGTTCTTGTCGAACTCGGTGCCGAGTTCCTTGGCGACGCGCTTGAGCAGCGGCACGATGTGGTCGGCCGACTCGAGGGTGACGCGGGCTGCGGGTCCGGAGACAGAGATGGCGGTGGGTGTCGGAGCGTTCGGCACCGGCACCGAGAAGCAGCGGACGCCGATCTCCTGCTCGCCTTCGTCGATTGCGAATCCGCGGTTCCTGCTCAGTTCGAGATCGGCGATCAGCAGGTCGGGGTCCGTCAGGGAGTTCTCGGTGTACGTGGTCATCCCGGTCCGGCCGACCAGTGAGCGCACGGCGTCGTTGGACAGCTGCATGAGGATGGCCTTGCCGACACCGGTGCAGTGCGGGTAGACGCGGCGGCCGACTTCGGTGAACATGCGCATCGCGTGTTCGGACGGCACCTGCGCGACGTAGACGGCCATGGTGCCGTCGAGGACGGCCATGTTCGCGGTCTCGCCGGTACCGCGCACCAGTTCGGACAGGTGTGGTCGCGACCATGCTCCGATCAGTTGCGTGGCGCTCTCTCCGAGCCGAATGAGTTTGGGGCCGAGCGCGTACCGGCGGGTGGGTAGCTGCCGGACGTATCCGCGGTTCATCAGTGTGCGGATGAGCCGGTGGATCGTCGGGAGGGGGAGTCCGGCCAGTTCGGCGAGTTCGCTGACGCCGATGGACCCGCCGGCGCTCGCCATGATCTCGAGTATGTCGAATGCGCGCTCGACCGACTGCACGCCGCCGGCCGCGCTCTGACCGTTCGTCATGTCTGGCTCCATCCTCTGACTGCCTCGGGGTGCCTCCCCCGGAAGCCCCCATTCTTTCCGTCAGGCGGAAAGGGCGCTCCGTATGACGATAGCGCGGTTGCGGTGGATCGCGTCGATTCCTTCGCTACATCGGTTGACAAACACCGGTGTGACGGCGTTCACTATATCGAGATACGAAATACAACTTCCATAATATGGAAAACACCAAGCCCCGAGGGAGGGCCCCGTGTCTGAAGTCGAAATCGCTGCAAAACCCAAGAAGCAGCGTTGGTACAGATCGCTGTTCGTCCAGGTCCTGATCGGAATTGCCCTGGGCATCGCCACCGGCATCCTGTTCCCCGAGTTTTCGCATCACCTCGCGCCACTGGGTGAGGGCTTCATCAAGCTCATCAAAATGGTGGTCGCACCACTGATCTTCCTGGTGATCGTCACCGGCATCGCGAAGGTCGGCAGCATGAAGGCGCTGGGCCAGATCGGCGCCAAAGCGCTGCTCTGGTTCATGGGTGCGACGATCTGCGCGCTGGGACTCGGCCTGCTGGTCGGCAACCTCGTGCAGCCGGGCAGTGGCCTGAACATCGACCCGTCCACGCTGGACACCTCCGCGCTGGACGAAAAGACCCAGGGCGGTCACATGCCCGGCGGCGTCGAGTTCGTCATGCACATCATCCCGACCAGCGTGTTCGACGCGTTCGCCCAGAACAGCCTGCTTCAGGTGCTGCTGTTCTCGATCCTCTTCGGCGTCGCGCTCGCGTCCTACAGCGAGTCCGCCCCGCCGATCCTGATGGACGTGATCGACCAGTCGCTGCACGTCATCTTCCGCATCGTCGGCTACATCATGTACCTCGCGCCGCTCGGCGCGTTCGGCGCAATGGCCTACACGGTCGGCAACTACGGCGCCGGTTCGCTCAAGTCCTTCGGGATCCTGGTGCTCGCCGCATACGGCGCGGCCCTGTTCTTCATCCTCGTCCTCGCCACCGTGGTCAGGCTCCTGACCGGCGTCAATCCCTGGAAGTTCGTCAAGTACTGCCGGGAGGAGTTCATGCTTGCGCTCGGCACCGGATCGTCCGAGGCCGTCATGCCGCGCATCATCAAGAAGCTCGACAACGCCGGCTGCGACCGTGCCGTCGTCGGTCTGGTGATTCCCACCGGCTACTCGTTCAACCTCGACGGGGCCGCCATCTACCTGTCGCTCGCGATGATGTTCCTCGCGCAGGCGGTGGGCGTCGACCTCGGATTCGGGGAGCAGCTCGCGATCATGGGCATCCTCATCCTCAGCTCGAAGGGCATGGCCGGTGTGCCGGGCTCCGCGTTCGTCGCACTCTCGGCCACCGCCGCCGCGATCGGCGCCTTCCCCGTGGCCGCCGTCGCACTGCTCCTCGGTGCCGACCGGTTGATGGACTCCATGCGGGTCTTCACCAACCTGTTCGGCAACTGCATGGCCACGTTCGTGGTCGCGAACTGGGAGGGCCTGCTCGACAAGGACAAGATGCGGGCGGTTCTCGACGGGACGGTCACACCCGACGACCCCGACGACGTCGTCGCCCACCCGCACCCCGGGCACGAACACCTCGCGACCACACCGGCCCAGCCGGCGATCGAGAAGCCCGAAGCGCTGACCGTGAACAGGACCCCGGAAGGAACGGTGAACCACCATGCATGACGCCCAGCCCACCGTCGGACTCCTCGGCACCTGGGGTTACCACGGACTCCTCGACGACGCCGAGCAGGTCTCGGTCGACAC
>JBCEBZ010000220.1:0-18734 GCA_039206675.1 Rhodococcus sp. (in: high G+C Gram-positive bacteria) | reverse complement strand
TCTGGTCCAGATCGGGACCGGTGCACCAGCACCGGAAGGCTCGGGGGCCGTTGTGTGTGCGCTTCGCGCCCGTGAGTACTTATTAACCGCCCGACGTTAACAAGTACTCACGGCACCGGGGGCACGGGTTCGACCCGCTCCAGCCGCCCCGCTCGAGCACCGTCCGCACCTCGGCCGCGACGTCACACGAGCGTCGTGTCACCTCCTCCCAGCCGTACACCAGCGTCGCCTTCCCCGCGAGTTCCGCCGCGTTGCCGCGACGCCGGTCGCGCAGAGCCACCGACCGCGACGAGTGGTACCGCAGCCCGTCCAGCCGCACGAGGAGCGGAACCCCGCTGTCCGAGTAGTCCACGTCCTCGTACAGCGTCTTCCCGTCGACGAGCACGGGCGACTGTCGCCGGGCGGCCGGCAGTCCGTGGGCGAGTTCGACGTCGACGGCGTACCGGTGCTCCAGAATCGATTGGACACCGCTCGAGACGAACGTCAGCGAGTCGGTCAGCGCCCTGCGGTATCTGCGCGGTGGTCGCTGCTCGATGCGTCGAAGCAACGAGTGGACCGACACGTTGCTGCCGGTGACCGCCGCGACGACGACGCGCGCGGCTTGCGGCGCCGACGGTTCCTCGACGGCCAGATCGACGACGGTGTCGGCCAGGGACGTTCGCGGCAGGAGCGTCGGGACGAGGATGTGGGCGTGCGCCCGGGACCGGTGCACCACGACCCCCGGGTGCAGGAGATCGCCCTCACGCGGGACCAGACGGTCGGATCGGCGTCCGACCTTGCGATACGTCGGTCCCTGGGGCTCGGCCGACAATCCGTAGGGCACGGTGACGTGGATCGGCCCCTCGGGATCGACGGGCACCAGCGCCCACTCCTCGGCCGCGGTCCGGTGGCTGAGAATCGCGCGGGGACCGCCGAACAGCAGCGCCGCCCACAGCATCATCGGCCGGTCGAGGGGACCGTTGGTGACGGCGTACACGCCGTGCAGAATCGTCGACCACTGGCCCGACTCCACCCTGTGCTGAATCTGCCGGGTCGAGACGCCCAGCCCGCGCAATTGCCGGGCCGTGACGAGGCCGTGCTGGTGGTCGAGGACGCGTTGGAACTCGGGCTTGAAGTCGTTCGTCGCAGTTGTCATGGACGCGACGGTGCGCACGCGAGCCGACAGGAATGGCCCGGAAAGGGCCGATTTCAACTGGCCTGTGGATGAACCGCAGGTTGTGGATAACTCGAGCCGTGAGTACTTGTCAACCGCCCGCGGTTAATAAGTACTCACGGGGCGCTAGCCAACGTAGCGGGACAGCCGCGCGGAGAGGTGGGGGCGCAGTTCCCCGTCGGCGATGATGCGTTCCTCGACGTACGCGAGGTCGCCGCCCTCGACGATGCCGTAGAGACGCTTGGCGCCGCCGACGAGAACACCGGAGGTGCTGCGGATCACCACATCGGTCGCGAGCTCCCACGACGACTGGGTGAGGGCCCGGCCGTAGAACAGTTCGACGATGCCGGAGCTGTGGGCGAGGAGAAGTTCGACGACTTCCTCGTTGGTGCTGCCGGGAATGCCGTCTCCGCTGATCCGCCAGAAGCCGGTCTCGTGGAGGTCGGGGCGCACGTACTCGCCGTCGGTGCCCAGAACCCAGGTCTGGGATTTCCACTCGAGGTAGTTGCCACCGTTGTGGGAGACGATGATCTGCTGCCCGAAGTGGTAGTCGCCGGTGTCGGGGTCGTGGCCTTCCCCTTCGCCGCGCCAGACACCCACGAGCGGCAGTACCGCGAGGAGTTCGTTGTTCAGATCCGGGCCGAGGCGCAGATTTGCGGTGTCCTCGGGCAGCGGAAGGTCCGGAAGCTGCGGGATGTTCCGCGACGCCGTCGTCTTGGCACGCTCGACGGCGTCCGCGACGGCTGCGTCACCGCTACCACGACGCACGGTGGGGGTGCCCCCAGCGGGCTCGCTCGTAGTCGGGTGCTCGGAAGGCGGATCTGCGCCTGCGTCCGGGGTTTGACTCACGACTCGTCGGTGACCAGGCGGTAGATCGTGTAGAGGGAGAACCACGTGATCAACACGGCGGCAAGGACAAGAAGTACCTCGAAGAAGATAACCACGGTGACATCCTAAACCGAACCCGTCGAGCGGTCGAAACGGGAGGCGGCTTACCGTCACTGCGGCTACGGTTTCTCGAAGGCGACCACCCGGTCGGTTCCGGATATCCTCATGCCGTCGTCTCGTGTCCCGCTCCTCCCGGAGGTCCCATGCTTCGATCCGGTCCCGCCCTCCCAGGCCTGGCGCGAGCCGCGGTCACGGCGACGGTACTGCTGCTCACCGTGTCCGCGTTCGGCGCTCCCGGTCTCGCCGCCGCGGCCCCGAACTCCGGCAGCGCCGACTCCGGCAGCGCCGGTTCTGGGAGCGACGACGCCGCCCGCGTCGATCCGAACAACTACGCCGCCGACTGCCCGGACGTCCTCATCGTCGCGGTGTCGGGCGCGACGGATTCGGAAGCGGACCGCAACCCGCTCGAGGAGAGCGGCGAGGTGTGGTCCAACTGGCTGGGCAACGTGACGGTCCCGACCGGGCAGGCCAACGCGGACGAGCCCGGGACGGTGGGGTGGATGTACGTTCCCTACCCCTCCACATACGGTCTCAGTTTGCTGCAACCTGTTCCGACATACCAGGATTCGATGGCGGCCGGTGTCGCGTCGACGAACCGGATCCTCGACGAGAACAAGGCGAAGTGCGGCGACGACACCGAGTACGTGCTGCTCGGGTACAGCGTCGGCGCGGAGGTCGTCGAACGGGTGGCGCGCGAACTCGGCCACCGCGACAGCAATGCTCTGGTTACCGCCGACGACATCGCCGGTGTCGCGTTGATCGGCGACCCGTACCGCCCCGCGGGGACGCCGTCGATGGGCGAGCCGGGACCGCCCGGAGGCGGCTTCATGTCTTCCGAGCCGGCCGATTACGGCGCTCTCGACGGGAAGATCACCTACGCGTGCCGCCCCTACGACATCGCGTGCGACGCGCCGCAGGAGATCGCGGTCCTGGAACTGGCGCTGGGGGTTCTGGGCCAATTGCATTTCACCCTGCTGAATCCGGGCCAGACCGTGTCCGACTTCACGAACGCGGTGACGAGCATGGCGGCGCGGTCCATCGTGTACATCGTCACTCACGACGACTGGTTCGCGTCGGACGAATCGTTCCTCGACGTCCTCCGCAAGGTCGCCGACCGGACCTACGATCCGGACGGGCCGGACCGGAACACGCAGGTGTCCCGGGAGGGCATGGTCGAGGCGCTGAACTGGGCCATGGGTCCCGGTTCCGACGTCGTGAAGGCGAAGCTGGCGGCAGAGGGGCCCGGGTTCGTCGAGGACAACAGGGACGTCTTCGAGCTCGTGCTCGAGCCGTACATCTTCCTGGGCTTCATCCAGCACCTGTTCTACTGGAACAACAACCCGAACGACCCGTGGTACTGGGAGAGCGAGCGCGTCGTCGACTGGATCACCGCGCTCGCGCAGGAGCACTAGGCGGAGCCGCCTACGAGGAAGGCCCCGCTCCGAATGCCGGAGCGGGGCCTTCCTGTTGATGCTGGGTCTTACTCGCCGACCGTGACGTCGACGTTGTGCACGCCTGCGCTGGTCGGGCTCACCGTGGCGGTGCCGTTGCCGGAGCTGGAGAGTGCGCGCACGGTCCAGTCGCCGGGAGCGGCGAAGAAGCGGAAGTCTCCGGTGCCGGAGGCGACGACCTCGGCGGTGAACTCTCCGCCGCCGTCGAGGAGACGCACGAACGCTCCACCGATCGGCTGGCCGTCAGCGGCGAGAACGCGGCCGGTGATGACCGTTTCCTTCTCGACGTCGACGCCCGCGGGCAGGGTCTGGGTCTGTACAGGTGCTCCACACATGGCTCAGTGAACCTCCAACTCGATGGGTGCGCCGACGAGTGAGCCGTATTCGACCCAGCTGCCGTCGTAGTTCTTGACATCGGACTTGCCGAGGATCTCCTTGAGCACGAACCAGGTGTGGCTGGAGCGCTCGCCGATACGGCAGTACGCGATGGTGGGCTTGGACTCGTCGTAGCCCTTCTCCGAGTACAGCTTCTCCAGGTCGTCGTCCGACTTGAACGTGCCGTCCTCGTTTGCGGTGGTGCTCCACGGGATGTTGATGGCCGTGGGGACGTGTCCACGCTGCTGCGCCTGCTCCTGCGGCAGGTGCGCGGGGGCGAGGATCTTGCCGGAGAACTCGTCGGGCGAACGCACGTCGACGAGGTTCTTGTTGCCGATGGCGTTGATGACCTCGTCGCGGAACGCGCGGATCGTCAGGTCGGGTGCGTCGGCCTTGTACTGGGTGGCCTCGCGGGAGACGGTCTCCTTGGAGAGGGGGCGTCCGTCGAGCTCCCACTTCTTGCGGCCGCCGTCGATCAGCTTGACGTCCTGGTGGCCGTACAGCTTGAAGTACCAGTACGCGTACGCCGCGAACCAGTTGTTGTTGCCGCCGTAGAGAACGATGGTGTCGTCGTTGGCGACACCCTTGGCGGACAGGAGGTCGGAGAACTGCTGCTGGTTCAGGAAGTCACGACGGACTCCGTCCTGCAGGTCCTTCCGCCAGTCGAGGCGGATGGCGCCTTCGATGTGGCCGCCGTCGTATGCGCTGGTGTCCTCATCCACCTCGACGAAAACGGTCTTGGGGGCGTTGAGGTTCTGCTCAGCCCAGTCGGCGGAGACTAGGACATCGGAGCGAGCCATGGTGTTCCTTTCGGTGTGTTCTTACTTCTGTCGGGTGGATCGTGCGGTGGTCGAAGCGTTCAGGCGGGGCGGAGCCGCGCCACGAGTGGGTAGATCTGGCAGCCGAGGCAGAACCCGAATGCGGCGTTGAGGAACGCCGCGAACAGGGCGAACGCGGTGGCTACGGCGCCGATGACGCCGGAGCCGGCGAAGAAGCCGAGGGTGCCGACGGCGGCGAAGACGAATCCGACGAGCTGCGCGAACCGCAGCGGTGCGACGGGTTCGCGTTCGCTCACCGGAGCGAGTCGCGGCGCGACGAGGGTGCCGAAGATCCGGCCGTACGGGCTGCGCCGCGGACCGGTGGCTGCGCCCGCCGCGAAGACGACCGCCTGTAGGGCCAGCAGGATTCCCGCGGCGACCAGCGAGAACGTCGACACGGCGAGGACGGCGACGAGGACTGCGGTGGTGACCCAGGCGGCGAACCGGGGGCCACGAACGTCGACCTGCTCGACCTCGAGTGTTGTGGACATGAGAAGTGCTCCTGCGTTGAGTCCTGAATGCTTGCCTGGCGCCGAAGAGCGACGGACGACGTCGTCATCGGGATTTCGATCACGTGCGCGGAGTCCGCGGTGTCAGCAGAAAGCGACAGCCCTGGTGATCAGCAACAGGTACAGCAACAAGCCCCGAGGCGGCACAGGTCTACCGTGCGGCGTCGGGTGAGCATGAGCTCGTGGCTGGATTGCACGGCGACGAGTTTACCCGGTTCTTCAGGAATTTGAAGCCGGGGGCCGGGTGAGGGGTCCGAGCGCCGCCCTGAGGTCGCCCGCGGTGGGCACCCCGGACACCCGGAAGCGTTGCTGCAGGTCGGCGTCGAGAATGAACGTCGTCGGCAACGACAGAACGCCGAGTTCCTTGGCGAGAGCGGGATACTCGTCGATGTCGACTTCCACCTCGAGGGGAGGTTCCGGCTCGCCGGCGAGGTCGGCGACGACCTGCCCGACGACCCTGCGCACCGCTGCGCAGGGTCCGCACCAGTCGGCGGAGAAGTGGAGAACGGTGGCCTGTCGGGGGTGCCCCGGACCGACGCCCGCCGCCTCGAGGAGCCGGCGTCGCTCGCCGGTCACGGCCGCGGTCGCGTCGCCGGTGGTCCGGACCTTCCCCTGGCGGCGCTGCCAGACGAGCCCGAACGCGAGAGCCGCGACCAGTGCGATCAGTAACAGTGTGATTCCGGTCATCGGCTCTGCAGTTCGTTCAGATCGATCGTGACGTTGTCGCCGACGCCCTCGATGACGATCTGCGAGCCCTCCGCGTACACCTCGGTCGGCTGGACGCCGAACGGCAGTTCGCGGGGGTCGATCGTCCGGGTGAAGAGGCCGAGGATCGCGGGGGCGAGGGGCTCGGGAATGGTGAAGTCGGCGTGGCCCTCGGGCCCGAAGTAGAAGTCGCTGGCGACGATCTTCACCTGACCGCCGTCGAGGACGAGGTCGGCCTGCACGCTGACGGTGGTCTCGAGGGGTCCGACGGGGACGGTGCCGGTGAGGACGACGCCGCCCGCGGTCGGCATTCCGGAGCCGCCGGAGCCGCCGGTCCCGTCCGACTTGCTGGCCGGCGGGGCCGAAACCTGCAGGTCGGGGATGTCGAGGAAACGTCCCAGGTCGGTGGCGTCGATGAGCATGCGGCCGGAGAGGTGGTCGACGGGCAGGCTCGTGACGGACCCGTCGACGAGGTCGGACAGCGGCGCGGACACGCCCAGGAGGGTGGACTCGATCGTCACCTCACCGACCACGTCGCTCTGTACTCCCTGGGCGCGGATCTCGATGTTCTCGTACTTTCCGTTCCACGCCTGGGTGAGGAAGGGGAATCCGTGCACCGTCACCTCGGGATCCGCGGTGAGGGACGCGCCCGCCCGCAGTTCCCGCGACACCCGGTACTCCGCGTAGGCCGCCGAACCGAAGTCGACGACGAGACCGAGTGCCACGAGGAAGACGATTCCGATGATGAGTTTCCGCACGGCCCCATTGTGACGGACACGGTTCCGGGCGGTGCCGGTGCAACCTCCGCTCCGGTTGCCGGGGTTCGGTGCGACGGACCTCGACGGCGGCGCGCTACTCTGTCACCGACAAAAGTGTCGATACCTTCAGTGTCGATCTACCTGGACCGGCGGATGAACGATCCGTCGGCCGGCCGGGTACGACGGCGACGAGATGGGAGGCTGTGTGGAGCTACTGCTTCTTACCTCCGACCCGAACCCCGAGGCAGTGCTGCCTGCCCTCGCCCTGCTGGCGCATTCTGTGCGGCCTGCCCCGACGGAGGTGTCCTCTCTCCTGGAAGCGAGCTCCGCCGACATCGCCCTGGTGGATGCGCGCACCGATCTCGCGGCGGCTCGCGGCCTCTGCCGGCTGCTGGGCAGCACGGGTTCCGCGGTCCCCGTGGTGGCGGTGCTCACCGAGGGTGGCCTGGTGGCGGTCAATTCCGACTGGGGTCTCGACGACATCCTGCTCCCGGGCACCGGACCGGCCGAGGTGGATGCCCGGCTCCGGCTGCTGGTCGGACGCACCGGCGGCGTCGCCAGCCCGGAGGCGTCGGGCAAGATCACGCTCGGCGAACTGGTCATCGACGAGGGCACGTACACGGCCCGGTTGCGTGGCCGCCCCCTCGACCTCACCTACAAGGAGTTCGAACTCCTCAAGTACCTGGCGCAGCACGCGGGCCGCGTCTTCACCCGCGCTCAGCTGCTGCAGGAGGTGTGGGGATACGACTTCTTCGGTGGCACCCGCACGGTCGACGTCCATGTGCGCCGGCTGCGCGCCAAGCTGGGCAGCGAGTACGAATCCTTGATCGGTACAGTCCGCAACGTCGGGTACAAGGCCGTACGTCCCACCCGCAGCAAGTCGGGTGCGCCGGTGCCGCCGGTCGACGATCTCGACGCCGAAGATGCAGATTTCGAATCCGCGGAAGGACCTGTGATCCAGTGAGCGCCCCGGTGCAGTCCTGGACCGATCGGCTCGACGGCGCGCAGGCCGCGGACGTGTCCGCACTGCTCGACCGCGCGACGGCAGCGGACGGAACCGCGCCCGTGTCGGAGCAGGGCGTGCACGCCGTGTCCGGCGCCGGGGGCGACGGAGTCCGTCATCTCGTGGAGACCGACGCCGATCGCATCGTCGGATACGCGCAGCTGCAGCCGGGGCACGGCGAGCACCCCGCGATGGCCGAACTCGCCGTCGATCCCGATGCGCGTGGCCGGGGGATCGGTGGCCGGCTGGTCGCCGAGGTCCTGTCCGCGGGTGGCCCGGACACCCGGGTGTGGGCGCACGGCAACCTGCCCGCGGCGCAGGCGGTGGCCGCCCGCCTCGGGCTGAGCGGTGCCCGTGAACTGCTGCAGCTCCGGCGTCCGCTCGACGGTGCGGAACTTCCGGAAATCGTTGTTCCGGAGGATGTTTCGCTTCGGGTGTACCGGGGCGTCGAGGACGATCCGGAGGTGCTGCGGGTCAACGCCGCCGCATTCGCCTGGCATCCCGAGCAGGGGTCGTGGACCGAACGGGAGATGGCCGAACGCCGCGCGGAGGCCTGGTTCGACCCGGCCGGGCTGTTCATGGCGTTCGCCACGGCGGACGAGAAGCGGCTGCTCGGATTCCACTGGACCAAGGTGCACCCGCAGCAGGGCGACGAACCGGCCATCGGTGAGGTCTACGTGGTGGCCATCGGACCCGACGCCCAGGGGCGCGGTCTCGGCCGGTTGCTCACCCTCGCCGGGCTGCACTACCTGCGTGACCGCGGGCTCGGTGCGGTGCTGCTCTACGTCGAGGGCGACAACGCGTCGGCGCTGCACACCTACGACCGCCTCGGGTTCGAGCGGTTCCACACCGACGTCGCGTACGCGCGAGTCTGAGGCGCTCCTCTACTTCGGCACCCGCCGTTCGTCTCGGAAATATGGGCAAATGCTCGCTCTGTTCACTTTCCGTTCACCGATCGTGGTGCAACTGGACATTAGCTACCCCTAGGTTTCTCCGTGGGCAGCGCCGTGCTGCCTGGTGCAGGATCCTCCCGGTCCGCGCCTCATGTCGCCGCCCGATCGAGGGCGAGACGGTATTTCCGGAGGACTAGGTGAATCTCAAGCGCAGTGGCGCCCTGCTCGGTGCAGTGGCCCTGGGTGCCATGACCTTGGCCGCGTGTGGCAGCGACAACAACACCGCGTCGAGCGGCGTCGACGCAGCCGCCTCGAACGCGACGTGCGAGGGCAAGGCCAACCTCTCCGCGGCCGGTTCCTCCGCGCAGAAGAACGCCATGGACCAGTTCGTCTCCACCTACATCTCCGTGTGCCAGGAGAAGGGCAAGACCGTCAACCTGGCGTACAACCCCAGCGGTTCCGGTGACGGACGCACCCAGTTCATCGCGAGCCAGATCGACTTCGCCGGCTCCGACTCGGCGATCAAGGCCGAGCAGGCCGAGCAGGCCAAGGCCCGGTGCGTCGGAGGCGAGGCGTGGAACCTTCCCCTCGTCTTCGGGCCCGTCGCCGTCGCCTACAACCTCGACGGCGTCGAGGACCTCGTGCTGAACGGTGAGGTGACCGCCAAGATCTTCAACGGCACCATCAAGAAGTGGAACGACCCGGCCATCGCCGCCCTCAACCCGGGCGCCACCCTGCCGGACCAGGACATCACCGCGATCATCCGCTCGGACTCGTCGGGAACCACCGACAACTTCCAGCAGTACCTCACGGCCGCCTCCAACGGCGCCTGGACCACCGGTGCCGGCTCCGACTTCACCGGCGGCATCGGTGAGGGCGCCAAGGGCTCGGCCGGTGTCGCACAGGCCGTGGCCTCCGCCCCCGGCTCGATCACGTACGTCGAGAAGTCGTACGCCGACCAGAACAAGCTGTCGGCAGCGCAGATCGACACCGGCTCGGGCCCCGTCGCCCTGTCCGACGAGTCCGCCGCCAAGGCCATCGAGGGTGCGCAGTTCAAGGGTGCGGGTGTGGGCGATCTGACGCTCGACCTCGCCTCGATCTTCGGGACCAAGGAAGCCGGCGCGTACCCGCTGGTGCTCGCCACCTACGAGATCGTGTGCTCGAAGGGCTACGACGCCGACACCTCCGCAGCGGTCAAGTCGTTCCTGACCAGCGCCGCCAACGAGGGCCAGGACAACCTGGCCGAGCAGGGCTACGTGCCGCTGCCCGACTCCATGAAGGAGAAGCTGAACGCGTCGGTCGCCGCAATCGGCTGATTCACACGGTAAGTCGTTCGGACCCGCCCATGACTCGATATTCTGACGATGAAAGATTGGGAGCGCAGATGAGTGAAGCGCACACCGAATCAGTACCTCGCGCCTCCGGCTCCGCTTCAGGCGGGGCCGGGGTGGGCGGTCCGAACGGCACCCCGGAGGCCGAGTTGAGTTCCACCAAGGCCGAAACCCCGACCCCGACCGGCACACCTCGCGGCAAGGCCGTCGCGAGGCCGGGCGACCGGATCTTCAAGACCCTCGCGACCACGTCGGCGATCTTCATCTCCATCCTCATCGCCGCGATCGGCATCTTCCTCGTCTGGCGGGCGGTTCCCGCGCTGAGCCGGAACCAGGTCAACTTCCTCACCAGCCGCGAGTGGGTCACCCAGAACATCAACGCCATGGCGTTCGGTGTGCTCGACCTCTTCCAGGTGACGGTTCTGGTGTCGCTGTTCGCGCTCGTGCTCGCGATGCCGGTGGCGCTGGGGATCGCGATCTTCCTCACCGAATACTCGCCGAGTTGGCTCAAGCGTCCGCTGGCGTACGTCATCGACCTGCTCGCCGCGGTGCCGTCGATCGTCTACGGCCTGTGGGGTCTGCTGGTGTTCGCACCGGCGATCACACCGCTTGCGGTGTGGCTCAACGAGACTCTCGGCTGGTTCCCGCTGTTCGCGACGGGCAGCGGTTCGATCACCGGCGGCGGCACCATCTTCACGGCGGGCATCGTCCTGGCCGTCATGATCCTTCCCGTCATCACCGCCGTGACCCGCGAAGTGTTCGTCCAGACACCGACGTCGCAGATCGAGGCGGCGCTCGCCCTGGGCGCCACCCGGTGGGAAGTGGTGCGCACCACGATCATTCCGTTCGGCAAGTCCGGCTACATCAGCGGATCGATGCTCGGCCTCGGTCGCGCCCTCGGTGAGACCATGGCGCTGTACCTGATCCTGCGCACCACGTCGCAGCCCTTCGGATGGTCGCTGTTCGACGGCGGCGCCACCATCGCGTCCAAGATCGCCCTCGGCTACGCGGAGTTCAACAACAACATCCAGGCCGGCGCGTACATCGCCGCGGGTCTGGTGCTCTTCGTACTCACGTTCGTCGTGAACGCCGCGGCCCGCGCCGTGATCGCAGGAAAGAAGGACTGACCCATGACCGCGACACTCGACAAGCCGGTCAAGGCACCCACCTTCCGGGGTGTGGGAACCCGACGGCGCATCACCGACCTCACCGCCACCGTTCTCGTGACACTGGCCGTGCTCGTCGCCCTCGTCCCGCTGGTGTGGGTCCTGATCACCGCCGTCGTCAAGGGCATTCCGGCCCTGACGTCGGCCACCTGGTTCACCCACTCGCTCAGCGGACTCACGTCGTCGGCGGAGGGCGGCGGTATCTACCACGCGCTGATCGGCACGATCCTGCAGGGACTCGTCTGCGCGGTGCTGTCCATCCCGCTCGGACTGTTCGTCGCGATCTACCTCGTCGAGTACGCCGACCGCAAGTCGCGGCTGGCGAAGCTGACCACGTTCATGGTCGACATCCTCAGCGGTGTCCCGTCGATCGTCGCCGCCCTGTTCATCTACGCCCTGTGGATCGCGACGTTCGGTTTCCCGAAGTCCGGGTTCGCGGTGGCGCTCGCCCTGGTCCTGCTGATGGTGCCCGTCGTCGTCCGCAGCACGGAGGAGATGCTCCGCATCGTGCCGCAGGACCTGCGCGAGGCGTCGTACGCGCTGGGTGTGCCGAAGTGGAAGACGATCGCCAAGATCGTGCTGCCCACGGCGCTGCCGGGCATCATCACCGGCGTCATGCTGGCGCTGGCCCGGGTGATGGGCGAGACCGCTCCGCTGCTGATCCTCGTGGGGTACGCACCCTTCATCAACTTCAACCTGTTCGGTGGCGAGATGGGCACCCTGCCCGGTGTCATGGTTGCCGAGATGAACAACCCGACCGATGCCGGTACCAACCGCATCTGGGGCGCGGCGCTGACGCTGATCCTCCTCATCGCCATCCTCAACATCGCGGCCAAGGTCGTCGGCCACTTCTCACAGGTTCGCAGCAAGTGACTCATACACTCGATTTCGTACACCAATCAGTAGGGAGCCGGTAATGGCCAAGCGTCTGGATCTCAAGGACGTCAACATCTACTACGGCAAGTTCCACGCCGTCGCCGATGTCGGGCTGTCGGTTCCCCCGCGGAACGTGACCGCGTTCATCGGTCCGTCCGGTTGCGGCAAGTCGACCGTGCTGCGTTCGCTGAACCGCATGCACGAGGTGACTCCCGGTGCGCGCGTGGAGGGTTCGATCCTCCTCGACGGTGAGGACATCTACGGTTCCGGTATCGACCCGGTCGGCGTCCGCAAGACGATCGGCATGGTGTTCCAGCGTCCCAACCCGTTCCCGACGATGTCCATCAAGGACAACGTGGTGGCCGGCCTCAAGCTGCAGGGCGAGCGCAGCAAGAAGCGTCTCGACGAGGTGGCCGAGCGGTCGCTGCGCGGCGCGAACCTGTGGAACGAGGTCAAGGACCGTCTCGACAAGCCCGGTGGCGGGCTCTCCGGCGGTCAGCAGCAGCGTCTGTGCATCGCCCGGGCCATCGCCGTCTCGCCCGACGTCCTGCTGATGGACGAGCCCTGCTCGGCGCTCGACCCCATCTCGACGCTCGCGATCGAGGATCTCATCACGGAGTTGAAGAAGGACTTCACCATCGTGATCGTCACCCACAACATGCAGCAGGCTGCGCGTGTGAGCGACCAGACCGCCTTCTTCAACCTCGAGGCCACGGGCAAGCCGGGACGTCTCGTCGAGATCGACGACACCGAGAAGATCTTCTCCAACCCGACGCAGAAGGCCACCGAGGATTACATCTCGGGCCGCTTCGGATAACGCACACCACGAGAACGCCCCGGCCGAGCAATCGGCCGGGGCGTTCTCGTGTGCGGACCCGGCGACTTCGGGTGAACGAACGGGACGCTCGTACGGTCAGACCGTACGAGCGTCCCGTTCGCGCGAAAGATGTTGGGGGAGTTCTACAGTTCCGGGTAGGAGGTGAGGTTGTCGGCGTCTTTCACCGCGGTCTCGGTGTCGTCGGGCAGCTTGCCGGTGACCAGGAAGATCACCCGGCGGCCGACCTCGACGGCGTGGTCGGCGAAACGCTCGTAGAAGCGGCCCAGCAGGGTGACGTCGACTGCGGCGGCCACGCCGTGCTTCCACTCGCGGTCCATGAGCACGGTGAACAGGTGCCGATGGAGGTCGTCCATCGCCTCGTCCTCTTCGCGCAGGCGCGCGGCACGCTCGGGATCGCGGGTCTCGAGAACCTCGCGGGCGGCGGCGCCGATGGAGACGGCGATGCGTCCCATCTCGGCGAAGTAGCCGTTGACCTCCTCGGGGAGCACGTGGTTGGGATGTCGGCGGCGCGCGATCTTGGCGACGTGGAGCGCCAGCGCACCCATCCGGTCGATGTCGGCGACGATCTGGATTCCGCTGACGACGGAGCGGAGGTCGCCGGCGACCGGTGCCTGCAGGGCGAGGAGGGCGAAGGCCCGCTCCTCGCAGATGGTGCTGAGCTCGGTGATCTTGTCGTGCTCGCCGATGACCTGCTCGGCGAGCGAGAGGTCTGCCTGGAGCAGCGACTGGGTGGCTCGCTCCATGGCGACCCCCGCAAGCCCCGCCATCTCACCGAGCAGGTCGGCAAGCTCGGTCATCTGTTCGTTGTAAGCCACGCGCATGAGGTCACAGCCTACGGTGCACGGGAAACCAAGTCACGATCACACGGTGAACGCAGGGTGAACGACGCCGCTGAACGGTCGCTCAATCGCAGGACGTGTCGCCCGCGTTCACAACCGCCAGGTCCGCGGGGATTTCCGCGTCCTCCGCCTGACCGATTCGCACGTCCGACACGCTCAGCGGAGTGTCGATCGGGCTCGGTGTCTGCACGGCCCCGGAGAAGCTCGAACCGATCGCGACCTCGACGACCGTTCCGAGTCCGGTGGTCGCTTCGAGCACCGCACCCGGGAACGACGACGCCAGGGTCGCCGCCTCGGCCTCGTGGCCCGGCGAGAACCGGATGACGGTCTCGCTGCTGGTGCCCGTGTAGTTGCCGACGTTGTAGATCTGGAAGCCCTCGGCGGCCAGGGTGTCGGCGACGGTCGCGGCCAGTCCCGACTCACCCGACGCGTTCGACACCTGCACCGTCACGCTGGACGGGTCGACGGCCTGGACCGTCTGCGGTGTGGGCGGCGCGGCCTGCGGTTCGGGGGCGGTCGAGGGCAGCGGTTCCGCCCGCTTCTCGCCGGGCAGCGCCTCGTCGTCGATGATGGCGCGGAAGATGGCCTTGATGTCGTCGGTGCGGGGAATCTCGTTGCCCCACTCGGTGGTGCCCGCGGTGGGCACGGTCAGGAAGGTGACCGCGCCCGCGTCGACGTTCTGCAGCGAGCGCCCGAGCGTGACCAGCGACTTCGTGTCGATGTTCTCCACGAACGTGTCGCGGGTGAACGCGTTGATGAAACCGTTCAATTTTCCGGGATTGAGCAGCACCTGGCTGGACAGGGCGCCCCGCAGGAGGGCGGAGAGGAATCTCTGCTGCCGGTTGATGCGGCCGTAGTCGCCGTTGCCCTCCGCCTCGACGTGTCGGGCGCGGACGAAATTCAGTGCCGTCTTGCCGTCGAGCATCTGGGTGCCCGGCTGCGGCAGAACGGTGCCGAGCACGTCGTCCTCGAGCGGCTGGGTGGTACAGACCTTCACCCCGCCGATCTCGTTGACCATCGACTCGAAGCCGGCGAAGTCCATGCCGACGAAGTGGCCGATCTTCAGACCCGACATCTTCTGGATCACCTTCACCAGGCACTTCGGTCCGCCGAGCGCGTAGGTGGCGTTGAGTTTGTCGCCGTCGGCCGCGGGGAAGGTTTCCTCGGTGTAGGTGCCGCTGTCGTTGTCCCAGCCCTGGCAGACGGGCCGCTCGACGTCGAGGTCGCGGGGGAACGACACCGCGACCACGCGGCTACGGTCGGCGGGAATGTTGACGAGCATCACCGTGTCGGCGCGGGAGCCCTCGGCGTCGTCGATGGTTCCGGCGCCGACCTCGCCGCTCGCGCCGGCGCGGGTGTCGGTGCCGACGATGAGATAGGTCTCGTCACCGGTCTGCCCGACGGCGTCGACGATGTCGGTCGACTCGGTGTCGAGCGCCGCGATCTGGTCGAACTTGCCCTCGGTGGAGCGGAGGTAGCCCCAGACGATGCCGGTTCCGGCGAGTGCGACCACCGCCACGAGCGCGACGACGGCGCGTCCCGCTGCGCGCAGACGCTTGCGTTTGCGGGTTTTGTTGAGGGCCAGGCGCGTGGTGCCCGGGTTGCCGACGGCCTGCGGTACCGCGGTGGTCTCGGCGGAATCTGCGACCCATTCGGGTTCGGGCGTGCTCTGCGGCGGGTCCGGCGGCGGGGGTGCCGGAGGGGTCTTGCGCGGCGGAACCCCGGGCGGCGGCGGCTGCCGCTCGTCGATCGGCGGAATGGTCTCCGTTTTCTCCGGATCGTGGGGCGCGTTCGATTCGTCCTCGGCGACCTTCTTCACCAGGTCGGCGACGGAGAGCGCCTCGGTGGGCCCGCCCGCGGCCCGGCGGCCGATCCGGCCGCTGTCGTGGCGGGACGGTTCGGTGCGTTCCACCGGCGCACGGCGCTCGGTGGAGGCGGTCCACTCGGGGGAGGCGGTCGGTTCGGGTGGGCGCCGTTCGGGAGGCGTTGGGCGGGGCGGGAGTCGCCGCGGCCGCCCCGACTGGGATTCCCGGTAGCTGGGATCCGCTAGAGGACGCTCCCAGGGGGCGCGGGATTCGGGAGTCGGTGAGTCCGCACTGTGATCATCACCCACCGATGCAACCTGACCTCTCCGCCGACTCGGACCTCCGTCGGCCCCGACGGATTCCAGCCATAGTACTTATCGAACGTCGAAGCTCCCCACATGTAGCCAGGTGACGCGCGTTCGTGCCGCTAACCACCGGAATGCATGAGGTCGGCGCCGGCCGGCACCAGGCAGTCGTCGGGGTCGTCGAGCCACCCCTCGGGGAGCGCGACCGTGCCGGGCGATCCCTGCCGTCCGCGTGGGCCCTCGGCGTCCTTGGGGAACGGAATGGTCGGATCGAGCTGGACGAGGAGATCGTCGAGTTCGGTGAGAGTGCTCACGAGGGCCATCGCGACCCGCAGTTCGGATCCGGCGGGGAAGCCCCGCAGGTACCAGGACACGTGCTTGCGCAGTTCACGCAGGCCCTTGTCCTCGCCGTGATGATCGGCCAGGAGTTCCGCGTGCCTGCGGATGATCGTGGCCACCTCGCCGAGGTTGGGCGGAGTGGGCTGCGGCTTTCCGTTCAGTGCCGCGCTCAGCTCCGCGAACAGCCACGGCCTGCCGAGGCACCCACGGCCGACGACGACGCCGTCGCACCCGGTCTGCTCCATCATGCGGGCTGCGTCCTCGGCCGCGAAGATGTCGCCGTTCCCGAGGACAGGTACGTCCGTGACGTGCTCCTTGAGCCGGGCGATCTCGTTCCAGTCGGCTGTGCCGGAGTATCGCTGCGACGCGGTACGTGCGTGCAGTGCGACGGCGGCGGCACCCTCGCCGGCGGCGATCCGGCCGGCGTCGAGGTGCGTGTGATGCTCGGCGTCGATGCCGACCCGGAACTTGACGGTCACCGGGACGTCGGTGCCCTCGGTGGCCTTCACGGCCGCCGCGACGATGCGGCCGAACAGGGTGCGCTTGTACGGCAGCGCCGCCCCGCCGCCCTTGCGGGTCACCTTGGGGACGGGGCAGCCGAAGTTCATGTCGATGTGGTCGGCGATGTTCTCGTCCACGATCATCTTGGCCGCGGCGTACGTGGTGTCGGGGTCGACGGTGTACAGCTGCAGCGACCGTGGCGTCTCGGTGGGGCCGAACGTCGTCATGTGCAGGGTCGCGGGCTGCCGCTCGACGAGCGCACGCGCGGTCACCATCTCGCAGACGTACAGACCGGACGTGCTGCCCGCGCGTTCCGTCTCGAGCTCACGGCACAGGGTGCGGAAGGCGACGTTGGTGATCCCGGCCATGGGGGCCAGAACCACCGGACTGCGCAGCTCGAGCGATCCGATTCGAAGGGATGACATTGACGACCTCTGGGAAAGTGCTGGAAATAAACTGTGCCCGGCACCGAATCCGGTACCGGGCACAGGATAACTGTTTACGTCACGAAGCCTTCTGCTCGCGCTTCTTGGCCTCGCGGGCCAGCATGCGGTCGCGCTGCTCCTCGAACTTGGTGGCCTGGCCCTCGAGGTTCTCGAGGAACTTGCCGAGGCTCTCGCGGATCTCTTCGCCGCGGGCGGTGAAATCGTTCCGCTCGAAGATGTTCCACTTGCGCAGAACGGGCATCACGACCTCTTCGAGGTGCTGACGCAGGTCGTAGATGCCGTGCTTGGCCATGAGGACACCGTTGCGCCGGAAGTTCGGCATACCGGCGCCCGGCATCTGGAAGTTCTGGACGATCATGTTGACGGCCTCGAGCGCCTGGTCGGGCGCGAGGTCGAGGGCCGCACCGCACATGTTGCGGTAGAAGATCATGTGCAGGTTCTCGTCGGCCGCGATGCGCTGCAGCATCTTGTCGGCGATCGGGTCCTTGCACGCCTTACCGGTGTTGCGGTGGCTCACGCGGGTGGCGAGTTCCTGGAACGTGACGTACGCGACGGAGTGGAGGAAGCCGGCGTCGACGTCGGCGGGGGACGCGAAGCCGTTCGTCATGTGCTCCATGCGGAAGCGCTCGAGCTGGACGGGGTCGACGGCGCGGGTCACGACGAGGTAATCGCGCATCACGATCCCGTGACGGTTCTCCTCGGCGGTCCAGCGGCCGACCCACGTTCCCCACGCGCCGTCCTGGGAAAAGTTCTCCGCGATCTCGCGGTGGTACGACGGCAGGTTGTCCTCGGTGAGGAGGTTCGTGATCATCGCGGCCTTGGCGACCTCGTCGAGCTGCGACTGCTCGGGGTCCCAGTCGCTGCCGCCCATCGCGGCGAAGTTGCGTCCCTCGTCCCACGGAACATAGTCGTGGGGATGCCATTCCTTGGCCATGGAGAGGTGGCGGTTGACGTTCTCTTCTGCAACCGGCGACAACTCCTGCAGCAGTTCGAGTTGGGTCAGGTCCCTCGCCATGTGTAATGCCTCCAGTAGCTCAAATTTGACTTTGTTCAGCCTACGGCACCGTAAGTAGGTTGGTAAACGCCGTCGGCGGCCCGGGAACCGTCGAAGTTACCGATCCGTAATAGATCTTCCGGGATGTGTCGCCGCCACGCGGCGAACCGTTACATGACAGTGTACTGATGAGGTTGTGTGCGCGGTGACCAGCGTAATCATCCCAGGGAGAGATCATCACAGCGACGCGCGGGCAGTTGTGGACGATCACAGATTTGTGGGTCTCCACAGATTCCCCGCCTCAACTCGAGCCGTGTCGGCGGTTGCGTTGGAGGCGGTCCGTCGGGGCTCCGAGTCTCCTGGGAATTCGATCCGTCCCAGATGTGAATATCGACACCCCGCGGGGGCGGCGGTGGCCCGCCGCCCCGTCGCTACTTCTTTCCGCCGCCGAGCAGTCCGCCGAGCACGTCGCCCAGTCCGCCGCCCGCACCCTTCCCGAGAAGGCCACCGAGAACCCCGCCGAGTCCGCCGGAACCGCCGCTGCCTCCGAGGAGTCCGCCCAGCACGTCCCCGAGACCTCCGGCTGCCTGGCCGGCACTCTGCGTCTGCGCCTGCGGAGCGGAACCGCCGCCCGTCACCTGCTTGGCGATGTACGCCAGCACGATCGGCGCGAGGATCGGC
>JBCEBZ010000219.1:0-4756 GCA_039206675.1 Rhodococcus sp. (in: high G+C Gram-positive bacteria) | reverse complement strand
GCCGCACGGGCAGGGCCCGGGCGGCTGGGGAGGAAGCGGTCCTAACCGACGAGACCATTGAACTTCCGGACCGCGTCGTCCTGGATCTTCGTGATCTCCTGCAGATCCGGGGTGAGCAACGCCAGGTCGGACAGCGCCGGTGCCCCGTCCGGGGTGCCGACGTCGCCGCGCACCGGCAGGTACTGCTGCTCGACGGCGAGTTCCTGACCCTGCTTGCTCACGAGGAAGTCGACGAACTTGCGCGCCGCCTCGGCGTCGTCCGAGTCGGTGAAGATGCCGGCCGGCTGCGAGATGTACGGAATGCCGTCAGTGGGATAGGTCAGCGCGATCGGCGATCCCTTGGCCGCCAGTTCCCGCACCAGGTAGTCGACGACGATGCCCACCGGCTGCGTTCCGGCCGCGACGGCCTGCCCGACCGGTCCGTTGCTCTCGGCGACCACCGGATCGTTGGCCGCCAGGGCCTCGAGCCAGCCCTCGCCGAGCTCGGGGGTGCTGAGCCACACCGCGGTGTTGAATGCGGCGGCGCCGGACACGTCGGGATTCGGCAGCGTGATCTTGCCGCGGTACCTCGGGTCGGCCAGATCCTTCCATGCGGTGGGAGGCGCGTCGACTGCCGTGGTGTTGTAGGCGATCACGGTCGGGATGATGCGGGTGCCGACGTAGTAGCCGTCGGGATCGACGACATCCGGATTCAGGGCGTCCACGTCGGCGGGGGTGTACTGCTGCAGCATCCCCGCGGACTTGTAGCCCTCGAAGGTCGGGGCGTCGGCCGCGAGCAGAACGTCGGCGCCGATCGTGCCGGTGGTGCGTTCGGCCTCGATGCGGGCGGTCAGGTCGCCGGTGCCGGCGCGGAACACCTCGACGTCGATGCCCGTCTCCGCGGTGAATGCGGAGACGAGCGCGTCGATCTTGGCCTGCGGTTCGGAGGTGTACACCGTCAGGGTTCCGGCGCCGGTCTGTTCGGCATCGGCTGCGGCGGGCTCGGAGCACGCGGCGAGGGTGAGCACGGCGACCGTGCCGAGCGCGGCGGCCGACACGAGGCGGGACAGGGGTTTCACGAATTCTCCTTCGACACACAACGTTCCATCTGTTCCGGAACGGTGTTCCGTCGGTGACATCGTGGGTGGCGGGTTTGAACGGATGGGACCGCGAATCGAAACACCCGGCGGCGGGAACGCTAACAGTCGTGCATATTCCGGGCGCCACAGTCGTGTGTATGAGCCGGTTCGTCGGGAAGCGAATCGCCGAGCCGTCATCGAGCATGTGCACGCGCACTCTTCAGATGTCGGAATTGTCACGACATGGCTTCGGAATGGTATCGAAACCTCAGAACTACACAATTTTCACTCGCGTTTCTCAATAGTCGAACATCCGTACCTTGTTCATGCCGTGTGAATTTCGGGAGGAGGCCACGTTCGGGGGCCCGCCGCTGCAGATCTGCCGACGCGGGTTCGTGATCCCGACACCTTCGAGGCGCGGGGCGAGGCACCGAAAGGATGGCCGGCAATCGACGAGTCGTCGCCGGCATGCCGCGTCCGCAAGCGCGGAGAGGATTGAGCCAGTATGACCACTCGCAACATGGAGAAACGCACCTTCGGCTGGATCGCCCTGATCGGCGCGGCCGCGACCGTTCTACTGGGGCTGGGCGCAGGAACCGCGCTCGGCGCCCCGCACGACTGGGACGAAGTCGCGGAGTGCGAAAGCGGCGGCGACTGGACCACCGACACCGGAAACGGGTTCTACGGCGGTCTGCAGTTCACGCCGGAGACCTGGAAAGCGAACGGCGGTAAGGGCGACCCCTCGGAAGCCAGTGAGGCCGAGCAGATCCGGGTCGCCGAGAACGTCCTGAAAACCCAAGGCCCCGGTGCATGGCCGGTGTGTGGCCAGTATCTGAAAAAGGGCGGCACAGCGCCCGTCGAGGTGCCCCCCGTCACTCCGGCGCCTGCACCGGCGATCGAGACGCCGGACCCCGTGGAGACGCCGGACGCCGTCGAAACGCCGGATGTCGTGGAGACGCCGGATGTCGTGGGGACGCCGGATGTCGTGGGGACGCCGGATGTCGTGGAGACGCCGGACGCTGTCGAGACGCCCGCACCGGTGGAGACGCCGGACGCTGTCGAGACGCCCGCACCGGTCGAAACGCCCGCGGCAGTCGAGGATCCCGCTACGGTGAAGGCGGCCGCCCAGGAGGCCCTGGACAGAGCCCGCGCACTCGCCGCGCAGAACGGGTCGAGCGAGGTGTTCGAGGAGAGGGCCGCGGCACCGCGGTAACGTCCGACGCTTCTTGTGCGAACTAACCACACGGAACTGTCGTGTCGTCGCCTACGAAGGAGCTCTCGTGCAGAAGAAGTCCGCTCGGCGTGCCGCAGCATTGGCCGGGATCCTGTCCGCACCCCTCGTTCTCGGAGCCACCGTCGGCGCCGGTACCGCGAGTGCCGATCCGTGGCACGTCGGACCCGTCTACCGGGCCGAGACGTCCGGCGAAGGTGCGGAGTACTTCTGCGGGAAGGCCGCGGCGCTCGAACAGACGTCGGGGGTCGTGATCGTGCCGTGCACCTTCGATTCGGCGACCGCTGTCTGGTACCGCGTCGTCTTCAACCCGGTCTCCTGGGGCTTCGACTTCTGAGCGGACCGCACGGGCCGACGCCGCACCTGCCGAAGCGGTGCCCGGACACGTCCGCCGCGCTCCGCTTCGGCGAGTGTGCCGACTCGCGGTGAAGCGCAGACTCCTCGGTATGGCCGAGGAGAGAACAGCATGAGCATCGAGACAGCCCAGCGCAGCGAGATCGTCCTCGCGATGGCGAGAAGCTGGCTTCTGGTCCCCGCGGTCGGGAACGAGGTTCTCGCCGCAGCGGCTGCCTCCGGCGCCGATGCGCTGATCATCGACCTGGAGGACGGCTTGCCGTTCGCCGCGAAGGACGACGGTCGTGCCTGCGCCGCGGGGTGGCTCGAACGGAATCCGGGCTGGGTGCGGATCAACGACGCAACCACCCCGCACTGGCAGCGCGACCTCGACGCGATCCGCGGCCTGCCCGGGCTGCGCGGGCTGATGCTGTCGAAAACCGAAGCGCCCGGACAGGTGCGTGACACCGCCGCCGAGATCCCCGGTGTGCCGGTGGTCGCCCTCGTCGAATCGGCGGAGGCCGTCGTGGCCGTGGACGACATCGCTCGCACCGCTCCCGTCGCCCGGCTCGCGTTCGGGATCGGCGACTACTGCCGCGACACCGGCGCCGGACGAACCCCGATGGCGTTGGCATACGCCCGGTCCCGGCTCGTCAATGCCAGCCGGGCAGCCCGGATCGCGGCTCCGATCGACGGGCCGACGCTCGCGCACGGCGCCGAGAGTGTGCGGGACGACGCTCGGCTTGCCCGCGAGATGGGGATGACCGGGAAACTGACCCTCGCGAACGAGCAGGTGCCCGTGATCAACACCGCGTTGGCACCGGACTCGGACGACATCTCCTGGGCCGAGTCGACGATCGAGCGACTGGGTTCGGACGGTAGCCGTGTCACACACGGCGGGCATCCGCCGCAACTCGCCCGTGCCCACGACATCCTCCGTCGCGCGGACCACTTCGCGTCGCGGGCCTAGGGCGGCCCGGCGCTCTCCCGGTCGGCCTGCCGGGTCGCGCGATAGGCGGTGAATACGCCGAGCGCCGCGAGGACGCCGAGGCCGAGGAAGAGCAGTCGTGCCGAGGTGAGGGCCGAGGGTGCGCCGAGATTGACCAGCACACCGGCGACCGCGGACCCGACGGCCATCGCGATCAACTCGACCGTGTTGAGCCCGGCCGCCGCCTTGGCGCCCTCCTGCGGGTCGTCGGTGCTCTGCATGGCGGCGACCATCAGGTGGGGGAAGGCGAGCCCGATGCCGGCACCTGCGGCGGCCAGCGTGCCGGCCCACAGAATCACCACGGCGAGTTCGGCGTCGTCGCGCCAGAGTGCCGCCGTGAGGAGCAGGCCCGTGGCGAGGACCAGCGGTCCGGTGAGCATGGCCACCGTTTTCGCACGCGGTCGGGAGATGCCGGAACTGAAGATCATGGTCACCGACCATCCGACCGACATCATGGCGCCGAGGAATCCCGCGGCGAACGGCGCCAGTCCGGCGAGCCGTTGACCGAACAGGGGTGTGAAGGCCTCCGACACGGTCCCGGACGCGAGGACCGCGATGGTGAGGTAGATCCACTTCAGGGACGACGCCCGGCGGTACGTCGACCGCGGCAGCACCCCGCGCGGTGATCGCCGCTCCCACACCAGGAACAGAACGACGAACATGACTCCGACTGCAATCAGGATCAGCATGTGGGCGCGGTTGCCGAGGATGCCCGCCACACTGATCGCAATCGTTGCCAGGGTGAGCAGCGCGAGTGACGTGGCGGGGACGGGTTCGCCACCGCGCACACGCTCGGTGCGCGGCAACGCGCGGGGCGCGATCACGGCGATGGCGGCCGCGACCACCGCCAGCGCGACGAACGCGAGTCGCCACTGTCCGAGTTGGGCGAACAGGCCGCCGATCGCCGGTCCGGCGAGAGTTCCGACGCCCCACATCGCCGAGACCAATGCGGTCGCCCGGGCCCACAGGTGTTCCGGCAGCGCTTCGCGCAGTACGGCGTAGCTCAGGCCGGCGAGCAGGCCCCCACCGAGTCCCTGAACAGCACGTCCGACGAGGAGGACCTCCATCGACGGGCTGATCGCGCAGATCATCGTGCCGACGAAGAACGGCGCCAGGGCGAAGAGATACGCACCGAGCGCCCCGCGG
>JBCEBZ010000218.1:31557-58043 GCA_039206675.1 Rhodococcus sp. (in: high G+C Gram-positive bacteria) | reverse complement strand
CGCCGGAGAACGAGTCGCCCGGGTGCTGCGACGTCATGGCCTTGAGGTCGGCGCCCGCGCAGAAGGCGCCGCCGGCGCCGGTGAGGATGGCGACCCGGATGTCCGGGTCGGAGTCGACCTGATCCCAGGCGTCCTTCATGATCGCCATCATCTCGCCGGACAGTGCGTTCTTGGCCTCGGGGCGGTTCATCGTGACGATCAGGACGTGCCCGCGTTTCTCGACGAGGCAGTGCGGCGACTGTGCCGAAATGTCGGATTTCTCGGTCGTGGTAGAGGACACTGAAGTCTCCCGGAAGGTGTGTGAGCTGGCTCTCAAATTGGGTCTTGCCAGAAACGGTAACACGTTCTACTTTGTTGACGTGGCCCTTAATATCGCAGACCTCGTAGAGCACGCAATCGACCTCGTTCCGGACCGCGTCGCGTTGGTGTCCGACGACCGGGAAGTGACGTACGCGCAGATGGAGGAGAGGGCCAATCGCCTCGGCCACTACCTGCGTGAACAGGGTGTCCGGCCCGGCGACAAGGTGGGCATCTACTGCCGCAACCGCATCGAGGCCATCGAGGCCATGGTGGCGGTCTTCAAGATCCGTGCGGTGATGGTGAACGTCAACTTCCGGTACATCGAGAACGAGTTGCAATACATCTTCGACAATTCGGACATGGTCGCGCTCGTTCACGAACGCCGGTACGCCGACAAGGTGGCGAACGTGCTCCCCGAGACGCCGCTCCTGAAGACCACCGTCGTGGTCGAGGACGGCACCGATCTCGACTACGAGGGCGTCGAATACGAGGCCGCGCTGGCGCAGGGCTCCCCCGACCGCGACTTCGGCGAGCGCAGCAACGACGACCTGTACATGCTCTATACCGGCGGCACCACGGGAAAGCCGAAGGGCGTCATGTGGCGTCACGAGGACGTCTGGCGGGTGCTCGGCGGCGGCATCAACTTCATGACCGGTGAATACGTCGAGGACGAGTGGGACCTCGCGAAACTGGGCGCCGAGAGCCCCGGCATGACCCGTTTCCCGATTCCGCCGATGATTCACGGCGGGAGCCAGTGGGCGGTGTTCCAGAGTCTGTTCGGCGGCGGAAAGTGCGTCATGCACCCCGAATTCGACGGCCACGACGTGTGGCGGATCGTCGATCAGCACAAGGTCAACCTGATCTTCATCACCGGTGACGCGATGGCGCGCCCGATGCTCGACGCACTGGTGGAGGGCGACACGGCGAGCGGCGAACCCTACGACCTGTCGTCGCTGTTCCTGATGGCGAGTTCGGCGGCGCTGTTCTCGCCCAGCATCAAGGAGAAGTACCTCGAACTGCTGCCCAACCGGATGATCACCGACTCCATCGGTTCGTCCGAGACCGGCTTCGGCGGACTCAGCGTGGTCGCGAAGGGTGACTCGCACGGCGGCGGCCCGACGGTGAAGATCGACGCGTCCACGTCCGTTCTCGGCGAGGACGGCAACCCGGTGGAGCCCGGCTCCGGTGTGGTCGGCATCCTGGCGCGCAAGGGGCACATCCCGATCGGCTACTACAAGGACGAAGAGAAGACCAAGGCGACGTTCAGGGAGATCAACGGCATCCGCTACTCCATCCCCGGCGACTTCGCGCAGGTGGAGGCGGACGGCACGGTGACGATGCTCGGACGCGGCTCGGTGTCCATCAACAGCGGCGGCGAGAAGATCTTCCCCGAGGAGGTCGAGGGCGCCCTGAAATCGCATCCCGACGTCTTCGACGCCCTGGTGGTCGGCATTCCCGACGACCGCTTCGGGCAGCGGGTGGCCGCGGTCATCCAGACCCGCGGTGCGGCGCGCCCGAGCCTGCACGAGATCGCCGACGCGGCGCGCAAGGAGATCGCGGGATACAAGGTTCCGCGGAGCCTCTGGTTCGTCGACGAGATCAAGCGCTCGCCGGCAGGCAAGCCCGACTACCGCTGGGCGAAGGAACAGACCGAGACCCGCCCGGCCGACGACCACAACGGCAACGGTTCGCCCGAAAGTAAAGGCGCGTAGATGCATACGAGTGTGAGCGAGAAGTTCGGCATCGAGTACCCGGTGTTCGGGTTCACGCCGTCCGAACACGTGGCGGCGGCGATCTCCCGGGCCGGCGGTCTGGGTGTGCTCGGCTGCGTCCGGTTCAACGATCCCGAGGAACTCGAGGCCGTCCTGTCGTGGATGGACGAGAACACCGACGGCAAGCCGTACGGCGTCGACATCGTGATGCCCGCCAAGGTTCCCACCGAGGGCACGTCGGTGGACCTGGAGTCGCTGATCCCCGCGGAGCACCGCGCGTTCGTCGACCGCACCCTGTCCGAACTGGGGGTGCCGCCGCTGGATTCGGGCGCCGAACACGCGACCGGCGTGCTCGGCTGGCTGCATTCGGTGGCGCGGTCGCACGTGGACGTCGCTCTGAATCATCGAATTGCGTTGATCGCCAACGCCCTCGGTTCACCCCCGAAGGATGTCATCGACCAGGCCCACGGCAAGGGTGTTCCGGTGGCGGCGCTGGCCGGCGCCGTGGAGCACGCGCGCAGGCACGTCGCGAACGGTGTCGACATCGTCATCGCGCAGGGGTACGAGGCCGGTGGGCACACCGGCGAGATCGCGTCGATGGTGCTGGTTCCCGAGATCGTCGATGCCATCGGTGATTCCGCCGCCGTGCTCGCGGCCGGTGGTATCGGCAGCGGGCGTCAGGTCGCCGCGGCGCTGTCGCTGGGGGCGGCGGGAGTGTGGATGGGGTCGTACTGGCTCACCACGTCCGAATACAAACTCGGCAGCGCGTCGGCCGAAGGCCCGTCCGCGATCCAGCGTGCCCTCCTCGGGGCGACGTCCGCCGACACGGTGCGGTCCCGCATCTACTCCGGCAAGCCCGCGCGCCTGCTCAAGACCAAGTGGACCGACGCCTGGTCGAAGCCGGAGGCGCCGGCGCCGCTGCCGATGCCGCTGCAGAATCTGCTGGTCAGCGAGGCGCATCAGCGGATCGCCGCGTCCGAGAACCCGGATGTCGTGGCGATGCCCGTGGGTCAGATCGTCGGCCGGATGAACGAGATCCGGCCGGTGGCCGAGGTGATGGACGAACTGATCAAGGGCTTCGACACGGCGGTCTCCCGTCTCGACAGCTTCCGGTAGGTGAGTGGCAAAGCGTGCGCCAGCACACTTTGCCACTCACCTGGGGGAGTAGCGGTCGCCGGTGCGGACCCACACCGGATCGGCGCAGTGCGCGGCCTCGGCGCTCAGCACGCGGGTGAGGACCTTGAACGTGGCCGTTCGCGGGAACTCGGCGCACACCCGGATCAGGCTCGGACGCTGCTTCGGACTCAGATCGGATTGCGCGTCGAGGAAGCCCGCGAACGCCACGGGATCGAAGTCCTCTGTCGGGACGACCGCGACCATCACCCGGTCTCCGACCTCGACGTCGGGTACTCCGTACACCGCGACCTGGGCGAAGCCGTCGTACCGCAGCAGGATGCGTTCGATGGGCGCCGCACCCAGGTTCTCGCCGTCGACGCGCAACCATCCCGAACTGCGTCCCGCGAAGTAGACGAACCCGTCGGCGTCCCGGTAGGCGAGGTCGCCGCTCCAATAGCGGCCGTCGCGGATCCGCTCGGCGTCGGCCTCGGGATTGTCGTAGTAGCCCGCGAACGCCCCCGACCCCGCCAGGTTGACGAGTTCGCCCGTCGCGGCCTCGGCGTTGACGACCCGGCCGGCGGAATCGAATTCGGCGGGCGGGCAGGGGTTACCGGTGTCGGGATCGAGGATCGCGACGCCCTCGGGGAGCCTGCCCAGAGAACCCGGCGGCGCCCCGGGTGTCGAGGAAATGGCGATACCGCCCTCGGTGGAACCGAACCCGTCGACCACCGCGGTGCCGAAGCGGCGCGAGAACGCCGCGACCGCGGGCGCCGAACCCTCGTTGCCGTACATCACCCGCAGCGTGTTGTCGGCGTCGTCGGGCAGTTCGGGAGTCGCCAGCACATACGACAGCGGCTTTCCGACGTAGTTGGCGTACGTGACGCCGAACCTCCGGACGTCGGACAGGAAGTTCGACGCGGAGAACCTGCGCCGCAGCACAATCGAGCTGTGCCCGGCGAGTGCGACGGACCACGCCGCCATCATGGCGTTGGAGTGGAACATCGGCATCGACAGGTACACGACGTCGTCCGGGGACAGTGCGAACCGCTCGGCGAGCATGACGCCGGGTCCGGTGATCTTCGCGTGCGTGCAGCGCACCGCCTTCGGGTCGCCGCTCGTGCCCGACGTGAAGATGAGCATGAACAGGTCTTCGGGTGCGGCGGCCCTCGGCGTGAAGTCGGGGCCTTCCTCGGCGAGCAGGGCGGACCACGCCGGTGAATCCACGTCGACGACGGGAACACCCGGGTCGAGACCGTCCAGCAGGGCGGACCGGCCGGATTCGGTGAAGACCACCTGGCAGTCGGCCAGCGCGATGTCGCGGGCCAGCGCCTCCCCGCGCCGAGTGGTGTTGAGCCCCACGAGCACGGTGCCGGACAGCGCCGCCGCCCCGGCGAGGAGGGAGAACTCGGGGACATTGTCCATCAGGACCCCGAAGTGCCGGGGCCGCTGCGCGTCGAGGAGGTCCTCGAGAATCGCGGCGCGCCGCAGGCTCGCCCGCGCGTGTTCGGACCATGACAGAAATCGGTCCTCGAAGTACAGGCCCTGCGCGCCGGAGTCCGCGACACCGAGCAGCAGGTCCGTCACCGTGCGGGCGAGCGTGGCGGTCATGCCGGGACGGTCGCCAGTTCGGCGCCGAGGACCCGCAACTGCTGCGTGGTGGAACCGAGCCGGAATTCGAGCGCCTTGGCGGCGAGGAAGTACCGGTGCACGGGGTGGTCCTCGTCGAGTCCGACGCCACCGTGGACGTGGACGAGGGTGTGAGCCACCCGGTGTCCGGCGTCGGAGGCCCAGAAGTTGGCGGTGCGGACGTCGCCTTCGCCGGGCAGTCCCTCGCCGATCCGCCACGCCGCCTGCCACAGTGTGAGCCGGACGCCCTTCACGTCGATGTAGGCGTCGGCGAGTCGCTGGGCCACTGCCTGGAAGCTGCCGATGGGCCGGCCGAACTGCACCCGCTCCCGGGCGTACGCCGCGGTGAGTTTCAGGGATTCGTCGAGGACGCCGTACTGATACGCGCACGCGCCGAGCGTGCCGCGCTCGACGATCCAGTCCACGATCTCGCTGCCCTGCTCGAGGCTGCCGAGGAGGCGGTCCCCGGTCAGCGACACTTCGCGGAGGGCCACCTCACCGACGCTGGCGAGATCGACGGTCTGCTGGCGGGTGACGGTCACGCCCGCGTCGTCCGGGCGGACGAGGAAGACCGCGACGCCGTCCGGGGTGGTCGCCGGGACCAGGAACAGGTCGGCGGACGGGGCCGCGTCGACCACGATCTTGGTGCCGTCGAGCGTCCAGCCGTCCGCGCCGGGTTCGGCACGGGTGGTGGGCGCGGCCGGGTTGTCGCCCAGTTCCTCGTCGAGGGCCACGGTGAGGATCTTCTCGCCCCGCGCGGCCGGAGTGCCCCAGTCGGCACGCTGCTGTTCGGTGCCGTACTTCGCGAGCGCCCCAGCCGCCATCACGATCGACGACAGATAGGGCACCGGCGCGACGGCACGGCCCAGTTCGACGAGGATGCTGCACTGCTCGAGGACGCCGAAGCCGTCGCCGCCCACCAATTCCGGCAGCGCCGCGCTCAGCACGCCGGACGACGCGAGCGCGGACCAGAGCCGCCGATCGAGACGGTCCTCCGCCGCGTCGAGTTCGCGCAGCCGGTCGTTGGTGACGAGATCCGAGACGATTCCTCGGGTGAGGCCCGCAAGATCCTGCTGGGCCTCGGTGGGAGTGAAGTCCATGGTGGTAGTCCTAACGCTTCGCGGGGGGCAGGCCGAGGGCGGTCATGGCGATGATGTCGCGCTGCACCTCGTTGGTTCCGCCGCCGAACGTGAGGATCAGCGACGACCGGTGCATCCGCTCGAGCCGCCCGCGCAGCAGGACGCCGGGGGAGTTCTGCCGCAGCGTGGCCGACGGTCCGAGGATCTCCATCAGCAGCCGGTACGCCTCGGTGGCGAACTCCGTGCCGTACACCTTGTTCGCCGACGCCGCCTCGGGGCCCGGGGCCGCGTCGGTGGACGAGGCGATCTCCCAGTTCATCAACTTGAGGTACTCGGCCTTGGCGTGGACGCGCGCGAGATTGATCTGCACCCACTCCTGGTCGATGACGCGGCGGCCGTCCGGCAACTTGGTGTTCTGCGCCCATTCGCGTACCTCCCGTTGCGCGGTGAGGACCGGCCCGGCGGACGTCAGGGCGACGCGTTCGTGGTTGAGCTGGTTGGTGATCAGCGCCCAGCCGCCGTGTTCGGGGCCGACGAGCGCGGACGAGGGCACACGGACGTCCTGGTAGTAGGTGGCGCTGGTGTCCGGGCCCGCCATCGTGTGCACCGGTGTGTACGAGAAGCCCTCGGCGGTGGTCGGGACGATCAGCATGCTGATGCCCTTGTGCTTCTTCGCTTCGGGGTCGGTGCGGCACGCCAGCCACACGTAGTCGGCGTACGCGATCAGGCTCGTCCACATCTTCTGGCCGTTGATGACGTAGTCGTCGCCGTCCTTGACGGCGGTGGTGCGGAGGCTGGCGAGGTCGGTGCCCGCTTCGGGCTCGGAGTAGCCGATGGAGAAGTGCAGTTCGCCGGCCGAGATCTTGGGGAGGAAGAACGATTTCTGCTCGGGGGTGCCGAAATGCATGATCGTCGGCGCCACCGAGTTGATGGTGAGGAAGGGGACGGGGGCGCCCGCGATGGCGGCCTCGTCGGTGAAGATCAGCTGCTCCATGGCGGATCGTTCCTGGCCACCGTATTCCTCGGGCCACCCGAGTGTCAGCCAGCCGTCCCTGCCCATCTGGGCGACGACGTCGCGGTAGACGGTGCCCTCGCCGTATTCGCCGGTGGTGGCGGCCAGTGCCTCTCGACGCTCCGGCGTCATCAGCTTCGCGAAGTACGCGCGCAGCTCTTCCCGCAGCTGTTGCTGCTGCGGTGTGTACGTGATGTGCATCGAAATACCTCTCCGGTCCGAGAGCGAAATTCGCTGAAATCTGGCACAGGTTCCAGTCTCTACGGGGCATCGGCGGAGCCGGCTCGGGCCGGCCCCGGAGCGTGCCCGGTGGGCGTGCCCGCAGTCGTGGAACGAATCATTGCACACGACTGGAACAGGTTCTAGTGTTATCGCAGGAACGGTGTGCGCCACAGCCCGGCGGCACCCGGATCCGCGAGTGACGAGACGAGGAGAAGTGAGGGTTGCCATGGAGGTCAGAGTCGATTTCGACCGTTGCGAGGCCAATGGTGTGTGCGTGGGGATCGCACCCGACATCTTCGAGCTCGACGACGACGATCAGCTGCACATCACGACCGCCGTTCCTCCCGCTGACCGGGAGGAAGACGTGCGTACGGCGATCGCCCAGTGTCCGAGGGCGGCGCTCACCGAGCATCCCTGAGGATTGTTGCCCGGAATGAGAACACGTTCTACAGTGACGTCCCCGTGAGTGCACAGAACCAGGAGAGCGTGTTCATGAATGCTGCGAGCGATCGCGATGTGAATGTGGACGGCAGGGTCGCCGTCGTGACCGGTGCCGGATCCGGTCTCGGAAAGTTCGAGGCGATCGCACTGGCCCGCGCGGGTGCGTCGGTCGTCGTCAACGACCTGGTCGCGAACGAGGCCGTCGAGGCAACTCTGGAGGAGATCCGGGGCCTGGGCGCGAAGGTCGAGTTCGTGGCAGGTGACATCGGGGAACGGTCCACCGCCGACGCGATCATGGAGGCGGCGCAGAGCCGGCTCGGCGGCCTCGACATCCTGGTGAACAATGCGGGCATCACGCGGGATCGCATGCTGTTCAACATGTCCGACGAGGACTGGGACCTGGTGCTGAAAGTTCATCTGCGCGGGCACTTCCTGCTGTGCCGCGCCGCCGCGTCGTATTGGCGGGGCAGGTCGAAGGAGGCGGGCGCGCCCGTGTACGGGCGCATCGTCAACACCTCGTCCGAGGCGGGACTGCTCGGCCCCGAGGGGCAGGCGAACTACGGCGCCGCCAAGGCGGGCATCACGGCGCTCACGCTGTCGGCGGCCCGGGGGCTCTCCCGGTACGGCGTCCGGGCCAACGCGATCTGCCCCCGGGCCCGCACGTCGATGACGGAGAACGTCTTCGGGGAGGCGCCCGCCGAGGGGGTCGATCCGTTGTCGCCCGAGCACGTGGCCGCGCTGGTCGCCTACCTCGCGTCTCCCGCCGCCGACTCCGTGAACGGTCAGGTCTTCGTCGTCTACGGCCCGATGGTGGCGTTGATGGCGGCGCCGGTCGTGGAGCGGCGCTTCGATGCCGCGGACGGCCGCTGGACACCGGGTGCGCTCGCCGCGGAACTCGGGACCTACTTCGGGGGTCGGGACCCGGCCGCCATGTTCTCGGCCTCCGAGGCGCTGCGCGAACTGGGCTGATCCGTGTCCTGCGGGTCGACGAAACGGCACGAACCGGGTTTACGTATCGTTTCCGCAGGTAATGCCGCCGCGATGGGCGATACTGAAGGCAACCGAACAGCGGCGGAGCGGGGCCGGGCGACGTGGGAGGGGTTGTGGAACGCGTGCCTGATTTGACTAGATCGTGTTCTAGTTTCCCGTCGTCGACCGGTTCGATCGCCCTTGCCCGTGAGGCTCTGGGGCGCCGACGCGCGGCGGGCCCGCGCGGCCACTGAAATCGGGTTCGAACGGCGGTTCCCAAGCCCGCTCGGGGGTCCGAAAATTCATCCAAAGTTCCTGTGCTATAACATTTTAACGTCGGAAATCCGAGTCGACCGCCGGCGTGAACCGGAGGGGTCGGCCGCAGGGCGACACGCCCGGATTTCCGACCGAATTCGACCCTCGGGGTGTGCTGAATGTGGGACGATTCTTGCTGATGAGCGACCACCTTTGACAGGTGAACACGTTCTAGTTAATATGACCTGAGTCACAGACCGTTGGGGGGCTGGGCTCGAACTGACAGTCGGTGCTGGACGCGATCATGGACGAGGAGGGCGGATGGTAGACCTCCTCGAGGTGCCGTTGCGTGCGGTCGGCGGGTTCTTCACGATGTCGGGCGAAACGTTGAGGGCAGTCTTTTCGAGGCCCTTCCAGCGTCGTGAGTTCGTCGACCAGGCGTGGTTCGTCGCCCGGGTCTCGATGGTGCCCACCGTGCTGGTGGCCATTCCGTTCACGGTGCTGGTGAGCTTCACGATCAACATCCTCCTCCGCGAGATCGGCGCGGCCGACCTCAGCGGCGCGGGCGCCGCTCTCGGCACCGTGACGCAGGTCGGTCCCATCGTCACCGTGCTCATCGTGGCGGGCGCGGGTGCCACCGCCATCTGCGCGGACCTCTCCGCCCGCACCATCCGCGAAGAGATCGACGCGATGCGCGTGCTGGGCATCAATCCGATCCACCGCCTGGTCGTGCCGCGAGTACTGGCCTCGACCGTCGTGGCGCTCCTGCTCAACGGGCTGGTCTGCACCATCGGCATCCTCGGCGGTTTCGTCTTCTCGGTCTACATCCAGGACGTGAACCCGGGTGCGTTCGTCAACGGCATCACACTGCTCACCGGTTTCGGAGAGCTCGTGATCTCGGAAGTCAAAGCCGGTCTGTTCGGCATGATCGCCGGCCTCGTCGCCGCCTACCTCGGCCTCAACGTCAAGGGTGGCGCGAAGAGCGTCGGTGACGCCGTCAACCAGACCGTCGTGTTCTCGTTCATGGCCCTGTTCGTGGTCAACGTTCTCGTCACCGCTGTCGGCATCAAACTGACGGCAGGGTGATCGACTTGGTGGTGGAGTAGATGGCACTAGCGGCGGCCGGGCGCTTTCCCCGAACTCGCAGACGGTTCGCGTCGGCGTCCCGCTCGATCGACCGGCTCGGTGAGCAGGCCCTGTTCTTCGCCCGCGCGATCGGCTCGGCACCCCGCGCCCTGGTGCACTACCGCAGGGAGACGCTGCGCCTCATCGCCGAGATCAGCATGGGCACCGGTGCGCTCGCGGTGATCGGCGGAACGGTCGTCATCGTCGGCTTCCTGACGCTGTTCACCGGCGGCACCATCGCGGTGCAGGGGTACAGCTCGCTCGGCAACATCGGCGTCGAGGCCCTCACCGGCTTCTTCGCGGCATTCATCAACGTGCGCATCGCGGCGCCGGTCATCGCGGGCATCGGGCTGGCGGCCACCATCGGCGCCGGCTCCACCGCCCAACTCGGCGCGATGCGGGTCTCCGAGGAGATCGACGCGCTGGAGACGATGGCGATCCCCTCGATCCCGTACCTGGTCAGCACCCGTGTGATGGCGGGCATGATCGCGATCATCCCGCTCTACGCCCTGGCGGTGATCGCGTCCTTCATGGCGAGCCGGTTCGCGACCGTGGTGCTGTACGACCAGTCGTCGGGCGTCTACGACCATTACTTCTCGACGTTCCTGATACCCACGGACATCCTGTGGTCGTTCGCCCAGGCCATCGTCATGGCGATCGCGATCATGCTCATCCACACCTACTACGGCTTCAACGCCTCGGGCGGTCCGGTCGGCGTCGGTGTGGCCGTCGGCAACGCGGTGCGGTCCTCGCTGATCGCCGTCGTCACCGTCACCCTGCTCATCTCGCTCGCCATCTACGGCGGGTCCGGCAACTTCAACCTTTCGGGATAGGAGTGCCGGTAGATGACTGATTCGGGTGGGAAGAAGAAGCTCGCGGCACTCGTTCTCGTGGTGAGTCTTCTCGCGATCATCGGTGTGTCACTGGCCATGTTCAACGGCACGTTCAGCGAGACCACGCCCGTCACCGTCACGTCGGATCGCTCAGGCCTGGTGATGGAACCGGATGCCAAGGTCAAGCTCCTCGGTGTCGAGGTCGGCCGCGTCGGCTCGATCGAACACGTGACCGACGGCGCCGAACTGAAATTGGCGATGTACCCCGACATGATGTCGCTGATTCCGTCGAACGCGACCGTGGAGATCAAGTCCACCACCGTGTTCGGCGCCAAGTACGTCAACTTCGTGATGCCGGCGAACCCGGCGTCGACCCATCTCCAGCCGGGCGACGTCATCGCGTCCGACAACGTCACCGTCGAGTTCAACACGGTCTTCCAGCACCTCTCCGACGTGCTGGCCCAGGTGCAGCCGGAAAAGCTCAACGCCACCCTCGGTGCCATCTCCTCGGCGTTGCACGGGCGCGGCGAGGAACTCGGCGCCCTGCTCGAGCAGAGCGACAGCTACCTGGCGAAGATGAACCCGAGTCTGCCTCAGCTGCAGGAAGACCTGGCGAAGGCGGCGCAGGTCACCGACGTGTACGCCGACACCGCGCCCGATCTGCTGCGGGTGCTCGACAACGCGACAGCCACCAGCGGCACCGTCGTCGAGGAACAGGACAACCTGGATGCCGTGCTGCTCAACGTCACCGGGCTGGCCGACACGGCGAACACCGTCCTGACCGAGAACGAGCAGAACCTGGACTCCGCTCTCGGCCT
Source organism: Rhodococcus sp. (in: high G+C Gram-positive bacteria) (assembly GCA_039206675.1). GTDB lineage: Bacteria > Actinomycetota > Actinomycetes > Mycobacteriales > Mycobacteriaceae > Rhodococcus_F. The sequence goes on along the minus strand of JBCEBZ010000218.1, from coordinate 46,535 downwards.
GCTGCTCCCGACGACGGATCTGCTGGCCGAGTACTCGCCCGAGATCTCCTGCTTCATCGTCGGCCTGAACAACGTGATCCCCCTCGCCGAACAGCTCATCGGCGGCAATCAGCCGGGTATCGCGCTGAGCGCCAGCTTCATGTACGGGCAGGAGCCGTACACCTATCCGAAGGACCTGCCGAAAGTGAACGCGACAGGGGGGCCGAACTGCCACGGTCTTCCCAACCCCGATCTCAGCAAGCACGCGAATTTCGTCGTGGCCGACACCGGCACGGTGCCGTTCGTCCCGTCGACGGAAGTCCAGGTGCATCTGCCGAAGGTGTTCCAGCTGTTGTTCGCGGGTGTGTACCCCGAGCAGGGTGGGCAGTGACTGTGCGAGCGACCACGGTCAAGCTGCTGATCTTCGCGACGGTGATGTCGGTGATCTTCGCCGGACTCGCCCTGGTGTTCAGCCAGTACCGTTTCAGCAGTTCCGACGGCTACCACGCCACGTTCACCGACGTGTCCGGGCTCAAGCCCGGCGACAAGGTCCGCATCGCCGGCGTTCCCGTCGGCGCCGTCGAAAACGTGGGCATCGACGACGACAACCTCGCCGACGTCGACTTCACCGTCGACACCAAGTACTCCCTGTTCGACGGGACGAAGGCCACGGTGCGGTACGAGAACCTCGTCGGCGACCGGTACATGGAGCTCCTCGAGGGCGCGGGATCGGTGGAACCGCTGCCGGACGGTGGCTCGATTCCCGTCGAGAACACCTCTCCCGCACTCGACCTCGACCTTCTGCTGGGCGGGTTCAAGCCGCTGCTGCGGGCGCTGGACCCGCAGCAGGTCAACGATCTGTCCCAGGCGCTGGTACAGGTGTTCCAGGGGCAGGGCGGCACGCTCGTCTCGCTCCTCGGCAGCACGAGTTCGTTCACGAACACCCTGGCCGACCGGGACCAGTTGATCGGGGAGGTGATCGCGAACCTCAACCAGGTGCTCGGCACCATCAACGACCGCGGCGACCAGTTCCGGTCGACGCTCGACCAGTTGCAGCAGTTGGTGAGCGGGCTCTCCCAGGACCGCGACCAGATCGGTGACGCCATTCCCCGCATCGCCGGGGCGACGGGCGATCTCGCGGATCTGCTCGAAGGTGCGCGGCCGCCGCTGCAGAGCACGATCGCCGAGGCCAACCGCACCGCCACCCAACTCCAGGCGGGGGAGGACGACCTCGACTGGGTGTTCCAGAATCTGCCCGACGCCTACCGCAGGCTCATCCGCATCGGCACGTACGGCAGCTTCTTCCAGATGTACGTCTGCACGGTCAAGTTCAAGTTCTCCGGCCCGGACGGATCGGATCTGCTCCTCAACATGCCGGGCGGTCAGACGGCGGGGAGGTGTGCACCGTAGCCATGAAGAGTGAACGCAATCCCGTACAGGTGGGAATCATCGGTGTCGCCATCGCGAGCATGATCGTGATCGCGACCCTGCAATACGATCAGCTGCAATTCCTTTCGGGTGGCACGCAGTACTCCGCCTACTTCGAGGACGCGGGCGGCCTGATGACCGGCGACACGGTGACCCTCGCCGGTGTCGACGTCGGCAAGGTCGCCGAGGTGGAACTCGACGATCAGAACGTGCTCGTCACGTTCACCATCCAGGACGGCATCGCCCTCGGCGACGCCACCGAGGCGAACATCAAGACCAACACCGTGCTCGGACGCAAGTCGCTGGCGGTCACCCCGCTCGGGCACGACACGATGCGGGTGGGGTCGACTATTCCGTTGGAGCGCACCAACTCTCCGTACTCCCTCAACGACGCACTCGGCGACCTGTCGACCACCGTCTCCGAACTCGACACCGACGAGGTCAACAACGCGTTGAACGCGATGTCCGGCGCTCTCGAGAACACGCCGCCCGAGCTGCGCACCGCACTGGACGGCCTGACCCGGTTGTCGGAGAGCATCAACTCGCGGGACGAGAGCCTGCGGCAGTTGCTCTCGCGGGCCGAGAGCGTGACCGGAATCCTCGCCGAGCGCAGCGGGCAGATCAACTCGCTGATCGTCGACGGTAACCAGCTGTTCGGTGAGCTCGACCGTCGCCGCGCGGCGATCAGCCAGCTGATCGTGAACATCTCCGAGGTGTCGCGGCAGCTCACGGGGCTGGTCCAGGACAACGAGGAGCAGATGAAACCGACGCTCGACAAGCTGAACTCGGTGGTCGACGTCCTGCAGCGGAACAAGGACAACATCTCGCAGGCTCTGGACGGTCTCGCGCCGTACGCGACTCAGCTCGGCGAGTCGGTGGGTAGCGGCCCGTTCTTCATGGCGTACGTCTACAACATCGGCATCGGCAACCTGTTCCAGGGCCTCAGCGACGCGGTGACGTGGCCGGAGCATCTGCCCAACGACCTTCAGGCGTACCTGCAGACGGGTCCGTCCATCGAGTTGAGGGAACCGCCGCGATGACGACGAACCCGGAAATCACCAACACGCGGAAGAAGTGGCTGATCCGCGTCGGCATCGCCGCGGTCGTAATCGTGCTGATCGTCGGCGCGGCGGTGATGTTCGTGCCCAAGCTGTTCCAGAACACGATCACCGCGTACTTCCCGACGACGACCGGACTGTATTCGGGTGACGACGTCCGCGTCCTCGGCGTGAAGGTGGGCACGATCGACTCGATCGAACCCGGTGCCGACTTCGCCCGCGTCACCATGAACGTGAACAAGAGCGTCGAGATTCCCGCCGACGCCAAGGCCGTCATCGTTGCGCCCAGCCTGGTGTCGGGGCGATTCGTCCAGTTGACGCCGGTGTATTCGGGCGGGCCCACGATGGGTGATGGCGCGAGCATCCCGGTCGAGCGCACCGCGGTGCCGGTGGAGTGGGACGAGATCAAGACCGAACTGAACAAACTGTCGGAGGCGCTCGGACCGCAGGGGGCGGACCCGCAGGGCTCGCTCGGCACGTTCATCGACACCGCCGCGAACAATCTCGACGGCAACGGCGAGTCGTTGCGGAACACGTTGCGCGAGCTGTCGGAGACCATGCGGACGCTGTCCGACGGCCGCACCGACCTCTTCTCCACCATCCGCAACCTGCAGACGTTCGTGGCCGCGCTGTCCTCGAGCAACGAGCAGATCGTCCAGTTCGAGGGCAGGCTCGCGTCGGTGTCGAACATGCTCGCCACCAACTCGGACGAACTCGGAACCGCCCTGAACGATCTCGACCTCGCCCTCGGCGACGTCAATCGATTCGTGGTGGAGAACCGCGCCGCTCTCGGCGAGCAGGTCGGCCGACTGGCGGACGCCACCCAGGTGCTCGCCGACAAGAGGCCGCAGATCGAGCAGGTGCTCCACGTGGCGCCCACGGCGCTGGCGAACTTCAGCAACATCTACAAGCCGGCGCAGGGGTCGCTGGTCGGTGCGGTCGCGTTTGCGAACCTCGGGAACCCCGTGAACTTCATGTGCGGCGCCATCCAGAGCCTGCAGGCCAACGAGGCGAATCGCAGTGCCGACCTGTGCACCCAGTACCTGTCGCCGGTCCTGAACTCGCTGACGATGAATTATCTGCCCCTCCTGAGCAACCCCACCACGGGAGTGAACGCGTTCCCGGATCAGATCGAGTACACCCCGCCGAGCCTCGAGGCCTCCGTGCCGCCGCGGTCCGCGCCCCCGGTGACCGGGACCCTCGCCGGGATGCCGACGGTGGACGTGCCCAGGAACCTGAACGATCTGCTGCAGCCGGGAGGTGGGCGATGACGAAGCATGTGCGGGTGCGTCGCGGCGGCATCGCCGCGGTGGCGATCACACTGTCGCTGACACTGACCGGATGCGAGTGGGAAGGCCTGAACTCGCTTCCCCTGCCGGGCACCGAGGGGCAGGGCGACGACGCCTACACCGTCGAGATCCAGATGCCCAATGTGACGACGCTGTCGCAGAACTCGCCCGTCCGCGTGAACGACGTGACGGTGGGCTCGGTGACGGGCATCGAGGTGCAGGACTGGCACGCGCTGGTCACCGTATCGATCAACGGCGACGTCCAGTTGCCCGCCAACGCGACCGCCAAGATCGGCCAGACCAGCCTCCTCGGCTCGCAGCACCTCGAGCTGGCTCCGCCGACCGACGCCGAGCCCGAAGGCACACTCGAGGACGGCGACGTGATCCCCATCGAGCGGGCCGGCGCCTACCCGACCACCGAGCAGACCCTGTCTTCGCTGTCGGTGGTGCTCAACGGCGGCGGCATCGCCCAGATCCGCGACATCACCCAGGAACTCAACGCCGCACTGGGCGGACGGGAGGACTCGATCCGGGACCTTCTTCCGCAACTCGACCAACTCGTCACGAGCCTCGACCGGCAGCGGGGCGACATCATTGGTGCGATGGAGGGGCTCGACCGGCTGTCGGGCACCGTCAACGAGCAGAAGGCCACCCTGGACGCGGCGCTGGACGGCATCCCGCCCGCGCTGGACGTGCTCGTCACCCAGCGGCAGAATCTCACCACCGCGCTGGTCGAGGTGGGCAAGCTCAGCGACACCGCCACCCGTCTCGTCGAGAGCAGCGGCGAGGACCTGAAGGCGAACCTGCGCAACCTCACCCCGGTGCTGCGTGAACTCGCCAACTCGGGGAGCGCGCTGACCGAGGTGCTGACCCTGATGCTCACGTACCCCTTCCCGATGAAGACGATGGACAAGGCGATTCAGGGCGACTACGCGAACCTCATGATGACGATCGACATGACCAACGAGCGCGTCGACAGCAACTTCCTCACCGGAACCGGACTCGGCGGATCACTCGGCGGCGTCGAGGGCGCCGTGGGATCGCTCGCCGGGGTGGCCGGGCAGTCGGGCGATCCGCTGCAGGCGCCCCTGCAGCCGGCTCCGAAACCGGCACCCGCACCGCCGGTGATTCCCGGGCTCCCGCAGATTCCCGGACTGCCGCCGATACCGGGCCTTCCGCCGCAGCTGGGAGGAGCGCCGACGCCATGAGAATGACGAGATTCGTTCGTATCCAGCTGATCATCTTCTCGATCCTCACCGTCATCGGGCTCGTCGTGATGTCGATCCAGTACGTGAAGGTGCCGGTGCTGTTCGGCGTCGGACGCTACGAGGTGAGCGTCCGGCTGCCGTCCACCGGCGGGCTCTACTCCCACGCCAACGTCGCGTACCGCGGCACCAACATCGGTGTCGTCGAGAACGTGACGCTCACCGGCGACGGGGTGGAGGCGAAGATGTCGCTCGACAGCGACTACAAGATCCCGGCCGACGTCGATGCGGCGGTCAAGAGCGTGTCGGCGGTCGGCGAGCAGTACGTCGACCTGATTCCGCGGGACGGCGCCGCCGACGCCGACGGCCCGTATCTCGTGGACGGCGACGTGATCCCGGAGGATCGGGCCACCATTCCGCAGGACGTCGGCGAGATGCTCGACCAGGCCGACGAACTGCTCGCCAGCATCTCGGACACGAGATTGCAGACGGTGATCGACGAGGCGTTCACGGCGTTCAACGGATCCGGCCCCGACCTGCAGCGGCTGATCGACTCCGCCCGCTTGTTCGTCGAGGAGGCCGACGCGAACAGCGACGCGACGAAGGCCCTGATCGATCAGGTCGGCCCACTACTCGACACCCAGACCGTCAGCAGCGACGCCATCCGCTCCTGGACCCAGGACCTCGTGACGTTCACCGACCAGTTGCGGGCGAGCGACCCGAGCCTGCGGTCGGTGCTGGAGAAGGGCCCGGGGGCGGCGCAGGAAGCCACCCAGCTGTTCCAGGACCTGCAGCCGACGCTGCCGATCCTGCTGCGGAATCTGGTGAGCGTCGGCCAGGTCGGGGTGATCTACAACAAGAGCATCGAGCAGGTTCTGGTCATCTACCCGCCGCTGACCGCGGCGCTCGTGACGGCGGCGACGGGCGGGCCCGTGGAGGACGGTGCGATCGTCGACTTCGCCCTGCAACTGCACGACCCCCCGGCGTGCACGACGGGATTCCTGCCCCCCGAGCAACGCCGGTCGGGAGATCAGACCGACCCGATCGCGACACCGAACGACCTGTACTGCAAGGCCGCTCCGGACGATCCGTCCGTCGTGCGCGGCGCGCGGAACCTGCCGTGCATGGAGTTCCCCGGACGTCGCGCACCGACGGTCGAGGCGTGCCGCGAGGGCTGGGAGGCGACGGGCAACAACCCGCCGTACGGGCCGATCATGCCGCCGGATGTACCCTCGTACACAGCCGTTCCGAGTTCCTACGAAGGCTCCGCGGGTGCACCGGTCGCGGCCGTGCCCTACGACCCGGCCACCGGTAGCTTCATTGGTTCGGATGGAAAGACGTACACCCAACCGGATCTGGCGGTGCAGGGAAAGGACTCGACGTGGCAGACGATGATGACAGGTCAGCAGATTTGAGTTCCGGCACAGACGAGCGCGCGACCGACTCCGCGGGGCAGGCGCAGCAGACATCCGCGGCGACGGACCGGACGAGGCGCCGGGCCGTCCGGCACGCAGGCCCGCCGGCGGGGGAGACCGAGGCCCCGAAGCCGGTGGTCCTCGCCAAGCCGTCGGATCCGCAGGCCGCGCCCGAGAAGGAGAAGGTCTCCACGACGACGTCCGCGTCCCCGGCGTCCGCGACACCGGCGCTCGAGACACCGGCGCTCGAGACACCGCCGCTCGAGACGCAAGTGCAGGGTCGTCCCCTGAAGTCGTTGCTCGCGTGGGGCGTTACGGTGCTGGTGATTGTCGCACTGGTCGTCGCGGCGGTGGTGCTGCTGCTCGACCAACGGTCCGCACGCGAACGGGACGACCGCCGTCAGGCGTTCGTCGACACGGCCCGGCAGACGGTGCTCAACCTGACGACCATCCACCCCGAGACCGCGAAGGACGACGTCGCCCGGATCGTCGCCGGCGCTTCCGGCCAGTTCCTCGAAGAGTTCCAGGGCCGGGAAGACCCGTTCGTCGGTGTCGTGCAGGACGCGAACGTGACCACCGAGGGCGAGGTCATCGAGGCCGGCATCGAGAACGGGACCGAGACGTCGATCTCCGCGAGCGTCCTGGTGGCCGCGCGGACGATGGTGAGCAGCAAGGAACAGCCGGAACCCTCACCCCGCGACTTCCGGATGCGGGTGACGATCAGCGACGTCGACGGCAAGTTGACCGCATCGAAGGTGGAGTTCGTGCCATGAGCGACAACAACGAAGGAAAGCGAAAGTTCGCCGTCACCAAGGGCGCAGCGCTGAAGATCGCGGCCGCGGTCGTGGTGGTCGCGCTCGCCGTCGGGGTGGGCTTCCTCTGGTACGGGCACCGGCAGGATCAACTCTCCGAGCAGGCCCGCATCGACGCCGTCGACGCCGCGGGCAAGCAGGCCGTCGCGATGCTGGCGTACGACTTCGCGGACGTTGACAACCAATTAGATGCTGCCGCAGACGGTCTCACCGGAACCTTCCGCGACGACTACACCACGCTCGTGCAGGAAACCATCGCGCCGGGCGCCAAGCAGAAGCAACTCACCGTGCAGGTGTCGGTGCAGGCCGCCGCGCCGGTGTCGACGACACCCGACGAGGCGGTGGTTCTGCTGTACCTGAACCAGACGACGACGAGCGCCGACGCTCCCGACGCCCGGACGTCGGGCAGCCGGGTGCGGGTGTCGCTGCAGAAGGTCGACGACCGCTGGCTCGTCGATCAGCTGACCCCGGTGTAACGGTGCCGGATCCCACACCTACCGGGGTGGAACTGCTTGCTGCCGTAAGCCGTTCACCGGCCGCGGTCGCGGCGCACGACCGCGCCGCGTGGGTGGGGCTGTTCTCGGACGACGCCCGGGTGAACGATCCGGTGGGTTCGCGTCCGCACGTCGGCACGGCGGCGATCGGACGGTTCTACGACACGTTCATCGCCCCGAACGCGATCACGTTCCACGCGCGGCGGGACGTGGTGTGCGGGATGTCCGTGGTTCGGGACCTCGACCTCGAGACCCGGATGTCGACGGGTGTGGTGCTGACGGTGCCGATGCATCTGCGCTACGACCTGGTGGCGGGGCCCGCCGGTGTGGCCGTCGGCGGGCTGTATGCGCACTGGGAGCTGCCGGGGATGATCGCCCAGCTGACCCGGGCCGGGTGGCGGGGCGCGGTCGCATCGGTGAGGCTGGGGCCGCAATTGCTCTCGAATCAGGGCCTGAGTGGTGTAACGGGTTTCATGCGCGGGCTGCGCACCGTCGGACGTCCCGGCCGCAACGCCGCCATCGGATTTCTGGTCGCCGTCCGCCGTCGGGACACGGCCGCGATGTCGGAGAGGCTCGCTCACGATGCGTCTCTCGAACTGTCGGACGGCACTGCGATGCCGCTGGACCATTTCGCGGAAAGTCTCCGGGAACTGCAGTGGAACAAGATGATCGTGGCGGGTCGCACCGTGACCGCGTCCGTGCGCGCGGCCGCGTGGGAGGGTGTGGCGCTCCTCGAGTTCGCGTCTCGTTCCAATGAGATCTCGCGGGTGCGGATGTTCGTCGAGCGGGCCGGCCCCTTCACAAAATGAAACAAGTTCTAGTAGTCTCGGGGTCTCCTGGCCGAGTGCCGACGCGCGATGCCGCGTTGCACGGCCACAACCGAACGGGGAGTCGTCGATGAAGGTTGCAGTAACCGGCGCCGCGGGATTCGTGGGCAACAATCTGCTGAATCTGTTGGTCGAGGCGGGGCACGAGGTGACCGCCGTCGACCGCGTGCGTTCCCGGCACGCACCCGAATGCGGCGTCACGTGGGTGAACGCCGACGTACTCGATGTCGAATCCATGAAGCAGGCGCTGGACGGCGCCGAGGTGGTCTACCACCTGGTCGCGATGATCACGCTCGCCCAGAAGGACGACCTGGCGTGGACCGTCAACACCAAGGGGGTTCGCACCGTCGCCGAAGCCGCTCTCGCGGTGGGAGTTCGGCGGATGGTGCACTGCAGTTCGGTGCACTCCTTCGACCAGAGCAGTTGCGGCGGAACGCTCGACGAGCACTCGCCGAGGTCCGTCGACGCGTCGATCCCTGTGTACGACAGGTCGAAATGGGCCGGTGAGATCGAACTCCGCGAGGTGGTCGACGCCGGGCTGGACGCGGTGATCTGCAACCCCACCGGGGTGTACGGGCCCGCCGACTACGGGCTGTCGCGGGTGAACGCGTTGCTGCGCAACGCCGCTCGCGGCCGGGTGCCCGCGGCGGTGCAGGGCGGGTTCGACTTCGTCGACGTCCGCGACGTCGCCGCCGGGCTGATCGCCGCGGGCGAGAAGGGCCGGACCGGTGAGAACTACCTGATCTCGGGGCACATGCTCGGCATGCATGATGTCGTGAGGAGGGCTGCGCGTGCGGCGGGCCGTCGGGGGCCGCTGTACTCGTTCCCGCTCAGCGTCATCGAACGCGTGCTGCCGATCGCCGAACCGATCGGGACCCGGTTCGGGTCGGACGTGCTGTCGCGGTCGGCGATGTCGGCGCTGCTCGCGGCGCCGGTCGTCGACGGCGGCAAGGCGCGGTCCGAACTGGGGTACGCTCCGCGCTCCGCCGACGAGACGATCCGCGACTTCGTCGGCTTCCTGGTGACGTCCGGCCAGCTGAACCGGGGAGGTCAGTTGTCCCCGGTCGCGTCCTCGGTGTAATCGGACTCGGTGTAGTCGGACTCGGTGGCCTCGCCGGGGGTGATCAGCGCGGCGCCCGCGGCGCCGCCGTGCGCGAGGGCGTCGAGGAAGGACCGGGCCCACCGGTCGACGTCGTGCGCCAGGACCTGCCTGCGCAGGGCCCGCATGTGGCGTCGGCCGTCCTCCTTCGGCTGGTTCAGGGCCTGCTCCATCGCGTCCTTGACGCTGTCGAGATCGTGCGGATTGCACAGGAACGCCTGGCGCAGTTCGGCGGCCGCACCGGTGAACTCGCTCAGCAGCAGCGCGCCGCCGAGATCGCTGCGGCACGCCACGTACTCCTTGGCGACCAGGTTCATGCCGTCGCGCAGCGGGGTCACCAGCATCACGTCGGCGGCGACGAAGAACGCGATCAGCTCGTCGCGGGGGATCGGCCGGTGAATGTAGTGCACGACGGGCCTGCCGACCTCGCCGTACTCGCCGTTGATCCGCGACACCGACTGCTCGATCTCGCCGCGCATGTGGACGTAGCTCTCGACGCGTTCCCGGCTGGGTGTCGCGAGTTGCACGAGCACGGTGTCGGCGGGGTCGACGCGCTTCTCGTCGAGCAGTTCGTGCAATGCGGCGAGACGGACGTCGATGCCCTTCGTGTAATCCAGGCGGTCGACGCCGAGCATGATGTGTCGGGGATTGCCCAGTTCCTTGCGGATCTTCTTGGCGCGGTCCCGGATCGACTTGGACCGGGACTGCTCGTCCAACTGTCCCGAGTCGATGGAGATCGGGAACGCGCCGACGCGGACCGTGCGGAAACCCACCTGCACGACGCCCAGCTTGGAGCGGACGCCCACGTTGCCGCGGGACGTCTGCTGGCCGGCGAGTTTGCGGGCCAGGTAGAGGAAGTTCTGGGCGCCGCCCGGGAGGTGGAACCCGATCAGGTCGGCGCCGAGCAGGCCCTCGATGATCTCGGTGCGCCACGGCATCTGCATGAACAGTTCCACCGGCGGGAACGGAATGTGCAGGAAGAACCCGATGGTGAGGTCGGGGCGGAGCATGCGCAGCATCTTCGGAACGAGCTGCAACTGGTAGTCCTGGATCCACACGGTGGCGCCCTGCGCGGCAGCCTTCGACGTGGCCTCCGCGAAACGCCGGTTGACCTCGACGTAGGCGTTCCACCAGGCGCGGTTGTACTCGGGTTTGACGATGACGTCGTGGTACAGCGGCCAGAGGGTGGCGTTGGAGAAGCCCTCGTAGTAGTCGGCGATCTCCGCGGCGGTCAGCGGGACGGGGTACAGCTCGAGATCGTCCTCCACCACGGGATCGAGTTCCGCGTCCGCGACCCCCGCCCAGCCGACCCAGGCGCCCTTGTTGCGGCGCAGGATCGGCTCGAGCGCGGTGACGAGGCCACCGGGGCTGCGCTTCCAGCGGGTGGTGCCGTCCGGAAGGCGTTCGAGGTCGACGGGGAGTCGGTTCGCGACGACGACGAAGTCGGCTTGCCCGGAAACCGGATCAGAAGTCGAGCGTGATGACGATGCTGACGATTCCGAACTGGCAGCCACGGGCTTCCTTCGCAGTCGAAGTGGATGAAATTCTCAGTCGAGCTTGGTGGTGGGTCCGATTCCGAGCATGGAGAGCAGCATCCTGCACTCGTCGGCATCTTCGGCGTATGCAGCGACTACGCGCTGCGCCTGGCGGGCGGTCTCGTCGGCAAGGGGTTCGAGATCCTCGTCCGCGATGTCGTTTTCGGCGGTCGTCTTCGCGGCCATCTTTGTCCTCTCGGGCTTGCTGCTGCGCCATGCGCAGTAGTTCGTATCGGCGACTCTATGAGAACCGGGCATGTCAACGCTAGTTGCCCATCGATTAGTGTTCCTCTAGTTAGGGTCCGCTTACTTTGTGGTGGGCAGGGAAGCGTCGGCGTTGGGAGTTACGCGCGTGAAGACTGGTGGCACCGCAATCCTGCGTCGCACGCTGGTGCGAAATCGGGGCCGGCTGGGAATCGGCACCGTACTCGTCTGCCTGCATCAGGTAGCGGAGACGTTGGTCCCGATCTCGATCGGCGTGATCGTCGACCGGGCCGTCGCGACCGGCGACATGCTCGCCCTCGCGGTGTGGCTGTGCGCCCTCGCGCTGCTGTTCCTGGTGCTCACTGCCGCCTGGCGCTACGGTGCGCGTTTCATCGTCGTGGCGATGCAGGGCGAGGCCCACCAACTGCGGATGGAGGTCGCGCACCGCATCCTCGACCCCCGGGGAGTGCGCACCGACCTGCGTGCCGGTGAGTTGCTGTCTGTGTCGACATCGGACGCCGACCGCGCGGCCTGGATCGCGGACATCACACCGCGCGCCGCCGCCGCTCTCACCGCGGCGATCGGATCCGCGATCGCGCTGCTGCTGATCGACGTGCCGCTCGGCCTCGCCGTCCTGATCGGCACCCCCGTCATCCTCGGCCTCCTCCAACTCGCGGCGCCGCTGATCACCCGCCGCGCCACCGATCAGCAGGCGGCGGTCGCGCGGGCGTCCGCGATGGCGACCGACCTCGTGAGCGGGCTCCGCCCCCTGCGCGGAATCGGCGCCGAGGTGTCGGCCTCGCGCCGATACCGGACGGCCAGCCGCGATGCGCTCGGCGCCACCCTGCACACGGCGAAGAGTTCCGCCGTGTTCGCCGGGGTGTCGATGACGGTCAGCGCACTCCTCGCCGTCGGGGTCGCGGGATTCGCGGGCTGGTTCGCCCTCGAGGGCCGCATCACCATCGGCGAGCTGATCACCGTCGTCGGACTGTCCCAGTTCTTCGTCGAACCGCTCGGTGTTCTCGCCGGCCTGCCCGGTTTCCTCGCCCTCGCCCGCGCGTCGGCGGACCGCCTCGCACTGGTCCTGGACGCGGAACCCCTGCTGCCCGCCGGCGCGGGCCGGACCCCCGACGGCAGCGAACTCAGCCTCACCGGCGTGTCCTACCGGTCGCTGAGCGGACTGGATCTCCGGGTCACCCCCGGCGAACTGCTCGGCGTCGTCGCGTACCGCCCTCAGGACGCGGAGGCGCTGGCCGCGTTGCTGTCCGGGCAGGTCCCGCCCGACCGCTACGACGGCGAACTGACGGTGGGCGGGGTCCGGCTGTCGGACGCGGATCTCGCGCACGCCCGCCGGACACTGCTCGTCGAACCGCACAACGGCGACCTGTTCTCGGGAACCGTCGCGTCGAACGTGACCGCGGGCAGGCCCGGCGCGTCGGCGGCGGACGTGCACGCGGCACTGTCGGCGTCCGCGGCGGTCGACGTCGTCGAAGCCCACCCCGAGGGGCTCGACCACGAGGTCGCCGACCGCGGGTCCTCGCTGTCCGGCGGTCAACGGCAGCGCGTCGCCCTGGCACGCGCCCTGGTGGCGCAGTCGCCGGTGATGGTGCTGCACGATCCGACGACGGCGGTGGACGCCGTCACCGAACACACGATCGCCGGCGGCATCGCGGACCTGCGGCACCGCTCCGGCGCGCCCCGTCAGACCACGATCCTCATCACGAGCAGCCCCGCGCTGCTGTCCGTCACCGACCGCGTCGTGGTGCTCGACGACGGAACGGTGGTCGGTGAGGGCACCCACCCGCAACTGGCCACCGAGAACGCGAACTACCGTCAGGCGGTCCTTCGATGAGTGAACTGCTTCCCATCGCGAACGCGCGCGACACCTGGGCGTGGCTGAGGTCCGAGCTGGGACGCCGCCGCGGCCGGAGCGTGTTCACGCTGCTGGTGGCGGCCGTCGCGGCCGGCATGGCACTGGTTCCCGTCTACGTCTTCGGCGTCCTCGTCGACCGAGTCCAGGACGGTGCGCCGCCGTCCACCATCGGCTGGGTGGTCGCGGTGATCGCATCTGCCGCGGTGGTCGGCGGACTGTGCGCCGGGTTCGCGTCGTACCTGATCCGCAGTCTCGGCGAGGGAATCCTGGCGGATCTGCGCGAGCGGACCGTCGACCGTGCGCTCCGGCTGCCGATCCACACGGTCGAACGCGTCGGCAAGGGCGATCTGCTGTCGCGAGTCGGCGACGACGTCGCGGTGATCGGCAAGGCCGTCACCGACGTGGTCCCCAACCTGGTCACGGCGGTCCTGCTGGTGGTGCTCAGTATGGTCACGATGCTCGGCATCGACTGGCGGCTCGGGCTCGCGGGCATGGTGGCGCTGCCGATGTACGCGCTGGCGATGCGCTGGTACCTGCCGCGGTCCGCGCCGGTGTACGCCGCCGAACGCGTCGCGATGGGAGAGCGTTCGCAGGCCCTGATCAGCAGCATGCAGGGCGCCCGGACGGTGCGCGCCTACGGCCTGGAAGACAGCCACCTCGACCAGATCAACGGTGCGTCGGAGAAGGCCCGCGACCTGTCCGTCGGCGTCTTCGCGCTGTTCACCCGGTTCGCGGGACGCGGCAACCGGGCCGAGTTCGTGGGGCTGGCCACCATCCTCGCCGCCGGATTCGCGCTGGTGAACGCGGACATCGTGACCGTCGGCCAGACCACGACCGCGGCGCTGCTCTTCCACCGGTTGTTCAATCCGATCGGCATGCTGATGTACACGTTCGACGAGGTGCAGTCGGCCGGTGCGAGCCTGGCGCGGCTCGTCGGCGTCGTCGACCTCGACGAAGAATTTTCCGACGGGACCGCCACCGGGGAGACTCCGGACGCGACACTCGAACTCGACGGCGTCCGCCACACCTACGACGGTCGCCACGAGGTGGTGCACGGCATCAGCCTGCACGTGAAATCCGGTGAGCGCGTCGCCCTCGTCGGCTCGACCGGGGCGGGCAAGACGACGGTCGCGGCGATCGCGGCCGGGTCGATCGTGCCGACGGTGGGGTCGGTGCGCATCGGCGGAACCGCGCTGGCGGATCTCGAGCCGGGCGGTCTCCGCCGCCGGGTCGCGATCGTCAGCCAGGAAGTCCACGTGTTCGCCGGACCGCTGATCGACGACCTGCGGCTCGCGGCACCCGACGCGTCCGAGGAGGACGCGGCGATGGCGTTGAAGGCCGTCGGCGCCGACGGCTGGGTGACCGCCCTGGACGACGGCGTCCAGACCGTGGTCGGGGAGGGCGGGCACGAGTTGACCGCCGCCCAGGCGCAGCAGCTGGCTCTGGCACGACTCGTCCTCGCGAACCCGGCGGTCGCGATCCTGGACGAGGCGACGGCCGAGGCGGGCAGCGCGGGTGCGCGGGAACTCGAGGCGTCGGCGGAGGCCGCGACCCGCGGCCGCACGACGCTGGTGGTGGCCCACCGGCTGACACAGGCGGCGGCCGCCGATCGGGTGGTCGTCCTCGAACACGGCCGGATCGTCGAGGAAGGTCCGCATACCCGGCTCGTCGCCGCGGGCGGACGCTACGCCGAGCTGTGGTCGGCGTGGGAGGGCCGGTAGGCCCCGGAAACACGTCGGGTGCCGGAAACACGTCGGGTG
>JBCEBZ010000218.1:0-31457 GCA_039206675.1 Rhodococcus sp. (in: high G+C Gram-positive bacteria) | reverse complement strand
GTGGGAGGGCCGGTAGGCCCCGGAAACACGTCGGGTGCCGGAAACACGTCGGGTGAATGTACCTTTCAGCGCTTCTGAGGCGTTGAACGATACATTCACCCGGGTGGTGTGGACGGGCGGTTAGCTGAGGTAGCCGCCGCCGTGGGGGAAGAAGTCGGTCCCGGCGAGTTCGGTGCCGTCGTCGAGGCGGACGCGCTGGATCTTCAGGCCCTTGTTCTGTCCGGTGCGGGCGTCCGGTCCGGCGACGATGACCATTCCGTCGCCTTCGTGGATGAAGACACGCCCGGGCGTTCCACCGTAATTTCCTTCGGATACGGCGGCCTTCAGAACCCGGACGCGCTGACCCTTGAAATGGGTGAAGGCGTTCGGGTACGGGTCGGACTGTGCGCGGACGAGGCGTTCGATGGCGTCGGCGGGCCACGTCCAGTCGATGAGGCTGTCCTCGGGGGCACGCTTGTGGAAGAACGTGGCCTGCGAGCGATCCTGCGGCGTCCAGTCCGTGCGGCCGGACTCGATCAGTGCGAGCGCGTCGAGCGTGATCGGGCCGATCATGTCGACGGTGCGGTGGAACAGATCGGTGACGGTGTCCGTCGGCCCGACCCGCGTCGACCTCTGCAAAACGATGTCGCCGGCGTCGAGTTCCTCGTCCATCAGGTGCGCGGTGAGGCCTACTTCTTCCTCACCGTTGATGAGCGCCCAGATGAGCGGGGAGAATCCTGTGTACTTGGGCAGGAGCGAATCGTGAATATTGAGGGTGCCGTAGCGGGGGGAGTCGAAGACGTCCCGCGGCAGCCACGTGCGCCAGTTGTTGGCGACGACGATGTCCGGGTCTGCTTCTTTCAGCGCGGCCTTGAAGTCTTCGTCCGGCTTGGTGGCGATGTGCACGGGCACGCCGTGCTCGGTGGCCAGGTCGGCGACGGAGTCCGCCCACATCTGTTCGTAGACGTGGTCGCTCTTGGGGTGGGTGATCGCGAGGACTACCTCATGGTCGGACTGGAGCAGGGCCTGCAGGGTACGGTGACCCCAGGTTTGATATCCGAGTGTGGCGACTCTCAACGCGGTCCTCCTGGACGAGCTTGTCGGTCAGCGCCGCAATTGAGCGGCGGCAGAGCCAGCTTAGGCTATCCAATCTATTTCGGTGAAGACCGCCCAGGGAAGGTAGGCAAGATGACGATCGCCACGATCAACGGGATTCCCCTGAATTACCAGGTCAAGGGATCCGGCGATTTAGTGGTGCTCATCATGGGAACCGGAAGCCCGGGGCGGGTGTGGGATCTGCATCAGACCCCCGCGCTCGTCGACGCCGGCTACCGCGTCTGCACGTTCGACAACCGTGGCATCGCGCCGTCCGGTGAGAGCGTCGACGGGATCACCATGGACGACCTCGTCGCGGACACCGCGGGACTGATCGAGCACCTCGGCGGCGGCCCGGCCCGTGTCGTCGGCACCTCGATGGGCGCTCGCGTCGCGCAGGAACTGGCCCTGTCCCGCCCCGATCTCGTGCTCAAGGCGGCCTTCCTCGCCGGTCACGCCCGCATGGACTACTTCCAGCAGACCCTCACCGAGGGGGAGCGCGCCCTCCACGACAGCGGTGTCGAACTCCCCGCCAAGTACCGGGCCGCGGTGACCGCCGTGATGAACCTGTCGCCCGCGTCACTCGTCGACCCGCATACGGCCCGCGACTGGCTCGACCTGTTCGAGTTCAGCGGCGGCCGGACGTCGGACGGCGTGCGCGCGCAGATGGAGATGGACCGCAGCTTCGACCGCAGGCAGGCCTACCGGGCGATCACGGTGCCGTGTCTGTCCGTCGGTTTCGCCGACGACCGGATGATTCCGCCGTACCTCTCGCGTGAGGTGGCCGAGGCGATCCCGTCGGCGCGGTACTACGAGATTCCCGATGTGGGGCACTACGGCTATCTGGAACAGCCCGAAGTGGTGAACAAGGTGCTGCTCGAGTTCCTCGCCCACTGACGAGTGGCTGGGGGGCGATCACGGTGACGGCGAGATTCTGATGGCGTTGGGAATTCCGCGCCTCGGGGTGGGCATCGTCCGGTACGACGTCGTGAACGGAATCTTGCGGTGGGACGAGAAGGCCGCCGCGATCTTCGGGGACGACGGTTCCCTGCCGCCGCTCGAATTGTGGCGGAAGCGGATCCATTCCGAGGACATCGGCACGGTGCGCCGCATGTTCGGCGACACCGCCGGTTCGGTCGGCGCGGAATGCGTGTTCCGCATCGTGCTGACGGATCGGTCGACCCGGTACATCCTCACCCGCAGCATCGACGTCACCACCGATGCGTCCGGCGACCCCGTCGAACTGACGGGGGTCGTCATCGAACTCGGGCACGTGGCCGGCCGGGACGCGCAACTCGCCTCGCTGCTCGACCGGGTGGGCCTGGGTTTCGCGGCGCTCGACGAGGACCTTCGGGTCATCTACGTCAACTCCGTCTGCCTGCGGCACGTGCGACGGTCGCGGGAGGAGTTGCTCGGCCGCGTCGTCACCGAGGTTCTTCCCGAAACGCAGGACAGTTACTTCGACGCGCTGTGCCGCAAGGTTCTCGCCACCGGCACTCAGCAGCAGACTCGGGTGGATTCGCCGTATTCGCCCGGGGCGACGATCGAGGTGACCGCCGCGGCCGACGCCGGCGCGCTGGTCGTGCATTTCCGGGACGTCACCGCGGAAGTCACCGCCCAGAAGCGGGCGGAGGAGGCGCACGCTCTGCTTCTGCACGAGGCCACGCACGACAGTCTCACCGGGTTGCTCAATCGCGCCGCCATCACCGAGCACCTGCAGCGACTGTTCGAGCCCGGCGTGGGTCCGGCGGTCGCGTTGTTCCTCGACGTGGACGGGTTCAAGGAGGTCAACGACACCCGCGGGCATCGGGTCGGCGACCGCATCCTGCAGGCGGTGTCCGAGCATCTACGGCAGGCGATGTGGCCGCCGTCCTCGGTGGGCAGGCTCGGCGGCGACGAGTTCGTCGCGATCCTCCCCGACGTCGGCGAACTGGACGTCGACGACGTGGTCACCCGGATGCTCGCTTCGATCACGACGCCGATCGACGTCGGCGACGAACTGCTCGCCGTGACCATCAGTATCGGGATGGCGCACAGCACGTCGGCTCGCACGGTCGACGAGTTGCTCCACCACGCCGACATCGCCCTCTACGCCGCCAAGCGTCGCGGCGGGAACACCGCGGTCTGGCACGAATAGGTTGCGGGTTTGCTGGACGGCTGCCCCTCGTGAGTCGACCCTGGCGAGGCGTCCCGAGTGAGCGAACGCGCGGTATGTTTGATGGGATGAACCCGACGTAGTGACCGCTTTGGCGCGGCGAATTCCGACGGCAGTGCGGGAGACACGCGGTCGGGGAGATTGAACCGCGGTGGACCCTGTGATAACCATCGCCTGTGAACTTGCTGGCAACCGGGTTGTTGCTGGTGGGTAGCCTAACCTAAACTCCTTCGGGTGCCCGTCGTTGGACGGGCGCTCTCGACGGACGATCGGATCACCCATGTCTCCGGACCACTCGGCGGCTGCGCGCACTCAGTACCTCTCGGCTGAGAGCGCTTCTTCCTCGACCGGCGCCGGTTCGACGCCTGTCGCGCTGCCGGTGACGGCCGCGCAGTCCGAGGTGTGGGTCGGGCAGCAGCTGAACCCGGGCAGCCCGGTCTTCAACCTCTCGCTCGTCGTCGAGGTCGCGGGCCCGATCGATCTGGACCGGACCGTCGCGGCGATCCGGAAGACCGTCGAACGGGCCGATGCCCTGCACGTGCGTTTCGAGCGCGGGCAAGACAACGAACTACTGCAGGTGCCGACGGAGCCCGGCGAGTGGACGCTGAGCGTCGTGGACCTGCGCCGCGAAGAGGATCCCGACGCGAGTGCGCGCGCGTGGATGGACCGCGACATGGCGACCGTCGTCGACATCGAGGGCGCGCATCCGCTGTTCCGGCACGCCCTCCTGCGCACCGGGGACGAGTCGGTGATCTGGTACCAGCGCTACCACCACAGCCTCATCGACGGCTACGGCATCACCCTGCTCGTGGCGGACGTCGTCGATCGATACGAGCATCCGGAACTCGCGACGTCCGCGGCGCCGTGGCCCCTCGACACCCTCGTGGCCTCCGATCGCGACTACCGCGCCTCGACGCGTTTCGAATCCGACCGCGACTTCTGGATCCGGCAGGTCGTCGACGCGCCGGAACCGCCGCGGCTGCTCCCGCAGGTCGTCGACCACTCCGGGACGCCGATCTCCGCCCTCGTCGAGATCGACGGGGACGACGCCGACGCGCTCTACGCGTTCGCCTCCGACGCCGGCATCCGGCGCACCCGGCTGCCGCTTGCCGTGGTCGTGGCGTACATCCACCGGCTCACCGGCCGCCGCGACCTCACGTTGTCGCTGCCGATGACGGCGCGGGTCGGTCGCGAACTGCGCCGCATCCCGGGGATGTGCTCGACGATCCTGCCGCTCCGGGTGCAGGTGGATCCCGAGATGACGGTGGGTGAGCTCGCCACCCGCATCGACACGACGCTGATCTCGGTGCTGCGGCACGGGCGCTACCGCGGTGAGGACCTCGCCCGCGAGCTGCGGTCGATCGACCCGGACCGTCAGATCTTCGGTCCCGGAATCAATTCCATGATGTTCGAGCATGTGCTGACGTTCGGCGGATTCCCGGCCTGGGTGCGCGGTTCGGCGACCGGACCGGTCCGCGACCTCGACTTCTCGATCCGCGGTGGGCAGGATTCGGAGCCCATCCAGATCGACCTGCGGGCACCGGCCGGTCTCGGGGCCGCGCTCGAGGAGCATCGCCGCAGGCTCGAGCACTTCGTCGGCCAGTTCGTCGCCGACCCGGCGCAGCCCATCGCGTCGCTCGATCCGATGACGGAGGCCGAGCGCCGGCAGTTGCTGCTGGAGTTCAACGACACGGCGTCCCCGCAGGTGTCGGCGACGGTGCCCGAACTGTTCCACGCCCAGGTGTCGCGGACGCCGGACGCCGAGGCCCTGATCGCCGGCGACGTCCGGCTCACGTACCGGGAGCTCGGGGAGCGGGTGGCGCAGCTGTCCAGGCACCTTCTGGATCGCGGTGTCGGGCCGGAAACCGTTGTGGCGATCGGCCTTCCGCGCTCCGCGGAAATGGTGACCGGACTGCTCGCCGTCATGTGCTCGGGTGGGGCGTTCGTGCCGCTCGACCCGTCGTGGCCGGAGGACCGCCGGACGTCGGTGCTCGCCGACGCCGGGGCCGCCCTCGTGCTCACCGGTCCCGGCGGGGTCACCGACGCGGGAGAGCGGGCCGTGCCCGTCGACCTCGCGTCGTGGGCGTACGCCGAGCAGCCCACCGAACCGCCCACCGTGACCGTGCAGGGCGCGCGGCTGGCGTACGTCATCTTCACGTCGGGTTCGACGGGCAGGCCCAAGGGGGCCATGATCCGGCACGAGGCCGTCTGCGCGCGACTGCTGTGGCAGCGCGACGAAATTCTGGGATTCGGACCGGCGGACGCGTCGCTGTTCAAGGCGCCGCTGTCGTTCGACATCTCCGTGAACGAGATCCTGCTGCCCCTGGTGGCGGGTGGCAGGCTGGTAGTCGCCGAGCCCGGCGGGGAACGGGACCCGCAGTATCTCCTGGACCTGATCGCGCGCGAGTCCGTGACGTTCGTCTACCTCGTGTCGTCGATGCTGGACGTGCTGCTCGACCTGTCCCGGGGCACGGACCGGCTGTCGGCGCTGAAGCACGTGTGGTGCGGCGGTGAGGTTCTCACGCCCCGGCTGTTCGAGAGATTCCGAGCGCAACTCGCCATCACGATGTACCACGGCTACGGTCCGGCGGAGGCGACGATCGGGGTGTCGCACGTGATCTACCGGGAGGACGCCGCGCGGATCGCGACGTCGATCGGGCGCCCGAACCCCAACACCCAGTTGTACGTGCTGGACGAGCACCTGAATCCGGTGCCGCTCGGCGCCGGCGGTGAACTGTACGCCGGCGGATTCCTTCTCGGACGCGGTTACGTGGACGCACCGGAGTTGACGGCGTCCCGCTTCGTCGCCAACCCGTTCGCGAACGACGGTTCCCGGCTCTACCGGACCGGCGACCTCGCCCGGTGGGCCCCGGACGGCTCACTCGACTTCCTCGGCCGCGCCGACAACCAGGTGAAGATCCGGGGCATGCGGCTCGAACTCGAGGACGTCGAGGCGGGCATCGTGTCGCATCCCGCCGTCCGGCACAGCGCCGTCGTCGTGCGGGAAACACCCGCGGGTGCACAGTATCTCGCGGCCTACGTCGTGGCGAAGCAGGATTCGGTGCCGGACGTCGCGGAGCTGCGGACCTGGGCGTCGTCGAAGCTGCCGGAGTACATGGTGCCGTCCGTGTTCGTGATCCTCGACCGGTTCCCGCTCACCCCCAACGGAAAACTGGACCGACGTGCACTGCCCGAGCCGGACCTGGGTGCGGCCGGCGAGAACGTCGCGCCCCGCACCGCCGCCGAGGAAACCCTGTGCGCGCTGATGGCGGGTGTCCTCGGGGTGGAGTCGGTGGGTGTCACCGACGACTTCTTCGCGCTGGGCGGCGACAGCATCGTCGCGATCCAGCTGGTCAACCACGCTCGGCGGGAAGGGCTCTCGATCAGCCCGCGGGAGATCTTCCAGCTCCGCACCGCGGAGGCGCTCGCCCGTGCGCAGGGCGGCCGGACCGCGGCCGCCGTGGATTCGGACGACGTCGCGGTCGGTGACGTCCGCAGCACCCCCATCCTCGCGCGCACCGCCGAGCGGGGCGGCGAGATCGCCGCGTTCCATCAGTCGGTGCTGGTGCAGACTCCGGCGGCCCTCGACGAGGGTGCCGCGAGGACGGCCCTGGCGGCGGTGCTCGAGCGGCACGACGCCCTGCGCGCGACGCTGGTCCGCGGTGACGCGCACTGGGCGCTCGCGGTGCCGGAGCCCTCGCCTGCGGCGGTCGACGGCGTCCTCCGGGTGGTCGAATTCGACGGCAGCGCCGAGCAACTCGACCACGAGACCCGGGCGGCCGTCGCACGGCTCGACCCGGACACGGGCACGATGGTGCAGGCCGTCCTGTTCGCCGCCGCCGAGGGGCCCGGCCGGTTGCTGCTGATCGGACACCACCTGGTGGTGGACGGCGTGTCCTGGCGCATCATCCTCGAAGACCTCGCCCGCGCGGGCGCCGCCGCGGCGGCCGGGGGCGTCCCCGAACTGCCTCCGGTCGGGACGTCGCTGCGCCGCTGGTCCGAACTGCTGGACGAGCACACGAAGTCGGGCGCGTTCGACCGTGAACTGTCGTTCTGGGCGGGCGCGGCGGCCACCCCCGACCCGCTCCTCGGCCCGCGGGCGCT
Source organism: Rhodococcus sp. (in: high G+C Gram-positive bacteria) (assembly GCA_039206675.1). GTDB lineage: Bacteria > Actinomycetota > Actinomycetes > Mycobacteriales > Mycobacteriaceae > Rhodococcus_F. The sequence continues at coordinate 24,124 of JBCEBZ010000218.1, read as the reverse complement.
CGACCCGGCCGTCGACCTCGCCGGTGACGCCGAAACCCTCACGGTGACACTGCCTCCGGAGTTCACGGGGCCGCTGCTGTCCACGGTGCCCGCGGCGTTCCACGGCCACGTCAACGACGCGCTCCTCACCGGTGCCGCGGTGGCGCTGCGGAGGTGGCGGAACGGTGAACCCGGGCCCGTGCTGCTGGACGTCGAGGGGCACGGACGCGAGGAAGACCTCGTGCGCCGCCCCGACGGACCCGCCCTCGACCTCTCCCGGACCGTCGGCTGGTTCACCACCGTCTACCCGGTGGTGCTCGACCCCGGCGCGGCGGCGGACGAGGCGGGAATCGCCGACGCGGTCAAGTCGGTGAAGGACCAGTTGCGCCGCATCCCGGGTGCCGGATTCGGTTACGGCGCCCTGCGCTACCTCGGTGCCGCGAAGCCGGAACTCGCGCACGCGCCGACACCGCAGGTGCTGTTCAACTACCTCGGGCGGGTGGCGTCCGGCGTCGGCGCCGACTGGCTGCCGTTGGCGATGGGCGGCGCCGACGACCCGAGAATGCCGATCGGGCATGCCCTCGCGTTCGACGTGATCGCCGAGGACGGCGCCGACGGGCCGGTGCTGCGGACGACACTGACGTGGGCGCCCGAGGTGCTCACCCGCGACGCCGTCCGGGCGCTCGCCGACGAGTGGACCGCGGTGCTGCGGGTACTCGCCGGGGTCGGCCACCTCGGCGGTCACACGCCTGCGGACTTCCCGCTCGTCTCGCTGACCCAGCCGGACGTGGACGCGCTGGCGGGGGCGGCCGACGTGCTGCCGCTGACGCCGCTGCAGGAGGGCATCTACTTCCAGTCGGCGTTCGACGACGCCGGCACGGACCCGTATGTGGTGCAGCAGGTGATCGAACTGACCGGACCCGTCGACGCGGCGGCGTTGCACCGCGGACTGCAGGCCGTCGTCGACCGGCACGCGGCCCTGCGCGTCGGGCTGCGGGCGGTCTCGGACGGCCGGGTGGTCCAGGTGGTCGGCGACGACGTCCGGGTGCCGATGGAGGTACTCGATCTCACCGGCGTCGCGGATCCGGCGCAGCGCGTGGAAGAAGTGCTGGCGGCGGACCGGGCGCGGGGCTTCGACTTCACCCGCGGACCGCTGCTGCGGTACACGCTCGCTCGAACGGAGGACCAGAAGTTCCTTCTGCTGCAGTCGATTCACCACCTCGTCGCCGACGGCTGGTCGGTGCCGGTGATGCTGCGGGAGCTGATGGCGCTGTACAGCGTCGAGGGGAAGCCGCTGGCGCTGCCGACACCGACGCCCTACCGCTCCTACCTCGAATGGCTGGGCGCGCGGGACCGTCAGGCGTCGCTCGCGGTGTGGCGGGAGGCACTCGCCGATGCTCCCGAACCGGTGGAACTTCCGGCGCCCACACAGAAGGGCGAGTCCGGGATCCGCAGTGTCCGGGTGGCGCTGCCGCCGGAGAACACCGCCGCCCTCACCGCGGTCGGCCGGGCCCGCGGACTGACGCTCAGCACGCTGGTGCACGGCACGTGGGGCCTGGTCCTGGGCCGCCTCACCGGCCGCGAGGACGTGCTGTTCGGTTCGACGGTGTCGGGCCGCGGCGGCGACCTGCCCGGCATCGAGACCATGGTGGGCCTGTTCATCAACACCGTTCCCGCCCGGCTGCGGTACCGGCCCACCGATACGGTGGCCGGCACCCTCACCCGGTGGCAGCACGAGCAGTCGACGCTGCTCGACCACCAGTACCTCGGACTGGCCGAGCTGCGCCGGGAAGCGGGACTGCAGAACCTGTTCGAGACGCTGGTCGTGTTCGAGAACTATCCGCTCGGCGACGGCGCGGTCGCGGATCCCACCGGTGCGGTGCAGTTGACCGGTATCCGCTTCGACGAGCACCCGCCGTACGCGATGACGCTGATCGTGGTGCCCGGCGACGCGCTGACCCTCGAGCTGAAGTACGACGCCGCCCGCATCGACGCGGCGACCGCGGCCCGGTTCGCGGAGTCGACGATCGCCTATCTCGCCGAGCTGACCCGCGACGTCGACCAGAGCGTGTCCGCCGTCGCGCTGGCATCGCGTGAGCCGATCGAGGCCGCCCTGCGCGACGTCGAGGTGGAGTTCCCCGACACGACCGTGACGGCCCTGCTCGAGGAGCAGGCCGCGCGGACGCCGGACGCGGTGGCCGTCGTGTTCGAGGACGACCACCTCACGTACGCGGAACTGCACGCGCGCGCCAACCGCCTCGCCCGGCTGCTCGTCGAGCGCGGGGTGGCACCCGAGTCGAAGGTCGCGGTGGCACTGCCGCGTTCGCTGGACCTGATGGTGGCGCTGCTCGCGGTCGGGAAGGCGGGCGGAGCCTACGTTCCGCTCGACACCGGATACCCGGCGGACCGGCTGGCGTACATGCTGGCCGATGCGCAGCCGGTGTGCGTTCTCACCGACGGCACCGTGGGGTTCGCCGGTTCCGGCGTCCCGGAGGTCCTGGTGGCCGACGCCGACCGGTACTCGCCCGAGCCGCTGACCGGTGTCCCGCTCGCACCGCAGCACCCGGCCTACGTGATCTACACGTCGGGCTCGACGGGACGTCCCAAGGGGGTCGTCGTGCCGCACGCCGGCATCGTCAACCGCCTGCTGTGGGTTCAGCGGTTCCGCCCGATCACCCCTTCGGACAACGTGTTCCAGAAGACCCCGTCGAGTTTCGACGTGTCGGTGCTGGAATTCTTCGGCCCGCTCCTCGCCGGCGCGACGCTCGTGCTGGCCCGGCCGGACGGTCACAAGGACCCGGCGTACCTCGCCGACGTCATCGTGCGGCAGTCGATCACGCGCGTGCACTTCGTCCCGTCGATGCTCGAGGTGTTCCTCGCCGAGCCGGCCGCCGCCCGGGGCCCCGGTCTGCGGATCATCTCCTGCAGCGGTGTGGCGCTACCCGTGGCGTCCGCGCGGCGCGTCGCCGAACTGCTGCCGGGAGTGGAACTCGACAACCTCTACGGTCCCACCGAGGCGTCCGTCGACGTCAGTTACGCCGCGTCCGTCCAGGGGATCGACGCGGCCGCGCCGTCCGTGCCGATCGGCCTGCCGACGTCCAACACCGGACTGTACGTGCTCGACCGGTACCTGCAGCCCGTGCCCGCGGGCGCCGCCGGTGAGCTCTATCTGTCCGGGCCGCAGTTGGCCCGCGGCTACCTGGGCAGGCCGGGGTTGAGCGCGGAACGCTTCGTCGCCGATCCGTTCTCCCGCAGTGGGTCCCGCATGTACCGCACCGGTGACGTCGCCCGGATGAACGGGGACGGCGCGGTCGAGTACCTCGGCCGGATCGACGACCAGGTGAAGCTGCGTGGGTTCCGGATCGAGCTGGGCGAGATCGAGGCACACATGGCGTCCTGCCCGGGTGTGCGGCAGGCCGCCGCCGTCGTGCGCTCCGATCGTCCCGGTCAGCAGCAGCTGGTCGGGTACGTCGTCGGTGACGCCGACCCGGCCGACATCCGTGCGCGCCTGGCCTCGGCGCTGCCGGAGTTCATGGTGCCCGTCGCGTTCGTGACCGTGGCCGAGTTCCCGCTCGGCCCCAGCGGCAAACTGGACCGCAAAGCCCTTCCCGCACCGGACTTCACGGCGCAGGCGACGTCGGAGCCTACCGTGGAGAGCGGAACCGCGGGGATGCTCGCCGCCCACTACGCCGAGGTTCTCGGACTCGGGGCGGTCGGGGTGGGCGACGACTTCTTCGCCCTCGGCGGCGACAGCATCCTCGCCATCCGACTGGTGAATCTCGCTCGCCGGGAGGGGATCACCGTCACCCCGCGGCAGATCTTCGAACAGCGGACACCGGCCGCACTCGCGCGTCTGGTCGCGGACACCGCCGTCCCGCAGGCCCCACGGGTGGAGGACTCGGGCATCGGCGTCCTGCCGCCCCTTCCCGTCGTCCACCGGCTGTCCGAGTGGAGTGGCGGGAAGAACCGCTTCAACCAGTCCGTTCTCCTCCACACCCCGGCCGGCACCGACGCCACCGTGCTCACGGCGGCCCTGCACTCGGTGATCGGTCACCACGACGGCCTGCGGCAGAAACTCACCCGGCACGCACCGGGTGTGTGGTCACTCGAGATCGCCGCCACCGCCGACCTGACGCTGCGCCGGGTCGACGTCACCGGACTCGACGCCGACGCGCTACGCGAGACGGTGGCAGCAGAATCCGATGCCGCCGCCGACCGGCTGAACCCCGACGACGGCATCATGCTGTCGGCGGTGTGGTTCGACGCCGGCCCGCAGGAACTGGGCAGGCTCCTGCTCGTCGCGCACCACCTGGTGATCGACGGGGTGTCGTGGCGGCCCCTGATCGAGGACCTCGCCATGGCGTGGGTGGCGGCCGACAGCGGCGAGGATGCGGCACTCGACCCGGTGCCCACATCGCTGCGCGGATTCTCGCGGATCGTGACCGAGCAGGCGCAGGAACCGGCACGCCTGGCAGAACTCGACCACTGGCTGCGGGTCACCGAGCCCGGCGCCGACCTGGTGCCCGGCACCGACGGGCACGCCGTGGTGAGCAGCGGTGCCCGGCGGACGGTACGCCTGGACCGGCAACTCACGACGGCCCTGCTGACCACGGTGCCCGCCGTCGTCGGCGCGGACGTCACCGACGTGCTGCTCGCGGCGCTGCGACTGTCGGCCGACCGCTGGCTCGCCGAGCGCGGACGCGCGAACGACCTGCTGGTCGACCTCGAGCGGCACGGACGCGAAGAACTCGCCGCGGGTGTGGATCTCTCCCGCACGGTCGGCTGGCTGACCAACGTCACCCCCGTCCGGTTGCGCAGCCGGGCGGGCGCACTCGACACGCTCAAGGACGTCAAGGAACAGTTGCGCGGCGCGCCGGACGGCGGCATCGGCTACGGGATGCTGCGGTACGTCAACGCGCGCACCGCCGGTCTCCTGGCGGCACGGTCGGAATCGCAGGTGCTGTTCAATTACCTGGGCCGGATGCCGCACGCCGCGCCCGGGCCGTGGACGCAGGCGGCCGAATCCGATGTCCTGGCAACCGATCCCGACGACGATCTCGGCGGACCCTACCGGCTGGTGATCAACGCGCTGTGCGAGGAGTCCGCGCAGGGCGCCGAACTGCAGGCCGTCTTCGCCTGGTCGGAGGCCGACCTGAGCGAGGCCGACACGCGCGCGTTGAGCGACGGCTGGGTGGCCGCGCTGCGTGAACTCGCCGACGCCGCCGCCGAACACGACGGACCGGCGATGCTCACGCCGTCCGACCTTCCCCTCGTGACGCTGACGCAGGAGGAGATCGACCGGATCGTCCGGGCGAGCCCGAGTGGGGTCGACACGGTGCTGCCGCTGTCGCCGTTGCAGGAGGGCCTGTACTTCCAGGCCGGGTTCGACTCCGGCAACGACATCTACACGGCACAGTTCTCTCTCGACTTCGAGCACCGCCTCGACACCGACCGGCTCGCGGCGGCGCTGCGAACCCTGCAGCGCCGCAACCCCACGCTGCGAGCGGGGTTCGTCAGTGCGGGACTGCCCGCGCCGGTGCAGTTCTTCGGCACCGGTCTGGACGTGCCCGTCGCCGAGTTCGACCTGCGGGAACTCGACGAGACCGAACGCGCCTCCTACGCCGCACAGTTGACGGCGCAGGACCGGCAGACGCCGTTCGACCTGACCTGCCCGCCGCTGTGGCGGGCAATGGTGTTGCGGCTCGGCGATTCCCACGACCGGCTGGTGATCAACCGGCAGTTCCTGCTGTGGGACGGATGGTCCAACGGTCTCGTCGTCAGCCAGCTGCTCGCCCTCTACGAGTCGGGCGGCGACGACTCCGGGTTCCCCGCCCCGGAAGGGTCTTTCGAGGACTATCTGCAGTGGCTGGACACCCGGGACGCCGACGGGGCGCAGTCGGCGTGGACCGCTGCGCTCGGCGGGCTCGACGAGCCGACGTTGCTGGCCGCGACGATCACCGGCGACCCGGAGCCGCCGCAGCGCCGGGACGCGGTGCTGCCCGAGGACCTGAGCGAACGACTCCGGGCCGGTGCCCGCGGCGCCGGTGTCACGTTCAACGCGGTACTGAACGCCGCGCTGGCCGTCGTCCTCGGAATCGAGACCGGACGCCGCGACCTCGTGTTCGGTACCACCGTGGCCGGACGCCCGCCGGAGGTGCCGGGCATCGACGCGGTGACGGGAATGTTCCTCAACACCGTCCCCGTCCGGACGACACTGCGCGCCGACGAGACCGTCGCCGACCTGCTGCGGCGCATCCAGTCCGAGCGGTTGGCGCTGACCCCGTACGACTACCTCGGGCTCGCCTCCATCCAGCGGGTCTCCGAGCACCGGCAACTGTTCGACGTGCTCTACGTGCTGCAGAACTTCGTGGACGAGAAGCAGGTGTCGGCGCTCAACGCGGCGCACGACATCAGCGGCGGCGACAGCATCGACCACACGCACTACCCGGTCACGGTCGTCGTGACACCCGGCGCGAGCGTGACGGTGAAGTTCGAGTTCCACCCCGAGAAGATCCCGGCGTCGCGGGTCGAACGCATGCTGTCGCGGTACGTGACCGTGCTCGAGGAGTGGTCCACGGACCTGTCGCGTCCGGTCGGCGCAATCGCCGGTGCCGCAGCGCCCGTGCCGGCCGAGCCTAAAGCCCTGCCCGACGCGACCATCGCCGACCTGTTCGCCGACGCGGCGCTCGTCCGTCCCGACGAGACGGCCCTCGTGTTCGGGGACCGCGCGGTGAGTTACGCCGAACTCGACGCCGACGTGAACCGGTTGGCCCGCCTGCTGCTGGACCACGGAGCGGGTCCGGAACGGATCGTCGCGCTCGCGCTGCCGCGGACGGTGGAGATGGTGGTGGCGCTGTTCGCCGTGCTGCGGACCGGATCCGCCTATCTGCCACTCGAACTGGACCATCCGGCCGAGCGGCTCGTCGCGATGCTCGACGACGCCCGGCCGACGGTCCTGGTCACCACGTCGGACGTCGCGGGGACGCTCGCCGCCGCCACTGTCGACACGTTGTCCGTCGACACCCTCGACCTCGGCGCGGTCGCGTCCGGACAGCTGTCGGAGGCCGAACTCGGCGGGTTCGCGCCGGGAACCCCTGGGCGCCTTGACCATCCGGCGTACGTCATCTACACGTCCGGGTCCACCGGCAGGCCGAAGGGCGTCATCACCCCGTACCGCGGACTGACCAACATGCAGTTCAACCACCGTGAGGCGATCTTCGAGCCCGTCGTGGCCTCGGCGGGCGGGCGGCGACTGCGTATCGCCCACACCGTGTCGTTCGCGTTCGACATGTCGTGGGAGGAGCTGCTGTGGCTGGTGGAGGGCCACGAGGTCCACATCTGCGACGAGAACCTGCGGCGTGACGCCGAGGCTCTCGTGGCCTACTGCGACGCCCACGAGATCGACGTCGTCAACGTGACCCCGACGTACGCGCAGCACCTGATCGAGGAGGGTCTGCTCGACGACGGCCCGGGACGGCACCGGCCGCCGCTGGTGCTCCTCGGCGGCGAGGCGGTGTCGGACTCGGTGTGGAACCGGTTGCGCGACACGGACGGAACGGTCGGGTACAACCTGTACGGTCCCACCGAGTACACCATCAACACCCTCGGTGCCGGCACCGCCGACAGCGCGACGCCCACCGTCGGCACACCGATCTGGAACACGTCCGCGTACGTGCTGGACGCCTGGTTGCGTCCCGTCCCCGACGGCGTTCCCGGCGAGCTGTACATCTCCGGGGTCGGGTTGGCCCGCGGTTACCTCGACCGGTTCGCGTTGACGGCGGAGCGTTTCGTCGCCGACCCGTTCCGGGAATCCGTACGTATGTATCGGACGGGTGACCTCGTCCGGCGCGCAGCGGACGGGAACCTCGACTTCCTGGGCCGCACCGACGATCAGGTGAAGATCCGCGGCCACCGCGTCGAACTCGGCGAAATCGCGTCCGCGCTCGAAGCGCTGGACGGCGTGCGCCAGGCGGCGGTCGTCGTCGACTCGGGGCCGGGCGGGTTCAAGCGGCTGGTCGGCTACGCAGTCGTGAGTACTTCTCAACCGCCGGACGTTGACAAGTACTCACGGGCGCTGCGCGCAACGCTGCCGGACTACATGGTGCCCGCCGCGGTCATCGAGGTCGACGGCCTGCCGATGACGGTCAACGGCAAACTCGACGTCAAGGCACTGCCGTCCGCGGACGACGTGCTCGGCCGGAGCGGCGGCGGGCGCACCGAACCCCGCACCGACACCGAACGGGTGCTGTCCGAATTGTTCGGCGAGATCCTCGGCGTTCCCGCCCCCGGCGTCGACGACGACTTCTTCGACCTCGGTGGTCACTCGCTGCTCGCCACCAGGCTGATCAGCCGGGCACGGGCCGCGCTCGACACCGACCTCACCATGCGCGACCTGTTCGAGGCGCCGACGGTGGCCGAACTCGCCGGCCGGATCGGCGACGACACCGCCTCGACGCGTCCGGTGCTGGCGGCCAGGCCACGGCCCGAGCATCTTCCGCTCTCCGCTGCGCAGCAACGCCTGTGGCTGCTCCAGCAGATGGAGGGAGCATCAGTTCGGGATGGGGCGGGCCCCGCCGTCGCCTACAACTTCCCGATCGTCCTGCGACTGCGGGACGCACTCGACCCGGAGGTGTTCGCGCAGGCTCTGACCGACGTGGTGTCGCGGCACGAATCGCTGCGCACCGTGTTCGGGGAGCACGACGGGGAACCCGTGCAGGTGATCCTGGACGACGTCCGCCCCGATGTGGCGGTGGTGGACGGCACCGAGGCCGATCTGGTCCGGACCGTCACCGAGGCCGTCGGCCGGCCGTTCGACCTGGCCACCGAGATTCCGGTGCGCGCGAGCCTCATCCGGGTCGGCGACGAGCAGGTGCTGGCGATCGTGCTGCACCACATCGCCACCGACGAATGGTCGGACCGGCCGTTCCTGCGGGACCTGATGACGGCGTACGCCGCTCGCGCGCAGGGTTCGGCCCCGGGCTGGGCGCCGCTGGCCGTGCAGTATGCCGACTACACGCTGTGGCAGCGCGACGTCCTCGGTGATCCGCGGGACCCGTCCAGCCTCGTCAGCCGTCAACTCGACTACTGGGCCGAGACTCTCGACGGGGCGCCGGAGGAGTTGGTGCTCCCCGCCGACCGCACCCGTCCCGCGCGGCCCAGTTTCGCGGGCGGCGCCGTCGAGACGACGCTCGACGCCGCGACGACGCGGGCGCTGCGTGCGCTGGCGCGGACGTCGGGCACCAGCATGTTCATGGTGCTGCACGCGGCGTCGGCGGCGTTGCTGCACCGTCTCGGCGCGGGCGACGACCTGCCGATCGGGGCGCCGGTCGCCGGCCGCAGCGAACAGGGCCTCGACGACCTGATCGGGTTCTTCGTCAACACCGTGGTGCTGCGGACGGACGTGTCGGGCAACCCCACGTTCGACCAGTTGCTGGCCCGGGTCCGCGACACCGACCTGGCGGCGTTCTCGCATTCGGACGTCCCGTTCGAAACCGTGGTGGAGAAGGTGAATCCGGCGCGGACGCTCGCCCGGAACCCGCTGTTCCAGGTGATGGTCGGCTACCACAGCCGCACGTCCGATTCGGCGCAGGCAGCCGGATCTGCCCTCACCCCGGTGGTGTTCGAGGAACGCACGGCCAAGTTCGACCTGGTGTTCAACTTCACCGAGTACCTCGACGACGAACGGGTGGAACTGCGCCTCGAATACGGTTCGGACCTGTTCGACAAGGCCACCGCGGAGAAGATCACGCGCAGGCAGGTCGCGGTGCTCGGCGCCGTCGCGTCCGATTCGGGACTCGCCGTCGGCGACCTCGACGTGTTCCTCGGCGGGGAACGCGAACTGGTGGTGCACGGGTTCAACGACACCGCGCAGCCGGTGGCGGAGGAGACGTTCTACGACGCGTTCGCACGCCATGTCGACGCGACCCCCGACGCCGTGGCCGTCGTCGATGCCGCGGGCGAGGTGACGTACGCGGAACTGAGTGCCCGCGCCGACCGCATCGCCGCGCTGCTGCATCGCCGCGGTGTCTCGGCCGAAGGCGTTGTGGGTCTGGCGGTCCCGAGGTCCGCGCAGATGGTGGCGGTCGTGCTCGGGGTGCTGAGGCTCGGGGCGGCATACCTGCCGCTCGACCTGAACCACCCGTCCGACCGGATCTCCTTCATGCTCGCCGACTCCGCGGCGCGGGTGCTGGTGACCACGGTGGGGGAGAGCCCGCGTATTGCGGAGGTCGACGGCCTCGTCCGCGTTCTCCTCGACGACGAGTCCGTCGTCACCGAACTCGGGGCCGGGCTCGACCAGCCGGTGCCGCAGCCCCCGCGGGGTCTGGACCACGCCGCGTACGTCATCTACACGTCGGGTTCCACCGGTAAACCGAAGGGCGCGATCCTCACTCACGACGGGATCCCCAGCCTCGTCGCCACCGCCGAACAGCGGATGAAGCTCGTCCCGGGCTCGGTGGTGATGCAGTTCGCGTCGATCGGATTCGACGTGGCGGTCTTCGAGTTGTCGATGGCCCTGTGCACGGGTTCCCGCCTGGTCATCGTGCCCGACGAGTCCCGGGTCGCCGGACCGGAACTCACCGATTTCATGGCCGCGCATGCCGTGACGCATGCGATCATTCCGCCGTCCCTGCTGGCGGCGCTGCCCTCCGGATGCGACGTCCCCGAGGGATGCACCGTGCTGGTGGGCACGGAGACCGTGCCGCCGGAACTGATCGGACGGTGGGCGGAACGGCTCAACCTGCTGGCCGCCTACGGTCTCACCGAGGCGACCGTGAACAACACGCTGTGGCAGGCGCAGCCCGGGTGGAACTCCGCTGTGCCGATCGGCATCCCGGACCCCAACGAACAGGCGTACGTCCTCGACGACCGCCTGCGGCCGGTGCCGCCGGGGGTGGCCGGCGAGTTGTACATCGCCGGCCGCGGACTGGCCCGCGGATATCTCGGCCGTCCCGACCTCACGTCGGTCCGGTTCGTGCCCAGCCCCTTCGGCGGCGCGGGCACCCGCATGTACCGGACCGGCGACCGGGCGCGCTGGCGGGCCGACGGCAACATCGATTTCCTCGGACGCGTCGACGACCAGGTGAAGATCCGCGGGTTCCGCATCGAACTCGGCGAGATCATCGCGGCCCTCGGAAGTCATCCGGCCGTGAAGCAGTCGGCGGTCGTCGCCGATCGGTCCGGCGACATCGTCCGGCTCGTCGGCTACGTCACCCCGGCCGACGGGCACGAGGCCGGGCAGATCGATCCGCAGGCGGTGCGGGAACACACCGCTGCGCGGTTGCCCGACTACATGGTGCCGACTCTGGTGGTCGCGCTGGACGGCGATCTTCCGTTGACCCCCAACGGGAAACTCGACCGCAAGGCTCTGCCCCTGCCGGACTGGTCGGCCCTGACGGGGGACGGCACCCCGCAGACGCCGGAGCAGAAGGAGATCGCCGCGGCGTTCGCCGAGATCCTGCACCTGCCGTCGGTCGGCATCCACGACAACTTCTTCGACCTCGGCGGCAACTCCATGGCGTCGATGCGGCTGGTGGGCCGGATCCGCGGGCGGTTCGCCGTCGACATCGGCATCCGGGACGTGTTCGACGGTTCCACGGTGGCCGAACTCTCCGCGATCGTCGCGGCGGCCGCGTCCACCGGCAGGCCGGTGCTGACGGCGTCGGACCCGAGGCCGGCGACGCTGCCGCTGTCCGGGCCGCAACGCCGGTTCTGGAAGCAGTTCCGGGCGGCGGGCGCCGACGCGCGCGCCAGTCACGCACTGTCGCTGCAGCTTCGCGACACCGTCGACCCCGAGATCCTGGCGCAGGCACTCGACGACGTCACGTCGCGGCACGAACCGCTCCGGACCGTGTACGTGGAGGCCGGCGACACCGTCTTCGCCCGAGAGGCGGTGCGGCCCGTCCTCGAACTCGTCGACGTCGGGGACGGCGACGTGCACCGCACGGTCTTCGAGTTGGCGCAGCAGCCTCTCGACCTCACCGGGCACGCACCGCTGCGGGTACATCTGGTGACCGGTGCCGACGGCACCCAGGCGCTGCTCCTCGCGATGCACTACATCGCCGTCGACGAGTGGTCCGTGGTGCCGCTGCTCGGTGATCTGATGGGCGCATACGCCGCCCGGTCACACGGCGAGGAACCCGAATGGGACCCGCTGCCCGTCGGATACGCCGACTACGTGGTGTGGTCGCAGTCACTCGCCGGCGATCCCGGGGACCCGGACAGCCGCCGGTCCCGTCAGCTCGCGTACTGGCGCGAGACGCTGGACGGGTTGCCGTCCCGCCTCGACCTTCCCGCTCCACGTGTGCGCGGACCGCGGACGGCGGAGATCGTGCCGGTCGAGATCGACGCGGAACTGCACAGTGCGGTCGCGAAGTTCGCGAGCGACACGGGCACCAGCCTGTTCATGGTGTTGCAGGCGGCGCTCGCGACCGTGCTGACACGGCACGGCGCCGGCACGGACATCCCGCTGGGGTCGCTCGTCGCGGGACGCACGGAGGAGGCGCTGGACGCTCTCGTCGGCTGCTTCTTCAATATCGTTCTGCTGCGAACGGATACGAGTGGTGATCCCGATCCCGTGGAGTTGCTGCAGCGTATCCGCGCCGCGAATCTCGACGCGCTGGACAACCAGGACGTGGCGTTCGCCGACGTCGCGGAGGCGCTCGGCGACACGCCGGTGCTTCGTCCGCAGGTCATGATCGTTCATCACGAGCAGGCCCGACTCGGTGACCTCGACGCGCTGGGCGGCTTCGTGCCGGTGCCGGTGGGTGTGCCGGATTCGGATCTGACGCTGAGCTTCTACGAGCCGATCGGCGGCGGACCCGTCCACGCCTATTTCTCTTTCTCCTCGGATGTGCTGGATGCCGAAGAGGTCCGTGGCTGGGCGTCGGAGTTGTCGACGCTGGTCACCGCATGGGCGGAAGGAGCCCGATGATCAAGAGTGATCTAGATCGCAGTTTCGGGGCGGAGTTCGCCGCCGCGAGGGCCGGAAGTACTTGGTACTGTGCTCGAAATAAGGATAGGCTTCACTATCTTTCCGGAAGACAGACGGCGGCTGGGTCGGGTGCGGCGCGGCGTCGAGGACGGACAACGAGCTATGAGTGAATCGCCGGAAACGGCCGGTACAGATCTCCCGGTGCGAGATGTCGTGGGTGTCGGATTCGGTCCCGCCAACCTCGCACTGGCCATTGCCATCGAGGAACACAATGCGGAGTGCCCCCCGCGCGAGCGGATCAGCGCGCAGTTCTTCGAGAAGCAGGACCGATTCGGGTGGCATCCCGGGATGCTGCTCGACGGCGCGACCATGCAGATCGCGTTTCCCAAGGACCTGGTGACGTTCCGGAATCCGCGTAGCGCATTCACCTTCTTCAATTACCTCTTCGACCAGGGTCGCCTCGTCGACTTCGTCAACCACCAGACCTTCTTCCCCACTCGGCACGAGTTCCACGACTATCTGCAGTGGGCGGCACGCCGGGTGGACGCCGACGTGCGGTACGGCACCGCGGTGGAGACAGTACGCGGAATCCGCGGCGACGACGGGGTGATCGACCGTTTCGAGGTCCGTGCCGCCGACGGCTCCGCGGTGATCGCGCGCAACGTCGTGATGGGCGCCGGCCTGCGGGAACGAATCCCCGAGTGGGCCAACCCCTCTGCGCGGTGCTTCCACAACCATCAATTCCTGTTCCGGCTCGGTGAGATGCCGGCCCCGGTCCACCAGCGCTTCGTCGTCCTCGGTGCGGGCCAGAGCGCCGCCGAGATCGTGCAGTACCTGCACGAAAACTACCCCGAAGCCGAAGTCCACAGCGTCTTCTCGCGTTACGGCTACAGCCCGGCCGACGACAGTCCGTACGCCAACCGCATCTTCGATCCGGAGGCCGTGGACGACCTGCACGGCGCCCCCGAGGAGGAGCGTCTGCGATTGCTGGATGTCCATAGGAGTACTAACTATTCGGTGGTCGACATCGAGCTCATCAACGAGCTCTACGCGACCGAGTACCAGGAACGGGTGCGCGGGCGCCGCCGGCTGTTCATGCGGCGCGCGTCGGAGATCATTGCCGTCGACGAGACTTCGGACGGAATCGAGGTGGCGGTGCGCAGCGGTGTGGACGGCCTCACCGACACTCTTGCTTGCGACGCACTGATTCTGGCCACCGGATTCACCCCCGCCCCCCTCGAGCCGCTGCTCGGCGATCTGGCGCCGAAGACTCACCCGCCGCGGGAAGTCGGCCGAGATTATCGATTGGCGGTTTCACCGGACGTCACAGCGGGAATCTATCTGCAGGGCGGCACGGAGAAAACGCACGGAATCACGTCGTCGCTCCTGTCGAACGTTGCCGTGCGGGCAGGAGAGATCGTTACATCTGTCGTAACAAGGCGTGGCCGCAACGGCACGCTTGCTAGTGTGAACGCACAGGACACGTATGCGACAAGCGAGGCGAGATGAGCACCAATCCATTCGATGACGAAGAAGGCCGCTTCTACGTGCTGGTGAACGATGAGGACCAGCACTCACTGTGGCCCACGTTCTCTGAGGTGCCGGCAGGCTGGCGCGTGGTTTTCGGCGAGGAAAGCCGGGCAGCCTGCCTCGAGTACGTGGAGAAGAACTGGACCGACATGCGGCCGAAGAGCCTGCGTGAGGCCATGGAGGCCGACGAGAAGTCGGGCGGACGGCACAGCGTCGACAAGAGCTGACCGCCCCGGCGCCCGCGTTTCGGCGCCGATGTGGGCCGGGACGACCGTCCGGTGAGACACCGGCGGTCGCGCCCGGCCGACGGCCGAGAGGCCGTCACCTGAAACTGCCTCAGGCCGCCTTCTGTGCGTGTGTTTCGACCGGCTTCCGCCGCCTCGTTTTGAAAACGGGGCGGCGGATGTCGTCTGTGCGACGCAGGATCCGCGGCCTCCGCAGAGTCCGGGCGATCCATTCGCCCAGTGTGACGCCTGCCGCGAGCGCGCAACCGATACCGAACGCCGCCAGCAGCGAGCTGAGTCCGATCACGACCTCGTTGTTGAGCAGTGCGTACAGACCCCGGTACAGAGACAGACCCGGCAGCAGTGGTGTGATACCTGCCACCACGACGACCAGCGGTGGCGTGAGCGCACGGCGGGCCATCAGACCACCGGCGAAGCCGACCACGGTGGCGGCGAGTGCCGAACCGATGATCGGGCCGATACCGCACTGATGCGCCACCATGTACACGAGCGCGCCCGCCGCCCCACCGAACCACGCGGCGGTGAGGGCCCGCTGCTCGGCGTAACAGGCCAGGGCGTAGAACATCGACGCGAAAGCGCCCGACATCACCAGCACGGGGAGTTGCACGAGTTCGGTGATCTCGACGTTGACCGGGGGCAGGGTCGAACCGAGCACACCGGTCAGACGCAACGAGATGGCCACACCGGCGATGATGCCGCCGGTCATCATGACCACTTCGAAGAATCGCGCCGCCGCCGTGATCGGTGCTCCCGTGATGGCGTCCTGCACGGAACCGACGAGCGACAGCCCGGACAGCAGCACCACCACACCGGCCGAAATGATCTGCGAGGGTCTGATCTCCACACCCAGCTGATCCTGGAACGTGTAGAGCGTCGCCGCCGGCGTCGCGGCCACCAGACCGCCCGCCACCTGCTGGAAGAAGAACGGCAGGCCGATGCGGTTGAGGACACGGTTGACCCGGTAGATCACCATCGTCGTCAGGAAGGCGACGGATGCAACCAGTACCCCACCACCCATCAACACGGACACCGACGCGGCCATCGACGCCCACGCGAGCGTCGCGATCCAGCGGTTGTAGGGGTGCGGCGCCGTGGTGACCGCGGTCAGGGCCTCGTGCGCCTCGCCGGGGGTGACCGCCTCCCGGCGGATGCGCCGGGTGAGCCGGTCGACCGCCGCGAGCCGGGTGAAGTCCATCGACCGGTAGTGCACGATCCGCATGGTGCTCGCCGGCGGGAGGGTGGGCCCGCGGTACGCCGACAGGACGATGGAGTTGTACGTGACATCCACATCGCACTGGGCGAGGCCGTACGTGGCGGCGATGAACTGCACCTGCTCGGCGGTGTCCATGGCACCGGTGCCGGACGCGAGGAGCACTTCACCGACTCGCACGGCGAGGTCGAGTACTTCGGCGACGACCGCATCGTCGGTGAGGTCGATCGGCTGCAGCGGTGTGGGTGCAGCGGTGACCGCATCGACCGTTGCGCGACGGTCGCCTGTGAGACGTTGGAGGGATTCTGTGAGCTTGGACATACTACGTGTCGGAGACAAGGTCTTTCTCGGTCAAATCGGTAGCGGAGAGTGCAGACTCGAGTGTCTCGTGGCGGAACGTGGAGATGACCTGATCGTGGACGACACGGAATGCAGAGGCCAGGGTACGCGTCTCCGCCGGGTCCGTGGACCACGTGGCCTGCTGTTCGACCACCAGCACTCCGTCGTAGTAATACATTCGCTTCGGATTCAGCGTGATGCCCGCGGTAGACGCCCATTCCCGCAGCGCCGCCAGGCCCTGGGTGGCGCCTTTCGGCCCACCCATCTCGATGTCGTCGCTCGACAGCGACAGCAGAGTGTCGATGTCGCCGGAGTTGAGGGCGTCGTGCCAAGCGAGGACGGTGGCGATCTCCGAGGTACTCATGGCTCCAACGCTAGCCAATGTGGGCGGAAGTAGCCGACGTTCCTGCAATGGATATGATGGGCGCGCGTGTCCGCCTCCTTAGCTCAGTGGTAGAGCACTCGCCTTGTAAGCGAGCGGTCGTCAGTTCAATCCTGACAGGGGGCTCCACCGCGGATTCGACTCCGCAGACAGAAGGCCACCTTCCCCGGAAGGTGGCCTTCTGTCGTTTCCCGCACACTCACCCCGGGGTGGTGCGATCGTCACCCTGGGGGCCCTGTCATCGAGCCCACCGGTCCTTGACTATGGGTTCATGCAGGTGAATTCGTGCAGGTCTGCCGTGTTGGACGCGGTCGAAGCGCTGCCCGCCCTCGAACGGGAGACGCTCGCACTCGTGTTCTACCGGGGTATGTCCTGTGACGAGGTGGCGGCGACGATGAAGACCACCGTCGACGTCGTCCGGGACCGGCTCCACGAGGGCTCGCGCACACTGCTCGCCGGTGTCGGCGGCGGACTCTGAACCGTCACGTGCCGATCGGCTGACCGAGCAGGCTCGCGAGTGTGTCGCCGACGATCGACGACCACATGGGCCACGTCTTCTGGTCGAGGGCCATCGACCCCACGTCGTGGGTGGCGCACCCGGCGTCGACCGGCATCCCGTCGAAACGGTCCCGCATCCACATCAGGGCGCTCGCCGCGGCGACCGGTTCGAGCGACAGGTGCTCGCTGGCGTGGTCGCGGGTGTACGTCACCCGGGCGTCCGGATCCTGGCAGTACGTGTCGACGAGCCGGTCGACCGGGCCGACCGGCACCAGCCAGTCCGGGTTCGCCTGATACATGAACATCGGGACGTCCGGTACCCGATGGCCCATCTTCGTCCGGTCGAGGACCGATTCGACCACCGGATCGCGCAGCGGGTCGCCGCTGGGGCTGTCGAACAGGCCCCGCAGGTTCGCGAACGGCAGCAGCGCCGACTGGTAGCTGACGCAGAGATTGCCCTTGGCGGCGAGGAGTTGCCTGCCGAGCGGATTCAGGTGTGTGTCGAGATACTCCGCGAGCTCGGGGTAGTCCCGGCTCACGCCGAACACGCCGCCCAGCACGATTCCCGCGCCCAGGTTGTTGTCCGCGAGATCGACGAGGGCGCCGAGGTCCGCGGGAATGCCACCGTCGGCCGCGCCGACGATATTCAGATCCGGCGCGTAGCTCGCGTGGAGTTCGGCGGCGTGACCCGTCGCGATCGCGCCACCGGAGTACCCCATCAGCCCGACCGGGGTCTGCCTGCCGGACAGGCCGAGGGGGTCGAAGTTCTCCGCCGCCCGGATTCCGTCCAGGGTGATGCGGCCGGCGAGCGGTCCGGCCGCGTAGGCGGCGTTCGGACCCTGGTGATCGGGCAGCACGACGGCCCATCCCTGGGCGAGCGCGGCCTGGGCCTCGAGGAACTGCAGCGGCGCGACGACCTGACCGGTCAGCGGCGCGGGCACGGACCACTGCTGCAGCGCGTACGAGGCGGCGCAGTACTTGCCGAGCGAGTCTTCCGCCGGCTGGAGCGACAGCAGATTGCGAACGCCGTCGATCGTCCCCCGCGGTGTGATCACCGTCGCGACCGCCGGGACGGCCTCGTCCCGCGCATTGTTGGAGCGGTACGACAGCTGCCACGCGTCGACGTTCACCGGAAGCACGGACAGGTTCGCCAGGCGCACTTCGCGAGCGGCGATGATCTCGCCGGGCTCGGCGGCCGCGACCACGTCGGCCGGCGGTTCGTAGAACCCGCGGTCGGCCTCGGGCCAGGCGGGGACGGCCGGGGCCGGTTGCACGTCCACCGGCGTTCCGCGGTCGGCGGGCGCCCCGGCCGACGGTGCGGCGACGACGAGCTGTGCGCCCACCAGCATCGCCCCCACCAGCAGCATTCGATGTGGCAGCGCTCTCGATCTGATCATGTGGTCCTCCCCGGGCCGAAGTGAGACGTCCATGTCTCACTTTGAGTGCAGACCATAGATCAGGTGTGACGGCTATCGCAATACTCGGGAGTAAGTTCCGGTCAGGCCTGCTCGGTGACGAGCGCGATGAGCATCGTGCTCAGCACGTCCACCAGCACCGACGCGGGCGGCCGGGGGGAGGCGGTGCTCCAGTGGTGGGCGAGGTCGTTGACCGCCCCGATGAAGGCGATCGACACCATCGCGAACCGCTCGGGTGGGTCGACGACGCCACCGTCGATCGTGCGGGTGACCGCCTCGAAGAGTTGCGCCCACTGTGTGCGGCGCTCGAGGCGGTATTGCTCGACCCGGGGCCCGGCCCCGACCACTTCCACGAAGATGATCCTGGCGCGTCGCTCGTCGGTGCCGACCGATTCGATGTAGGCCGTCATCACGGTGCCGGCGACGGTCCGCGGATCGCGGGAGGGCGCCGCCTCGTTCGCGGCGAGCACGGCATCCCGGGCGTCGTCCTGGATCGTGTCGTAGACGGCCAGCAGGATGTCCTCGCGGCTGCCGAACTCCTCGTAGAACTGGCGCCGCGACAGTCCGGCGTGGGCGCAGATGTCGCTGATCGAACTGTGGGCGTACGTCTTCTCCGCGAAGACCGACAGAGCGGAGTCGAGGAAGCGGGCCCGGCGGGCTGCGCGACGTTCGGCAACCGGCAGGCCGCTGTACGTCCGACTCGATTCTGCTCGGGGCACGTGGTCAGCCTACGGTGGCGGACACGTCGGGCCCGGCCTCGGCTCACATCAGTTCCCGCATCCGCTCGTGCAGGATGATGCGCCCCGCGGCCTCGATCAGCGCGAGGTGTGAGAACGCCTGCGGAAAATTGCCGAGGTGCCGCCCGGTGCTCGTGTCGAACTCTTCGGCGTACAGACCCAGGGGAGAGGACACGCTGACCAGCCGCTCCATCAAATCGGTTGCCTCCTGAACCTGTTCGACCACGGTCAGGGCCGACACCAGCCAGAACGAGCAGATCAGGAAACTGCCTTCCTTGCCCGACAACCCGTCGTCGGTTTCGCCGGTGCGGTAACGCAGGACGAATCCGTCCTCCGTGAGATCGGCGGCGATGGCGTCGACGGTGGCGCGCAGCCGGACGTCCCCGCGGGGAAGGAATCCGAAGACCGCGGCGAGCAGAGTCGACGCGTCCAGCGCCTCGGTGTCGTAGTGCTGTCGCAGCACCCCGTTCTTCACCCCGTGCGCGAGGATGTCGGCGCGGATCTCCTCGGCCGTGGCGCGCCAGGTGTCCTCGGCCGCCCGATCGCCGCGGATGCCCGCGATCTTCGACGCCCGGTCGAGTGCCACCCAGCACATCAGCTTCGACGACACATAGTGCTGCGGTGCGCCGCGAGCCTCCCAGATCCCCTGATCGGGGTTGCGCCACACCGCCGAGGCGCACGCCGCCTGCTGCTGCACGAGCGGCCACAGCCGGCGCGGAAGCCGCTTGCTGCGCACCGTGTGCAACAGGATCGAGTCGAGGACGGCGCCGAACACGTCGTTCTGCCGCTGGTCGAACGCGCCGTTGCCGATCCGCACCGGACGCGCGCCCGCATAGCCGGACAGGTCGTCGCGGGTCGACTCGGTCAGGTCGCGGGTGCCGTCGATTCCGTACATGATCTGCAGCGCACCATCGCCGTTCGACTCGAGGTCGGCGATGAACTGCATGAACTCGTCGGCCTCCCAGTCCAGGTTCAGGTAGTGCAGGGCCTGCAGTGTGAACGTGGAATCCCGCATCCACGTGTACCGGTAATCCCAATTACGTTCGCCACCCGGTGTTTCCGGCAGTGACGTCGTGAGAGCCGCGACGGTGGCGCCGGTCGGCATGTAGGTAAGCCCCTTGATGGTCAGGGCGGACCGCTGGATCGCCTCACGCCACCGATGGTCGGGGAAGCGTGCGTGACTGAACCAGCGCCGCCAGAACGCGGAGGTTGCATCGAGTTGCGCGACAGCGTCTTCCGTCGTCTCCGGCGCGGCGAGTTCCGCCGCCCACGTCAGCGCGCAGTACAGGGTTTCGCCCTTCTCGAGCATGTGGCGGGCGCGGACCCGGCCACCCTCGATGCCGAGCGCCATGTCCGTCTTCAGGCGCAGCGTGAGCCCCGCGCCGCTCGCGTCGGCGGTGTGCCGATCGCCGTCCACGAGAACCCACTCCGCCGGCGCACGTCCGTAGTCGAACACGGGCTCGCACACCAACTCCACCTCCACGCTGCCGTCGAGGCAGGTGACCGTGCGGACCAGCATGTGGTCGGCGTCGTCGTCCGCCGGCGGCCTCGTGTGGGGAGTGACGGTGTCCTCACCGCGGGTCGGGCCCATCGTCAGCGCACTGCGCACGTTCACCCACCCGGTCGGGGTGTTCCACACCGCCGAGATGGTGTTGGTTCCCGGCTCGTACTGGCGGGACGCCGGAACGTTGAGGCCGAACGGGCCGATCCGGAACATCCCGGCCTCGCGGTCGAGGAGGGAACCGAACACGCTGGGCGAGTCGAACCGGGGCACGCACAGCCAGTCGACGGAACCGTCCGGCGCGATCAGCGCCCCGGTGTGGCAGTTCGAGAGGAAGGCGTAGTCGGCGATCGGCGGGAACGGCGACGGCGCCGCCGCGCTCCGGGGTGGGGCATCGTCGTCCGAGGCAGTAGTCACGTTCGTGTCCCTCTCCCGGAGTGTCGGCTACCTCCATGCTGCGGGTCGCGGCGCCGGCGGTCATCACCCGGTTCGGGTGACAGGTCAGTCCCCGGGGACGGCGAGATCGAGTCGGCGGACGCGATCCGGCTCCGCGATGACGTCGATCTCGGTGATCTTCCCGTCCACGATCGTGAACGCCAGGACCAGGTACAGCCGCCCGCGGGGAGCCATCACGAGCCCGGGCGCCCCGTTCACCAGGGCCACCTGGGTGACCCGGGCCCGTTCCGCGGATGCGAGCGCGCCCTTGGCCACGACGCGGGCGCCCCGGATCACGAGAGGTCCCGGTGTGGGGCCGACAGCGGGATCGGCCCGGAGCACCACATCCGGATCGAGCAGGGCGACCAGCGCGTCGAAGTCGCCGCCCCGGGTGGCGGCCAGATAGGCGTCGACGACCGCTCGCCGGCGGTCCGGATCGGCGGCCTCCGGCGCCGGCGAGGCTCCTTTCACCCGTCGGCGGGCGCGGCTGGCGAGTTGCCGCACCGCCTGGGACGAGCGGCCCACGATGGGGGCGACATCGTCGAAGGGCACGTCGAACATGTCGTGCAGCACGAACGCGAGCCGCTCGGCCGGGGTCAGCGTGTCGAGCACGACCAGCAGCGCCAGCCCGACCGAGTCGGCCAGCAGCGCTTCGTGTTCGGGGTCGTCGCCGTCCTCGCGGCCGACGGCCGGGTCGTGTGCCTGCGCGTCGAGGGGTTCCTCGCGCCGCTGCTCGCGTGAGCGCAGCACGTTCAGGCACACCCGCGACACCACGGTGATCAGCCACGCCTCGAGGTTTTCCACCTCGGCGGTGTCCGCGCGGATCGTGCGCAGCCATGCTTCCTGGACGGCGTCGTCGGCCTCGCTCGCCGAGCCCAGCATCCGGTACGCGACGGCCCGCAGCCGGGCCCGGTGTTCCTCGAAACGCTCGGTCAGCCGATCGCGGTCGTCCACCGTGTCACATTCCTTCCTCGCGGCGTGTCTCACAGGTCGACCCACCGACAATCAGCTGTCCGAAGAATCTGGAGAGATCATGACATCACCCATTCTCGTCACCGGCGGTACCGGCACGCTCGGACGACAGGTCGTTCCACTGCTGCGGGCGGCGGGACGGGACGTGCGGGTGTTCAGCCGGCACGGCCGCGAGCCCGGCGACGGCGTCGACTACCTGACCGGTGACCTGTTCGAGGGCAAGGGAATAGCGCCGGCACTGGACGGGGTCGAGACCGTTCTGCACCTGGCGGGCGGCGCCAAGGGGGACGAGGTGGCCACCCGGAACCTGGTGGAGGCGGCCTCGCGTACCGGAGTGCAGCACGTCGTCTACATCTCGGTGATCGGGGCCGACCGGGTTCCGCTCGGCTGGTTCACCTCCAAGCTGGCCGCGGAACGAGCGGTAGCCGACTCGGGCCTGCCGTGGACGACGTTGCGCGCGGCCCAGTTTCACGATCTGGTGCTGAGCATGCTGCAGAAGATGGCGAAGCTGCCGGTGATCCCGGTCCCGGGTGGACTGCGCTTCCAGCCGGTCGACTCGGGGGAGGTGGCGGCGCGTCTGGTGGAACTGACGCTCGGCGCCGCGGCCGGCCTGGTGCCCGACCTGCCCGGGCCGACCGTCTACGGGATGGGCGATCTGACACGCGGCTACCTGCGGGCGACCGGGAGGCACCGGCTGACGATGCCGGTCCGGATGCCCGGAAAAGCGGGCCGCGCGTACCGGGACGGCGTCAACCTGTCGTTCGAGGCACCGACCGGCAAACGGACGTGGGAGGACTTCCTGGCCGCCTACCCGAGCATCTGACCGCCGGCGTCGGCGAGTTTCCCGCGCAGGTCCGTCAGGGTCTTGGACAGCAGCCGGGACACCTGCATCTGCGAGACGCCCACCCGCGCGGCGATCTGCGACTGGGTCATGTTGCCGAAGAATCGCAGGACGAGGACGGTGCGTTCGAGGTCGGGAAGGGATCCCAGCAGCGGCGCGAGGACGACGTGGTCCTCGACGTGGGCGAGGGACGGGTCGACGTCGCCGATCGTTTCCGACAGCGGGCGCTCGTCCTCGCCGAGCGGGAAATCGACGGACAGGGTGCTGTAGGCGTCGGCGACCCGAAGTCCCTGAGCCACCTCGTCTTTGCCGATTCCCAGGGTTTCGGCCAATTCACTCGCGGTCGGGGCCCGGCCGAGGGTGGTGGTGAGTTCGGTTGTCGCGTTGGTGAGGGAGAGGTGCAGTTCCTGCATGCTGCGCGGAACGTGCATGGCCCAGCCCGTGTCACGGAAGTGGCGGCGCACTTCGCCGGTGATCGTGGGGACGGCGTACGACACGAAACTCGCCCCACACCGGTCGTCGAACCGGTCGATGGCCTTGACCAGGCCGAGGCGGGCCACCTGGACCAGGTCGTCGAGGGGTTCCCCGCGACCGTGGAACCGTCGGGCGATGTGCTCGGCGAGTGGCAGGCATCGTTCGATCAGTCGTCGCCGCAGCACGTCGCGGCGGGGGTCGGTGGCGGCGAGCCGGCCGATGGCCGCGCACTGCGCGGGCACGTCACGGTACTGGTCCCGCTCGCGGGAGGCGGTGCGGCGTGTCGGCTTCGTCCGCGCGGGAATGCGCCGGATTTCGCACGACGGTTCGACGAGCTGGGTGGTCGCGGTCATGGCTCTGCCCTTCTCTGTTCGGCCGTCATCGGCTCAGGCGCCGCTATTCGACGAGTGCGGGGGATGCGTCGGTGGCCTCGTCGGCGAACATCGCCTCGATCCGGGCCTTGATTTCCTCGGTGCTCATCGTTGCTCCGCCTCGGGCGGCAGTGCTGCTGACGGAGGCGTGGGATGCGGAGTGGGCGCGCATGAGGGCAATGTCCTGTCGTGAAAGGAATGGTCGGGGAGCGTGGGCGTTCAGGTCGGCAGGGACGAGAGGAGGGTCAGCGCGCTGAGGGCCAG
>JBCEBZ010000217.1:0-4763 GCA_039206675.1 Rhodococcus sp. (in: high G+C Gram-positive bacteria) | reverse complement strand
GGAGGTACCTCCCTGCACGAAGTGTCTTCTTTTGCTTGGGGGGACTCCTGCTGATCGTCTCCTCGAGACCGATACACCGGGGGGTCCCTCCCGCTTGCGAGGACCGACGTCGTCGGAGTGCGCCGCGATTTCCCCGACGGTCAGGCCCTTCGCCAAGAAGGAACGATCTCGTCGACACCGGTCAATCGGCGCCGGCGCTACTTGACGATTAGCGGGTCGAACGACATCCACTGCGGAATTGCTTCCGTTGTCGGCCGGTGAACTGGTGTTTCTCGAAGCCGAGGCGCTCACCCCACTTGACTACGAATGCCGGTTTCGAGGACGTTCGCGGTCAGCTGGTTGAGCACTCCGTTCGGGCCGACCAGCTCGACACCTTCGGCCTTGGCCCGGGCCAACAGTTGTTGGACCAACCTTCGGTGGTCAACCTACGACTGATCCACGGAATCAGTGATTCGGTCATCGTCTTGCCTTCTCGCCGAGGAACCGCAGCGTACCGGTCAGACCGCTGGCATGGGGTTGGGAGTCATGACAATTGTGGAGGTGTCCGCATGGTGCGCGGTGATCAGGGGGTCAGGCACTCCTCTACGAAGGCCAACTGCCGCAGTGCATACGCTCGCGCCCGGGAGTGCAGTTCGATCGAATGGCCCGCGTGTCGGAACAGATCCGTCTGCACGGTGGGTGCGGAGGTGAAGTGCCCGGCCAGCGCGTCCCGCGCCTCGGCGCTGGATTGCCAGATGTTGTCGTGTTCGGCGAGGGTCAGGCTCACCGGCACCGCGACCTTCGCGGCGACGGACGGCAGTGCGGTGGACCACTGGACCACGTCGGTCAGTTCCGGCATCGGCAGTGGGCGCAGCAGCCGGGCGTCGAGCTCGACCTGATCGACGGTGTGTGTGTCGTCGGGTCCGAACATGACGTGTGCATGGGCATCCGGGGGCAGCACCAGGGCGGGCGCGTCACTGATCATCGACGCCCACATCTCGCGCAGGCCCGGTTGCCAGAATTCTCCCAGTCCACTGACCTCCACACCGCGCAGGGGGTCGCGTGTGTGCGACGCGACCTGCAGGGCCAGCATTCCGCCGATGGAGTGCCCGACCAGCACGACGTCGCCGGTCCGGCCCAGGTCGCCGGCGATCGTGTCGACCGCAGCGGCGAGGATCCGGGTTTGCGCCGGGAACGACAGGACGGCCGGGTCGCAACTCGTGGTGCTTCCGTACCCGGGGCGATCCAGCGCGACGACGGTGTAGCCGAGCAGTGCACCGAGTTCGAGCAGGGAGCCGGGTCCGCGGTCGTAATAGCCCGAGTCGTAGGTGCCGCCGTGCAATGCGACAACGAGGCCGTGGCGTTCGGTGTGCGGCCGGGCGATGCGGCCCGACAGTCGCAGCTCGCCGGCGTCGACCTCGATGTCGGTGACAGGGATCGGTGTGGTCATGTCCAATGCCTTCTGTGTGCGGATCAGCTGATGGATTCTCGGTGCGGCGACGTCGTGACTCATGATCGACCGTAACGCTCGTGCAGCCAGTGGCCGAGTTGTTCACCGGCCAGGGTGGCGCCGGTGGGTTCACCCGCCGTCAAGGCGGCCCCGAAATGCTTGCCCCGCACCTGCACATGGGTGACGTCGTCCCCTCCCAGCGCTGTGGCCATCGCCTTCGCGTCGGCGGGGAAGCACGCCTGATCGCCGGTGAGTTCGATCAGCAGCGCGGGGATCCGGACGGCGGGTGCGCATCGGAGGAAGTCTGCACGGCTGCTGAGCCCCGACCAGGTGGACAGCCACGCCTCGGGGGTGGTCAGGCGCCCGAATCCGATGATGCCGTAATTCGTCAGATCCGGTCGTGACCCGAACAACGACCCGTACGGGCGGTCGTTGGGGTCGAGGGACGGATCGACGCAGCGCAGGTCGGCGTCGGTGCGGTAGACCGTCAGCACTCCGGTGGCCAGTGATGCGCGACGGTCGACGGGGTCACCCCACTGCTTGTGACGGTGCCGTGCCCGGGTCGCGGAGTCGACTCGCGCCCGGGCGAGGTCGTCGAGGCGGGCGACGCGGGCACGTTGCCCGGCCCGGTACCGATCGATGAACTCGGGGGCGAAGTTGCTCGGTTCGGGCGCCGGCGCGTATCCGTTGCCGGGGTTGTACGGGTCCAGCGCCGGGTCGACGGAGAGCGGGTCGGCCTCGTCGGTG
The DNA here is from genome assembly GCA_039206675.1 of Rhodococcus sp. (in: high G+C Gram-positive bacteria). Classification (GTDB taxonomy): domain Bacteria; phylum Actinomycetota; class Actinomycetes; order Mycobacteriales; family Mycobacteriaceae; genus Rhodococcus_F. The sequence goes on along the minus strand of JBCEBZ010000217.1, from coordinate 2,587 downwards.
ACGGAGGGATCGATCATGCGCAGTAGCAACGCGCCCTGGCCGGGGTGCGGGGCCATGAAGATTACCGCGTCCGGGGCGGGCATGTCCGCGTCCGGCAGGGGAACCGCCTTGCCGCCGGGGGTGTCGGCGAAACGCGCGGACGGCGGCAGGGTCGCCTGCTCGATGTAGTAGGCGGCGAGGGTGCCGCCGCCGGAATGTCCGACCGACACCACGGTGTCGAACCCGCGCTGCCGCAGGAAGGTATGCCCCGCAGCCATGTCCAGCAGTGCTTGCTCGTGCAGCAACGTCAGGTCGTTGCCCATGGCACGGGTGCCCTGCGTCCACACCGCGTATCCACGCGACAGCAGTTCGGGAACCAGCACGTGGTGCGTGAAGTCCTGGCGTGGGTGCATGAGAAAGGCGACGGTGTCGGCGCCGGGAACGGTCCGGAGCATGCCGGAGACGGCGGCTCCGTCGGTGGTGGTCAGCTCGTGCACACTCACCGTGGTGTGCACCGGAACGGTGCCCGCGGAGACGTAGCGTCCGGCGCCGATCCGTTCGGCGGTACTCATCGCCGGACCACCTTCAGCGCGTCTTTGTCGTGCTGGGCGATGCGTGAGTTCTCCAGTCCCGCAACGGCGCTGTACCACACGGCGTGGCGGCAGCCGGTGGCTCGCCGGTCGATGACGATGTCGTCGTCGGCGGTGATGCGGAAGTAGGGGCCCACCTTGTCGACTGTGATCGCCGGGTCCTGGGAGGCGACGTCGACGACACCGTCGTTCTCCGGGACACCGAGCACGTAGAGCCTGCTCATCGCGACACCACCGCCTCACTTTCGGTGCGGCGCCGCTCTTCCCACTGCGCGGCGCGTTCGACGATCAGTTCGGCCTTGCGGGTGAGCAACCGGTCCATCGAGGGGTTGTCGCCGGACGCGACGTCGCACAAGGCCTGAATGGTCAGTTCCGCATCGAGGTCTTCCTGGGCGGTGACCGGACGCAGGGCGCGGGTGATCTCGATCATGTAGCCGTTGGGGTCGTGGGTGTAGATCGATTCGATGGTTTCGTGGACGACCTGCATCTCCACCGGCCACTGCGAATCGTCGAGCCGGCGCCGGTATTCGAGGAGGTCCTCCTCGCTGTCGACGTGGATCGCGAGGTGGCGGGAGTTGCGGAAGAACTCCGGTGCGCCGGGGGCGAACCGGGCCCAGGAGTCGCCGGGGGCATCCTGGTCGCCGAACGGCTCGAGTCCGAAGTAGTAGAAGAACGCCATCCGGTCGTCGTTGCCGATGTCGAAGAAGAAGTGGATGAAGTCGGGATGTTGTTCGGGGCCCCACCCGGCCGCGCAGATCGAGTGCACCACAGGGAATTTCAGGACGTCCCGGTAGAAGGCCACCGTGCCGACGGGGTCGAAGGTGGGGAACGCGGCATGGTCGACGCCGCGGACGCGGTGGACGGGCTTGGTGTGCGGTGTGCTCATCGGTGGTTCTCCCTCGATGTCGAGAACGTGTGAGATCAGTGGGCGGGGACTGTCGCGTCGGCGCGCAGCAGCGAGCCGGCGCCGGGGATGTCGACGCGAGCGCCGGCGGCACGCAGGACGGTGTAGGCGCCGGCGGTGGCGGCGGAGAGGACAGGAATGCCGAACTCGTCCTCGGCCGCCTGGACCAGGTCCAGCGACGGCATCTGCACGCAGGCGGAGATGACGAGTGCGTCGACGCCGTCGAGATCGAGACTGCGGGCCGCGTCCATGACCCGCTCGCCGGGGATGCATCCGACGTCGGCGTTGTCGGCCACTTCGAGGGCCCGCCAGTCGGCGACCTCGAAGTTCTCTTCTTCGAGATAGTGCACGACCTGCTCGGCCAGCGGGCGCATGTACGGGGTGACCAGGGCGATGCGGCGTGCACCGAGGGTGTCGAGGGCCGTCACCAGGGCTCCGGCGCTCGAAAGGACCTTCGCGTTCGATCCGCCGGCGGCCAACTGTTCCGCGACCGACAGTTCGACGCGGCGGTGCTCACCCGGCCCGCTCGCCATGATCGCCACCAGGCAGGCGTAGAGCACGACGTCGACACCGGCGTCGCCGAGTTCGAGCACGCAGCGCTCACGCTGCGCGTTCATCGCGCGCAGCTGCTCGGGGGAAACGGTGTGCATGCGCATGCGGCTGGAGTGGAAGGTGAAGTCGTGGTCGGGGTGGCGGCCGAGCAGGCGCGGCATCTCGGTCTCGACGGTGATGTTCGAACTCGGAACGACCAGTCCGATGCGGGTGGGCGAAGGGTTCACGATGCTCCCTAGAAAGAAAATTCGACGATGGTGACTATTGTTCGACGTTGTCATCACTTTGTCAACAGTATTGTCGTTTTTTCACCGTTGATGTTCAAACGAAGCAGGCCCGGTACCAGTCGGTACCGGGCCTGCGTGCGAGCGTGGCGGTTCAGAGTCGGGGTTCGAGCCTGTCCAATCGGTCGCGGATCTCGTTGAGGAGTCCGATCGATCCGACCTCGGCCTCTTCCCGAGGGCCACACAACATGTCCTGTGCGAGCCGGGTGATCGTGGAGACGACGGCGTCGATGTCCGATGCGTCCGTGGGACGGAACCACCACGCCACCCAGTTGCAC
>JBCEBZ010000216.1:0-58052 GCA_039206675.1 Rhodococcus sp. (in: high G+C Gram-positive bacteria) | reverse complement strand
CACATCATGCACACGTTGCCGGAGAACGCCCAGATCGCGATCCAGGAAAGCCTCGGAGAAGCCTGCCCCGACGACGAGTGGGCTTCGAACGACGAAGATACGCAGGTACTTCCGGCGATCACAGGAGTGGCACAGTGACGAGTGTGAAGGAGCCGATCGCGGTGGACGCCGCGCCGGCCGGTCCGGCCGCACAGGCGGATCGATCGGCACCGGAGAAACGGCGGCGGCCGCGTCTGTCGATCGCCGCGGTGGGGAAATACCTGAAGGACACACCCATTCGCAGCCTCGCGACTCTGGGCCGATCGGGTGAGCTCGCGGCGAACATCCTGAGGTACACGGTATCCGACACCATTGCACTGCGATTGCCCCTCGAGGAGGTGGCCACCCAGATGTGGAAGCTCCTCAAGGTCACCGCACTGCCCGCGCTGCTGATGGCGGTGCCGATCGGTGCCGAGGTCTCGGTGCAGGTCGGTGGAATCATGAACCAGGTCGGCGCGAACTCGCTGGCAGGAGCGGCCAGTGGACTGGGCGTGGTGGGGCAGGGGGCGCCGATGGCGGCGGGACTTCTGATGAGCGGTGCGGCCGCATCGGCGATCGCCTCCGACCTCGGTGCCCGCGCGATCCGCGAGGAGATCGAAGCGATCCGGGTCATGGGGATCGACCCGGTCCAGCGACTGGTCGTTCCGCGGTTCATCGCGATGATCGCCATCGCACCGATGCTGTGCATCGTCATCGTCGCGGCGGGTGTGGCGGCGGGGCTCGTGATTTCGGCCAACGTCAACGACGTGGTGCCCGGCAGTTTCTGGCAGTCGTTCGGCTCGTTCGCGACACCGACCGATCTCGTCTTCTCCGTGCTCAAGTCGGTGATCTTCGCGGCGCTCGTCGTGTTGATCGCAAGCCTACGAGGTCTCGAAGCGAAGGGCGGCCCGAAAGGCGTGGCCAACGCGGTCAATGCCTCGGTGGTACTCAGTGTCTTCTGCATCTTCATGACCAATCTCGTGGTCAGCCAGATTCAGATGATGTTCTTTCCGGCCCGGTTGGCGTGACGTGAACATACACTCCACGCACCGCAGAGGCCCGTCCGGCGGAATCCTGCTGCAACCGATTCGCTCGGTCGGCCGCGCTGCCACCTCGGTGATCGAGGAAATCGGTCAGGTAACGGTCTTCGCGGTCAAGACGGTCGCATTGCTGCCCAAAACGTTGAGGCACTACCGCAAGCAGACCATGACCACCATGAACAACATGGCGTGGGGGAACGGATCCCTCGTCGTCGACGGCGGTGTCGTCAGCCTGATGTTCTTCCTGGGACTGGCTGTCGGCGCCGTGGTCGCGATCCAGGCGTTCATGGCGTTCGACCTGCTGGGATTCGGGGCGTTGACCGGCATCATCGGCTCGTTCGGCAATGTCCGGGTCATCGCCCCGATCATCACCGGAATCGGATTCGCCGCGCAGGCCGGCTGCCGGATGACCGCCGAGATCGGCTCGATGCGCATCTCCGAAGAGATCGACGCCACCGAATCGATGGGGTTGCAGGCCATTCCGTTCGTGGTCGGGACGCGGCTGATCGGAAGCATGCTCATCGTGATCCCCGGGTACCTGATGGCGCTCGTGGTCAGTTTCTTCACCGGAGGGTTGATCATCAAGACGTTTCACCGTCAGCCTTCGGGCACCTACGATCATTACTTCAGTCAATTTCTCAGTGTTCCCGACCTGATGGCGTCGCTGGTCAAGGCAGTCGTCTTCTGTGCCGTCGTCACGATGATCCACTGCTATTACGGATACTTCGCGGATGGTGGGCCCGCGGGGGTGGGCGCGGCGTCCGGGCGAGCGATCCGGGCGAGCCTCGTCGCGATCGTCGTTCTGAATTTCTGTATGACTGTGGCGATCTGGGGTCTCAGTCCCGAACTGGTGTTCAAAGGATGAGTCAATGAGCAGAGCGAGGAGCCAGGACTTCCTGAGAGGCGTTCCCGGCCGTCAGAGCCGAGTGCTGCACGGGGCGGGGCTGGGGGTCGTCGTGACGACCTGCGCAGTGATCGCCGCAGTATGGGCATACCCGGGCGGTGCGGAAACGGACGGGTTGCCGATCAGCATCGACGTCCCCTACGTGGGCCCGGGCGTCGACTCCGGCACGAAGGTGATCCTGCGTGGCGGTGAAGTCGGTGTCGTCACCGGACTGGAACGCACGGGCGCGGATTCCGTTCGCATGGACCTTCAGCTCGATCCGGATCAGATCGGCGGCCTGACCGATGCGTTCGACGTCGACTTCCGGCCGCAGAACTACTTCGGTTCCACGGCCGTCAATCTGGTCGGCAGGCCCGGCGGTTCCGATCTGGAGGCACACAGCACACTGGACCGCACGCCCACAGGAGATTTCACGATGTCGACCATGATCGAGAAGGGTTCGCTGGCCGTCGACGGCACGCTGACCGAGTCGATGATCACCAGTCTGGACAAGGTCGTCCGCTACACCGACGGACTGACACCGATGTTCGATGCGGGACTCGTGCTCGTCGACCGGGTCGCCCAGACCCAGCAGGCGCTTCCGGCCGACCTGCTCGGGCGGATCAACGACGTCCTCGACGTGTTCCCGGCGTTCAATCGCCAGGCGATCGATTCGCTGACCCATATCTACAACAGCACCTACAACCAGCGGCCCGACGGTTCGGTGGGCGTCGACGACCCGTTCATGGACGAGACGGACGCCGGTCTCACCCTGGCTGCCGGACAATTGTTCGGCCAGGCCGGGCAGTTGCTGAAATCGCACGGCGACGAACTGGTACCGGTCACCGAGGTCGTCTCGGAACTCGTCGGCGTGGTGCCGCACCTCTACGACGGCGGGGCGCGCCCCGCTCGACTGCGCACCGCCGTCGAGCGGCTCGAGTCCGCGTTCGAGGACAGCGGGGACGGGCAGCGGCTGAATCTGCGGATCGTGCTGGACGATCTGCCCGCACTGGCGGCCCCGCTGGCGCTGACCGGTGCCCCGCCGTCCGAGGACGGGGCCGGCCGATGAGCAACCGCACCAGGTACCTCGTCACCGTCGTCAAGCTCGCCGTCGCGGCCGCGGTCTCCGTGGTCCTCTTCATCATCGTGATCAGCGCGATGAAGAGCCCGGTGACAAACGAGACGAACAGCTACACAGCGGAATTCACCGACGTCTCCGGGCTCGGTGCACACGGGGACATCCGGACGAAGGGGGTCCGGATCGGCAAGGTCGAATCGGTCGAATTGATTCGGGACGGCGGGCGGAGTCTGGCGGAAGTGCACTTCACGATGGAGAAGCCGTATCAGCTCACGTCCGGCACGATCCTCGCGGTGAAGTATCAGAACCTCACCGGGGTTCGCTACATCGACGCCGAGTTCCCCGCCGATCCGGGCGACCCGGTCGATCGACTGTCCGCCGACAAGACACGGGCCTCGTTCGACATCACCGAGCTGTTCAACGGACTGCAACCGGTACTCGCCACCATGAGCACCGACGACATCAACACCTTCACCGAGAACGCGATCTCGCTTCTGCAAGGAGACGGAAACGGACTGTCACCGATGCTCGAAGACGCACAGAAACTCGCCGGCCTCGCCCACGACCGCGAACAGGTCATCTCGACCCTCACCGGCAACCTCGCACGGATCTCCGACAGCATGGGAGGCCGGTCGCCCGAGGTCGTCGAGTTCCTGCGCTCGGTGAGTTTCCCGATCGCGAAGGCGATGACGGTCATCGACGAGTTCCCGAAGACGGCTGCGTTCGGCCCCGAATTCCTCACACCGATCAAACGATTGATCGATGCTCTCGGTCTGCAACCGGGCATGGACATCGAGCAGATGCTGTCCGACGCATTCGCGTCGGTGCCGGAGACCGCGGAAGCGTTGAGACTGCTGCCGGCCGCCTTCGCCGGACTGCAGGTCCCGCAGACCGCCGCGGCAGGCCCGGGCGGTGTCCAGTGCACGAACGGTGTGGCGCAGCTACCCACCGACGTCGAGGTTCTGCTGAGAGGGAGCGAGGTCGTCGTATGCAACCCGTGACGAGAAGCAGTGGCCGGGTATGGGGCACGGTGCGGTCGCTGATGGGCAGGGAGGTCGCGTTCGGCGCAGGCATCGTCCTCCTGGTGGTTGTCGCGCTCGCGACCACCGCCGTCCTCTACGCGAATCCACCGGGGCGCGCGTCGTTCTCGTTCCGCACCGACGACGCCTCCTCGATCGACATCGGCCAGGACGTCCGGGTGGCGGGCATCGGCGTGGGAACCGTCACGGACGTGTCGATCGAGCCGGACGCGGTACTGGTGACGGCCGAGATCGACGACGCGATACCGGTCGGCTCGGACTCCCGTGTGGAGGTGCGCATGCTCACCCCGGTCGGGGGGTACGCGATCACCCTCGTCCCTCTCGGCGATCTGCCGCTCGGGGACGCCCCGCTGCCCACCGCACAGGTGAGCGTTCCGTATTCGATCGGTGATGTGCTGCAGGCCGCGCCGCACACGACCGACAACGTCGAGGGCGGCACCGTCGACGCGAATCTCGACGAGATGGCCCGGGCGCTCGAGGAGAACCCGACCTCCGTCGCGTCGATGATCTCGGGTCTGACCAGCATCGCCCGCGTGATGGATCAGCAGCGTGCGCAGGTCCGCACGATCGCCGACCTCGCCGCGGAGTATCTCCAGAGCTTCGAGGCCGATCAGGGCATGGTGTTCGAACTGATCCGCGAGATCGATGTCGTCCTCTCGACGTACAACACCACTCACGCCGGTTTCAACGAGGCCTATTCCCTGCTCGGCAACGTCCTGATGACGATTCAGCCGTTCGAGGCGTTCTATCTCGACCACAAGACGGAGGTGCTCGACGCTGTGAACCACGCGAAGGGTGTGATCGACGAGTTCCGGACGTCGATGGGCCCGGCCATCGACAATCTTCAGTCGTTGCGCACTCAGCTCGCCGAATGGCTGACGCCGGAAGGAATGGCCGCGATCAAGGGCGGCACACTGATGGCCTCGGACTTCTGCGTCCCCGTTCCCGGACGGACGTGCTGAGATGTCCGGAAAATCACGCCTGATCGTCAAGGTGCTGGCCGTGGTGTGCGCGGCCGCCGCCGTATGCGGCGCCGGTGTCGCGGTCGCGACGACGGGGGAGCCGGCAGACCGGTCGGCGTTCTGCGCACTCATGCCCGACGCCATCGGCCTCTACACCGGAAACCCGGTCACCCAGATGGGTTACGAGGTGGGCCGTGTCGAAGGCATCGAGCCGCAGGGCGACCACGTGCAGGTCACCTTCTCGCTCGCGAGTGGCCGGTCCTATCCGTTCGATGTCCGAGCGGTCACCCGCTCGAAGTCCCTGCTCGCCGATCGCAGTCTCGAACTCGTCGGCAACTACACGACCGGACCGGAACTCGCACCGGAGCAGTGCATCCCGCTGGGGCACAGCCACACTCCGAAAAGCATCTCCGAGATCGCCGGTTCGGCAGCCGATTTCATCGATGCGCTCGCCCCGGACGACGGTGGGGAGAACGTCCGGAGGACGGTGCTCGGTCTCGACGAGGCGCTGCGTGGCCAGGGGGACAACGCCGCGGACATGATGAGGCATGCCGCCGAGGCCGCGGCAGATCCGGACAAACTCGTCGCCGACATCGGTTCGTCGATCGCGAACATGGCCCCGCTGACGGACGAAGCGCTCCGCCGGTGGAGTTCGATCCGGTCGATCGTCGAGCAGATGCCTGCCGTCGTGGCAGCGGGCATCGATCTGTGGCCCGGAGTCATCGAAGTGTGCGAGGGAATCGGTTGGCTGGTAGCAACTTTGCACGACATCCAGCAGAACTACGGCGCCGACATCTGGCCCTTTGTACACGGACCGGCGACCGACGCCCTGAAGCTGGCGGCGACACGGTCGAACGACATGGCAGGCCTGATCTCGACGATACCGTCCGTTGCACCCTTCCTCGCGCAGCAGACGACGCGCGACGGAGCGCTCACCATTGCCTACCAGCCACCGACCGTGGCTCTGACGACCGCCGGAACCGAGGTGCCGATGGATCGGCTGCTGGACCTCGTGCGGACGGGAAGGAACTGAGATGAACCTGTCGAGAAGGACGCGGCAGATTCTGGGTGCCGCCTCCGTGAGCGCGGTGGTGCTGACGGTGCCGGCCTGTTCCCTGGGGCCGGACGACCTGCCCTCGGTCCGCGGTGGCGTCGGAGACACCTACGACCTGTCGCTCGAGTTCGCCAGCGTGATGAACCTGCCCGCCGGTGCCGACGTGGTGATGGACGGGCTGCGGGTCGGCGAGGTCCGTTCCCTGCAGGTGTCCGGATCGACCGTGACGGTATCGGCCGGCATCGGAAGCGGCACCAGGATTCCCGCCGACGCGCGGGCAATCGTCCGTCAGGACACACTGTTGGGCGACACGTACATCGCCGTCACCGATGAGGGCGGCGGTGCCGCCGGCGGGTATCTGCCCGCCGGGGGCACCATTCCCGTGAGCCGCACCATCTCGCCGCCGCAACTCGAGGACACGATCGCCGTGCTGGCGAACTTCGTCAACGGCGGCAGTATCCAGCGGATCGAAGACGTGATGGGCCGGGTGAATTCCGTGGTGCCGCCGCTCCCGGCTGTGCGTGACCTGGCGTCCGTGGCGGCGCTGGATATGCGGGACCTCGCGGGGCGAACCGAGGAGATCGATCGGACGTTGTCGGGGTTGAACGAGACCGCGCTGTCGTTCGACGACCGCACGGACGCCCTGTCGGCGATGTTCGACAGTTCCAGCGTGCACTACTGGCGGCGACTCGCGATCTCGGTGGTGTCGCACATCGGCCAGATCCTGCCCTCCGTCGGCAGCGTGTACGAAGGCGGACTGTGGATGGTTCCCATGCTGAACACGCTCGCCGACACGGGGGATGTGGCGCGCGAGACCTGGGACGAGGGGCCGGACACGACCGTCGTGCTGTCGCGCTTCCTGCGCAGCAGGATCGTGCCGTTCGCGCAGAAGCCTTCCGTCGAGATCGAGGGCATCGAATCTGCCGGGGGAGAACAGATCGTGGCCGACGCGGAGAACCTGCTCCGCATGCTGGGAGCAGTGAAATGACCGTCAAGACTTCGTTGTCGATTCTCGGCATGGTGGTGATCGCCGTGCTGTCGTTCCTCTACATGGGCCGGGCGGGTCTGCACGTCGCCCGGTTCGACGACGTACGCACCGCCACGCTGGACGTGCCGGACACGAATGGTCTGGTGGTCGGCTCCCGTGTACTGCTCCGGGGGGTCGCCATCGGTCACATCAGTGACGTGACGGCGTCGGCCGACCACATCGAGGTCGCGTGGAACTACGAGAGTGACCGGTCGATCCCCGCCGACAGCGAATTCCGCGTCGACAATCTGTCGGCGCTGGGCGAACCGTTCCTCGCGGTGCTGCCCTCGTCGGCCGCGGGACCGTATCTCGAGGACGGCGACACCGTCCCGGCGGACCAGGTCGTGGTACCGACGACGTTCAAGGAGCTGTCGGAGCGCCTGACGAGGCTCCTCGAACAGGTGGATCCCGTTCGGGTACAGGCGATCTTCGACACGATCGACGTCGCGCTTCCCGACGACTTCGCGGTCCTGAACAATCTCACGCGGGCCGGCGAGCTACTCGCGGCGACGCTGACCCAGCAGTCCGACAACCTCACGACGCTGTTCGACACCCTGCAACCGCTGCTGATGGACAGCGCCACCCTCCCGGAGGGTTTCCGGGATACGACACCGATCGTCGCCGAGTTCGGCAGCGGGTTCCGCGACGTCCTCGGCGGAATCCGGTTCGCCACCGAGAAGGGTCCGCTGCGCGACGGAATCGCCAACGGAGCAAGCCCTTTCATCGGGGAGCTGCAGGCGTTCCTCGACCACACCGCCCCGGACCTGCAGGTGATCGGCGTCAATCTCCTGCCCTCGGTCCAGGCCGGGGCGGCCGCGATGCGGACCGTCGACGTGGGCCGCCTGCTCGACAACGTTCTGGCGTCCACCACCTCCGGAGATGCACTGACAGTCCATCTCAGCCCGTCGGGACGGTAGACACCACCGCACCCCGAGACGTACTCGATCGTCCACCCCCGGAGATCGGACAGCCCAGCGAAAGGCGAACGATGCAGAAATCAATGGAACTCGTGAACTCCGGAACCACCCCGGAGACGGATCCCTCCGATGGTGCGGGCGATCGCGAGCGTGGTGGGGGCAGGAACGTGCCGCTGCAGTCGGTGGTGGCCGGGGGGCTGGTCGCGGTTCTCGTCGTCGCACTGGCGGTGCTCGGGTGGCAACTTCGGAGCACGACGACCGAACTCGACCAACTCCACGACGCGGCGGCGAGTACGCAGCAGGCGGAACGCATCGCTCTCGACTACGCGACCGGCGCCGCCGAGATGGACTTTCGCGACCTGCCCGCGTGGCGGACACGGCTGACGGCGGGGACTTCCCCGGAACTGTCGAACCGTCTCACCCAGGCCGCGACGTCGATGGAGCAGATCATCGCTCCGCTCCAATGGACGTCGACCGCGCAACCGATCTCGGCGAAGGCCGAACCGGGGCCGGACGGTACCTATTCGGTGGACTGCTTCGTGAGTGTTCTGACGAAGAACAGCCAGGCACCGGACGGGCTGCAGTCGACGGCGACCTACAAGATGACGGTCGACAGCGGAAACGACTGGAAGATCACCGAGATCAGTGGCATCGACTCGGCACTCGACGGTGACAAGGCGCCGCGGTAGCCGAAGTTCGGGCGGTCTGCCGGCGGCGTCGTACCTCGCGTACGTCAGTCGCCGGCAGGGAGAACCGAGGGGACCAGGAACGTGCGGATCTTCTCGCGGAACCGTTCCAGCGAGCCGGTGCCGCCGTTGAGTTGGCTGATACACATGATCTCGAGTTCCGAGATCCATTCGCACAGCAAGGTCAGATCGAGGTCGGCGCGGAGGTCGCCGGCCTCCTGCGCTTCGCGCAGGATCGGCTCCCACAGTTCACTCGTCAGTTCGACGGCCTTGCCCGACGTGGTCAGCAGTGAGTTGGCCAGCGTCATCTCCGACGGGGAGACGAGCAGGTGGACCATCGGGTCCCGCAGACCGCTCTCGACGTTCTGGCAGATGCCCTCGACGAGTCGCTCCTCGATCGTGGGCCACTTCGCTATGAACGCGCGGGCCGGCGCCATGTTCTTGCGCGCGCGCCGCGCGACCGATTCGATGATCAGACTCTCCCGGTCCGAGAAGTACCGGTAGACGGTCGCGCGGGACATGTCCGCGGCGCGGGCGACGTCCTCCATGGTCGTCTTGGTGATCCCGAAGCGTTCGAAGCACGACTCCGCTGCACTGAGGATCGTCGAGCGGACGTCGGTCGCGGGTTCGTTTCCAGTCCTTGCAGCCACCAGGAAACAGTACAACCACAATCTGCCGTGAGACGCTAGACAATGAATGTCTCATGTGCCACTCTCGGTGTATGGAGCGCGAAGACAAGATCACACTCACCGAGCGACTGATCGCACACGTCGACAACAACAGCACCGACTACGCGGACGACCTGCTTCGAGTGCCGTTCTCGGTGTTCAACGACCCCGAACTCGCCGAACGGGAGCGCACGGTGGTCCGGCGGCTGCCGCACATCGTCGCGCACGTCGACGAGCTGAAGAAGGCGGGCGACTTCGTCACGACCGAGCTGATCGGCACGCCGCTACTGGTGGTCAAGCAGACGGACGGCAGCGTCAAGGCCTTCTCCAACGTCTGCAGGCACCGGGGCTCGAAGGTGGAGTTCGAGGAAGCCGGTTGCAAGCGCGTCTTCAGCTGCCCCTATCACAACTGGGCGTACGGCCGCGGCGGCGACCTGCGGGGAATGCCGCACGCGGAGGGCTTCGACGGCATGGACCGCTCGCAGTACGGGCTCGTCGAGTTTCCCTGCGAGGTGCGGCACGGCCTGGTCTGGGTCGCTCCGACGGTCGGCGCCGAACTCGACATCGCCGGGATCCTCGGCGCCAAGCACGACGCCGAGGTGACGGACACCGGGATGGCCGAGTCGTTCCAGGTCCGCAAGGAGACCTGGAAACTCGACATGAACTGGAAGATCGCCGTCGACGGCGTCCAGGACTCGTACCACCTGTGCCAGTTGCACACCAAGACCGTGTGCAACTATCTCGAGGGCAACATCACGGCCTACGACCTGGTCGACCGTTCGTGGCGAATCGTCGTGGCCCGCAAGTCGATCACCGAGGTGCGCGGCGCAGACCCCGACTCGTTCGACGTCCGCGACTACTCCCTCGCGAACTACACGATCTACCCGGGCACGATGCTCGTGACCGAGCCCAACCACTTCGAGATCTGGACGATCGTGCCCGACACCGAAGATCCCAACGTGTCGTACTGCACCATTCGCCTTCTCTCCCCGAAGGAACCCGAGACTCCGCGCGAAAAGCGGATTCTCGACAAGAACTGGGAACTCCTCATGGAGACCCTGCACGCCGAGGACTGGTTCGTCACGAAGACGATCACGGCCAACGCGGCGCACGGGCAGGTCGACGAGCTGATCTACGGACGCAACGAGCTTCCCGGTCAGGTATTCCACAAGATGATCACCCGGGACGCCGAGGAGGTCGCTCGGCAGGAGGCCGCGGCCGGCGGTGTGAGGTGACGACGGGCGACCTGCGCCGATCGTCGCCCGCACCCGGAGTGCTGCAACTCGACCTCGCGCGGCCCGACGTGCACAACGCGATCACCCTCGGTCTGCAACGTGAGCTCGATGCCGCGCTCGCCGAGGCGGCGGACGACCCGGACGTCCGGGTGGTGGTGCTGGCAGGCGAGGGTACCGCCGCATTCTCGGCGGGATACGACCTGAAGGAACTCCGGGCGATGACGGCGGACGCCTGCGCGCTGAGCCTGCTCGAACGGGACGAACTGTTGTGGAGGTACTTCACGTTCCCCAAACCCACCGTGGCCGCGGTCCACGGCATGGCCTACGGCGCGGGCACGCTGCTGGCGGTGTGCTCGGATCTGCGCGTCGGGGGTCCCGGGACGAGCATCACCGTCACCGCGGCGAGGTACGGCGGCGCCAACCTGACGTGGGTGCTCGACCACCTGATCGGCGCGGGGCAGGCCCGCGACCTGCTGATGACGTCCCGGGCGGTCACCGGTGAGGAGGCCTGCCGGATGGGTCTCGTCTCCCGGTACGCGGCCGACGGCGACGTCCTCGCTGCCGCGCTCGAGGCGGCCGGGCAGATCGCCGCTCAGCCCCCGGAGTCGATGCGCGAGATCAAGGCTCTACTGCTCGACGGACCGGGACGCGACCTGCGGAGCCGGTACGACCGGGAGAACGTCGTGTCGCGCACGACGCTCCGACCGCGTCCGGTCGAGGAGATGTTCGGCTCGTACTTCGGACGGCGCGCCCGGTGAACCGCGCGTCACTCCTCACCACCGAAAGCGAGGTCCGGGTGGACGCCACCGTCACGACCGACGACGACATCTGGAGCCCCAGCTGGGACGACCCGTTCGAACCGACCGCGGACGGCGACGACGAGTTCGCGGAACTGGCAGAGGCTTTACGTTCCGTGCAGGAGGCCGTCACCCGCAGCCGCCCGAGTCCGGGCGCGGCGGGTCGCGCGGCGCGTACGCTCCGCGACCTCGCAGCACGACTGGCGGAGTTCGAGGTCGGCGAGGACGAACAGATCGCCGGCCGTCGCTGGGATCTTCCCGGGAGGGGGCAGGCGCTGACGCCGCCCCTCCACATCGACGAGGTGACCGCGACCCGGGCGCGGGGGCGCGTCACGGTCGGCAGGTTCCATTCCGGGCGCTACGCGATGAACGGCGGCGTGACGCCGCTGATCTTCGACGAGATCCTCGCGCGGCTCGCCAACGATTCCGGCAGGCCGTGGGCCCGCACGGCGTACCTGCACGTCAACTACCGGGCGCCCGCGCCATTGGGCGTCGAATTGCGCGTGGAGGCGGAGCTGGCCGGGCAGGAGGGCCGCAAGCGATTCCTGCGCGGCGCGATGTATTCCGGCGACGTCCTCGTCGCCGACGTCGACGGACTCTGGATCGAATTGAAACCTGAACAGACACAGAATGTCTCGCTGGCCGTCGGCCGGGGAGCGGAGGAGGGTTCATGAGTGGGTACTCGCTGCTGGGCGGCGTCCGGATCCTCGAGGTCGCGCAGCTGGCGCCGTCGTCGCTCGGCGGGCATCTCGCCGATCTCGGTGCGGACGTGATCAAGATCGAATCCGGCCCGCTCGGGGATCCGGTGCGCATCGGTGGCAGCCGCGCCGTCGGAGGCGAGGACGGGCCTGCCTTCATGCACCTGCGATGGAATCGCGGAAAGCGCAGCGTCGCACTCGATCTGCGTACCCCCGAGGGTAAGGAGGCGTTCCTCGACCTCGCGCGGTCGTGCGACGCTGTCGTCGAGGGCATGCGGGGTGGGTACCTCGACTGGCTCGGCATCGGCTACGAGCAACTGCGACAGGTGAATCCGAAGATCGTGCTGTGCACGGTGTCGGGCATGGGCACCGACGGTCCGTACCGTGTGCTCGGCACCGGTGGTCCGGTGTTCGACGCGTACGCCGGGCTCCGTGAGGTGAGTACTCCCGCGGAGCCGCCGACCGAGGGGATGGCCGGATCCACGACGCCGCCGATCGCGATGTACGCGCTCGGCGCCTACGGGGCGATGGGCCTGCTCGCCGCGCTGCACAAGGCCGGAACCACCGGTGCCGGCTGCCACGTCGAGGTGGCGGGCATCGACGTCGCCGCCGCGTGGATGCCGGACCTCGTGGACGCGGAATTGAACAGGGACCGCTCGATTCCCCGGCCGACCTGGCTGCCGGACGGGCGGCTGCCCGACTGGCCACGGCTCGAGGCCTACCGCACCGCCGACGGCGAGGCGATCCTGTTCGGGTCGCACGTGGAGAAGTTCTGGCACAACTTCCTGGCCGCGGTCGGGCGAGAGGACCTGATCGCCGTCGACCTCACGGGCACGGACGACGGCGCCCCCGCCCGCGCGGACCTGGTGTGGCGGGCTCTGACCGAGATCTTCGCGCAGCGCACCCGGGCCGAGTGGGTGCAACTGTTCCTCGAACACGGCATCGCGGGAGGCCCGGTCAACAGCGTGGCCGACATGCTCGACGACCCGCACTTCCGGGCGCGCGACAACACCTACCGGGTCGACTACCCGGGGGCAGGCGAGCTCGAGTTCGTCGTCAGCCCCGTGCGCGTCGCCGGGGAGAAGTTCGCGCCCGCGCTGCCGCCGGTCGTGGGCGCGGACACCGCGGAGGTACTGCGGACGGTGGCGCGGTACGACGCCGCGCGGATCGCCGCGGCGACCGACCCGGCGAGCTCTCGGCGCGAGGCCCCGCCGGCCGGCTGACCGCGCACATTCCACAGAAGCGACACCCACACGAAATATGTTGTGTGGGTGTCGTTTTCGTGCTCAGTGCCGGTTCTGTCGGGTGTCCGAATTTTCCGGATCGAGCATTGCGCCGCTGGCCTACAACTGTTAGGTTTACGGCACACGAAGTGAGGGTGGTCACACCCGGTTGACGAGCACGAGGAGCACAGATGAATCTCGCGGACCTGACCCGGTTCTGGGGTAAGACACGTTCGCAGCAGCAGGCCATCGTGTTCGGGGACACGTCGCAGACCTGGGCCGAGGTCGACGCCATCACCGACGCACTCGCCCGCGGCCTCGCGGCCCGGGGCGTCCGTAAGGGGGACCGGGTGGCGGTGATGATGCTCAATCGCCCCGAACTCGCCCACCTCATCCTGGCGACCCTCAAGCTCGGTGCCATCAGCGTGCCGCTGAACTTCCGGCTCACCGGCAAGGAGCTGGCGCCGATGGTGATCGACTCCGCGCCCCGCGTGGTGGTCGTCGAGGACGGCTTCGCGCCGCTGCTCGAGGTCGCCGCCGAGCAGGCGGAGTTCGAGACCTACGCGATCGGGGGCAGCGCCCATCCGCCCTACGAGCGGCTGATCGACCCCGGGACCGCGCCTGTCGTCGCCATCGACGCCGACGACCCCGGCTTCATCTGCTACACCTCGGGGACCACCGGTGTGCAGAAGGGCGCCCTGATCACGCACCGCAACGCGATGACCCCCGGCATCTCGCAGGCGATCACGTTCGGTTTCTCGCACCGCGACCGGGTGCTGTGCTCCGCGCCGCTGGTGTACACCGGCTCCGTCCTGTCGATCTTCATGCAGCTCGTCGTCGTGCCCGGCGCGACGATGGTCCTGCTGCGCGAGTACGACCCGGAGATCGCCCTCGACACGTTCGAGCGCGAGCAGATCACGGCCACCACGACCGTCCCGGTGATCTGGGAACGGATGACGATGCTGCCCGACTTCGGCGGCCGCAAGCTCGCGAAGTTCACGTTCGCCGGCACCGGCGGCGCACCGGTCAGCCTGGACCTGCTCGACTTCTACCGCTCGCACGGCATCCCGCTCACCCAGTGTTACGGCCTCACCGAGGCGTCCGGCATGGTGTCGACCCTCGCCTACGAGGACGCTCTGTCGCGCCCCGGCTTCGCCGGTCTGCCGCTGGTCGGCACTCACATCCGGATCGGCGATCCGGGAGCCGACACCCCGGCCGGGGAGGTCGGCGAGATCCTGGTCCGCGGCGAGCACGTGCTGCGGGAGTACTGGAACAAGCCCGAGGCCACCGCGGCGACCCTCGGCGACGGGTGGCTGCGCACCGGCGACCTCGGCATGCAGGACGAGGGCGGATTCCTCAAGATCGTCGATCGCAGCAAGGACATGCTGATCTCCGGCGGCCTCAACGTCTACCCCGCCGAGATCGAGAAGGCGCTGCACGGCATCGACGGCCTGGTCGATCTCGCCGTCATCGGGGTCAAGGACGACCGGTGGGGCGAGGTGCCGATGGTGGTGTTCCACAGCGAGCGCCCCGCCGCCGAGATCGTCGCCGACATCGCGGAGGTCGCCGGCGAGAACCTGGCGAAGTTCAAGCGCCCCAAGCATGCCGTCGCGCTGGGCGAGCCCCTGCCGCGCACGTTCTCCGGGAAACTCGCCAAACCGTCCCTGCGTCAACGCTTCCCCGAGGTTCCCGCCGACGCACTCGCGGTCGACGGCACCGTCACCCCGGTCTAGTTCGAGGCTTCATCTCCCGCGGTTCCCCATTTTTTCGAGAGGAATGCACGTCGTGGCCCCAACTCGTGAAGTCGACATCTCCGAACTCATCGACACCGCACCGGTGTCGGCCCTCCAGAAGCGCGCCATCGCGTTGTGTCTGGCGCTCGCAATTCTCGACGGCATGGACGCCCAGCTGATCGGATTCGCGATCCCCGCACTGTCCGAGGACTGGGGTCTGTCCAAGGCCTCGTTCGGGCTGCTGCTGGCACTCAGCAGCGGCGCGATGGTCCTCGGCAGCCTGCTGTTCGGTCCCGTCGCCGACCGCTGGGGCCGGCGACGGGTGATCCTGCTGTGCACCGTGCTGTTCGCGGTGTTCACACTCGCATCCGCGCTCGCGCCGTCGATGGGCGTGCTGATCGTGCTGCGCATCCTCGCCGGAATCGGTCTCGGTGGCGTCACCCCGAACCTGATCGCGCTGACCAGCGAGTACAGCCCCGCACGCAGCCGCTCCACCCTGGTCACGATCGTCGTGGCAGGCATGTCGCTCGGCGGGTTCCTCGGCGGACTCGCTGCCGCTCAATTGATCCCGGCGTACGGCTGGCAGTCGATCTTCGTGGCCGGTGGCGTCCTCCCGCTGATCGTGGCGGCGCTCGCATGGGCCGGACTGCCGGAGTCGGGCAAGTTCCTCGCCGCCCGGGGTGATCACGCCGGCGCCGCGAAGATCCTCTCGGCGATCGCACCGCAGGCCGGAATCGACGGTTCGGTCACGTTCACCGTGGACGCCGCGGTGGCCACCAGATCACCCATCCGCGCACTGTTCGCGCGGGGCCGGGCGCTCGACACCGTCCTGCTGTGGGTGGTGTTCGTCATCAACTTCCTGGTGATCTACTTCCTGTTCGGGTGGATGCCGTCGCTGTTCAGTCAGGCCGGGCAGAGCGCGTCCCACGCGATCCTCGCCGCCGCGCTGTTCAACCTCGGCGGTATGGCAGGCGCGCTGTCGGTCGGGTGGATCACCGACCGGGTCGGCACCCTGTGGGCCCGGTCGCGGGGTTCGGACGCCGCCTACGCCGTGGTGATGGCGGGGTACACCCTCGGGGCACTGTTCATCGGCGCCGTCGCGGTACTGCTCGCGAATTCCACCCTGCTGCTGATCACGATCTGCATCGTCGGATTCGGAATCTCCGGCAGTTCGGCCGGCATCATCGCGATCGCCGCGTCGATCTATCCGGTGGCGGCACGCTCGACCGGGATCGGCTGGGCCATGGGAGTCGGGCGCATCGGATCGATCGCCGGGCCGACGCTGGGCGCCGCCCTGATCGCGGCCGGAATGGACGCCCGCACCATCTTCCTGCTCATGATCGTGCCGACCGCCACCGCCGTCCTCACCCTCGGGGTGCTGTTCGCACGGGAGCGTCTGCGCGGACGCACCGTGGTCGACGCCACGGAGTCGGTGCCCGTGGCCGAGGCGCACTGAGCCGATGCGACCCGTCACGTCCCGGCGTACCTCGTATTGCAGGCTGTGTGCGTCCTCGTGCGGGGTCCTGCTCGACGTCGAGGACGGGCGGATCGCCCGGGTGCTCGGGGACGCCCACCACCCGGTCTCCGGTGGGTACACCTGCCCGAAGGGGCGCCGCGGCGGCGACCTCGTCCACGGTCCGGACCGGCTGACCACGTCGATGCGGCGCACCGCCGCCGGCGCCCACGAGCCGGTGCCGGTGGCCGGGGCCGTCACCGAGATCGCGGCCCGGCTGCGCACCATCGTGGACCGCCACGGACCGGACGCGGTCGCCCTGTTCATGGGCACGCAGCAGAACTTCGCCGCACTCACCCCGCCGATGGCCCGGGCCTGGTTCCGGGGCACCGGCTCGCACAAGCTGTTCTCCACGATGACCATCGACCAGTCCGCGAAATGGGTTGTCGCCGAACGGATGGGAACCTACCTGGGCGGCCGGCAACGGTTCGAGGACGCGGACGTGTGGTTGCTGGCCGGCACCAACCCCGTCGTCTCCGGCAACGGCGGCGACGGGGACGGCGCGGTGGTGCAGAACCCGTCCGTCACCCTGCGGGCCGCGCGGGAACGGGGCCTGCGGCTGATCGTCGTCGACCCGCGGCGCACCGAGACCGCGGCCCTCGCCGACATCCACCTGGCGCCGCGTCCGGGAACGGACGCGGTGCTGTTCGCCGGACTTCTGCACGTCGTCCTCACCGAGCGCCTCCACGACGCCGACTTCTGCCGCCGGTACGTCGCAGACGTGCCCGCGCTCACCGCGGCCGTCTCCGGCGTGACCCCCGCGGTCGTGCAGCGGATCTGTGGTGTCCCCGCCGGCGACGTCGTCGCGGCGGCCCGGGTGTTCGCCGGCGGAGCGCGCGGCATGGCGACCACCGGGACCGGGCTGTGCATGGGCCCGCACTCGAACCTCGCCGAGCACCTCGTCGCCACCCTCAACGTGGTGTGCGGCCGCTACCTGCGCGAGGGGGAGCGGGCCGACGACCGCGCTGTCCTGACCCGGCACCAGCCCGCCCGGGTGGAGGTCGCCCCGCCCACCCGCGCCTACGAGCACGGATTCCGCAGCCGGATCGGCGGCGTGCGGGCGATCCGCGGTGAGCTGCCGTCGGGCATCCTCGCCGACGAGATCCTCGAACCCGGACCCGACCGGGTGCGGGCGCTGATCGTCTCCGGCGGCAATCCGGCGGCGGCGCTGCCCGACCGCGGGAAGGCGCTGCGCGCACTGCGATCACTGGACCTGCTGGTGTGCGTCGACCCCCGCATGTCGGACACCGCCCGGCTCGCCGACTACGTGATTGCCCCGACCACGATGTACGAGCGCGCCGACCACACCGCCATCATGGAGCCGTTCTTTCCGCGCCCGTTCGCGCAGTTCACTCCCGCTGTCGTGCCACCCCCGCCCGGCGTCGTCGACGACTGGCGGTTCTTCCTCGACCTCGCCGCCGCCTCCGGGCAGCCGGTCAAGTTCGCCGGCCGCATCCTCGACCCCGCCGCGCCGCCGACGTCGGAGCAGTTGCTGGCGATGACCGCCGAGCGGGGGCGCGTCCCGTTCGCCGACCTGGTCGCCGCCCCGCACGGGCATCTCGCCGGGGACAGTGGCGCCGTCGTGGGTCCGGCGGGCGAGGAGGGTGCCGGGCACCGCCTGATGCTGATGCCCGGCGACGTGCGCGGCGAACTGCGCGCGGCGTTGACCGGCACTGCTGTCACCGAACAGTTTCCGCTGCTGCTCACGGTGCGACGGATCCGTGAGGCCGTCAACTCCACCGGGACCCGCGTGCCGGGTCTCGTCCCCGGCGGCACGAACCCCGCGAGCCTGCACCCGGACGACCTCGCCGCCCTGGACATCGCGGACGGCCAGGCGGTGACCGTGCGTTCGGCGTCCGGACACCTGCGTGCGACCGCGCGGGCGGACGGCACCCTGGCCCGGGGCACCGTGTCGATGACGCACTGCTTCGGCAGCGTCGACCCGCGCGAAAACGTCGGAGTGAACGTGAATGCGCTGACCGGAACCGATGACGGTGTCCAGTCGATCAACGCGATGCCCACCATGACCGCGGTTCCCGTCGCGGTCGAGCCGACCGCTATCGAAGAGGACGTGCGATGACCACCGCAGAACCGATCGCCGGGCACCGGATCTGCCCGCTGTGCGAGTCGACGTGTGGGCTGCTCGTCGAACTCGACGGCCGCGCCATCGTGCGGGTCGCGCCGAACCCCGACGACGTGATGAGTGCCGGGCACAGCTGCGCGAAGGGGCTCGGCCTCGGCCGCATCGAGAATGACCCGGACCGGATCCGGACCCCGCTGCTGCGCACCGCGGACGGGGGATTCCGGGAGGCAGGCTGGGACGAGGCGTTCGCCGAGATCGAGCGCCGGCTACCGGAGTTCGTCACCGGCGACCCGGGCAGTTGTGCTGTCTACCATGGCAACCCGGCCGCCCACCATCTCGATTCGACGTTCTACCTGGGCGAGCTGATCGGCGCGGTCGGCACCCGGAACGTCTACTCGCCGGCCAGCGTCGACACCTGGCCGAAGAACCTCGCGCACATGCTGCTGTACGGCACCGGCCTGGGCATGACCGTCCCCGATCTCGACCGCACCGACTACCTGCTGATCCTCGGCTCGAACCCGATGGTCTCCAACGGCAGCACCGTCACCGCGCCCGGCATGCACCACCGGTTGCAGGCGCTGCGCGCGCGGGGCGGCACCCTCGTCGTCGTGGACCCGGTGCGGACCCGCACCGCCGAGGTCGCGGATCTGCACGTGCCGATCCGGCCCGGGACCGACGCCCTGTTCCTGCTCGGGGTGCTGTCCGTGATCGCGACCGAGGGTCTGGCCAGACCCGCGCGGGTACCGGACGTGGTGGACGGACTCGACGCCGCACTCGCGATGGCGGCGGAATTCGACCCCGACTCCGTCGCCGACGCGTGCGGGATCGACAGCGTCGTGATCCGGGAGGTGGCCCGCGGGTTCGCGGGCGCTCCGGCGGCGGTCGCGCATTCGCGCATCGGAACGTGCATGCAGGAGTTCGGCACCCTCGCGAACTGGCTCGTCGAGGTGCTCACGATCGTCACGGGAAATCTCGACCGGCCCGGAGGCGCGATGTTCGCGCTGCCGCCCGCCGGTGGACAGAACACCTGGCCGGTGACCAGGCCGCCGACGCTGACGTTCGACCGGTGGCGTTCGCGGGTGCGCGGCCTGCCGGAGGCGATGGGGGAGTTGCCCGCGGTGTGCTTCGCGGAGGAGATCCTCACACCCGGACCGGGCCGCACCCGGGCGTTGATCACCCTCGCAGGCAACCCCGCGCGCTCGCTGCCCAACAGCGGCGCGATCGAGGAGGCGCTCGGTGCCCTCGAATTCATGGTGTCGGTGGACTGCTACCTCAACGAGACCACCCGCCATGCCGACGTGATCCTGCCGCCGCCGCCGGTGACGACCCGAGGCCACCACGACGTGACCCTGAACCACTTCCAGATCCGGAACGTCGCGCGGTACACGCCGCCCCTGCTCGATCTCGCCGGCGGTGAGCTGGCGGAATGGCAGATCCTGCTGCGGATCGCCGCGATCGCCACAGGAACCCCGGACCGTCCGGTCGCCGAGATCGACGACGAGGTGGCGGCCGTCGCCGCCCGGCGCGCCGCGAAGCTCGCCGGCTGCGAGATAGACCAGGCACTGCACGCCGTCGCCGACCGCCGCGGCCCCCAGCGGCTGCTGGACCTGCGTCTGCGCAGCGGACCCTACGGTGACCGTTTCGGCCGCGACCCGGGCGGGCTGACTCTCGCGCTGCTGGAGGACAACCCGGACGGCATCGACTACGGGCCGCTGACACCGCGGGTCCCGGAGGTGCTGCGCACGCCGGACGGGCGGATCGACCTGATGCCGGAGATGATCGTCGCGGATCTGCCGCGGGTGCGGGCGAGCATGACGAGGGCGGCCCCGGATCTGCTGCTGATCAACCGGCGTCAGCGGCGGGGCATGAATTCGTGGCTGCACAATGCGCTGCCCCAACCGGACGGCGGCCAGTGCGCCCTGCTGATCAGCCCATGCGATGCGGCCGAGCGCGGCCTGGTCGCCGGCGACCGCGTGGCGGTGACGTCCAAGGTCACCGCCGTGACCGCCGAACTGCGGATCGACGACGCGCTGCGTCCCGGCGTGGTGAGCATGCCGCACGGGTGGGGCCACCACGGGCCGGGGCTGCGGACGCCCCGGTCGGCGTCGGTGCCCGGCAGCAACTACAACGCCCTGGTGGACGACACCACCGACCTCGAGGCGCTGACGGCGTCCCCGATCTTCAACGGCGTCCCGGTGACGGTGACGCGCACGAGCGAGGAGCATCCCTGATGGCGTACGTGGTTACCCAGAACTGCTGCAACGACGCGACCTGTGTCGCGGTCTGCCCCGTGGACTGCATCCACCCGACCCCCGCGGAACGGGAGTACGCGCGCACCGAGATGCTGTACATCGATCCGGCCACCTGCATCGACTGCGGCGCGTGTTCCGACGTCTGCCCCGTCGACGCGATCGTCCCCGGTGACGCAGCCGTGCCCGACGTCGACCGGTACCGCGACCTCAATGCCGAGTACTTCCAGCGGAATCCGCGCAGCGCCGCACCGGGTGCGCACGTGCAGCCGCTTCCGCTCGCCCTCGCGACCGCCGGCGTCGCCGACCCGCCGGCGCTGCGGGTGGCGATCGTCGGATCCGGGCCGTCGGCGTTCTACGCCGCCGAGGAACTGCTGGCCCGCCGCGACATCGCCGCCGAAATCACGATGTTCGAAAGGCTGCCGGTCGCAGGCGGGCTCGTGCGGTTCGGCGTCGCGCCGGACCACTGGCACACCAAGACGGTGGACCGGGTGTTCGACCGCACCGCGCGGCGGGACGGTTTCACGTTCCATCTCGGCGTCGAGGTCGGGCGGGACGTGACGCTCGACGAGGTGCTGGCCCACCATCACGCGGTGATCCACGCGTCGGGGGCGTCGGGGGACCGCCGCCTCGGCATCCCCGGCGAGGACCTGCCGGGCAGTCACGCCGCCCGGGAATTCGTGGCCTGGTACAACGGGCACCCCGAGCACGCCGACCGCGAGTTCGACCTCACCGCGCCGCGTGCGGTCGTCGTCGGCAACGGCAACGTGGCGCTCGACGTCGCCCGCATTCTCGTCAGCGACGTGGAGACCCTCCGCCGCACCGACATCGCCGATCACGCCCTCGCCGCCCTGACCGGCAGCCGCGTCGACGAGGTGGTGGTGCTCGGCCGGCGGGGACCGGAGCACGCGGCCTGCACCACCCCGGAACTGCTCGCACTCGGCTCGCTGCCGGGGATCGACGTCCTCGTCGACGGTCCGGTCACGGCGGGACCGGACGCCCCGGCGAAGCTGAAGATCCTGGCCGAGTACTCCCGGCGGGAGGCGACTCCGGGGAACAAGCGCATCGTGTTCCGATTCGGTTGTTCCCCACAGGAAGTGGTCGGCGGGGACCACGTGTCGGCGCTGGCGGTGTCGAACGACGATGCCGTCGACCGCATCGAGTGCGGGATGGTCCTGCGGGCGGTCGGATACCGGGGACGTCCCATCGCCGGGTTGCCGTTCGACGAGTCCACCGGAACCGTCGCCAACGTCGAGGGCCGCGTCGTCGACGCGGCCACCGGGCAGGCCGTCCGCGGTCACTACGTGGCGGGCTGGATCAAGCGCGGTGCCACCGGTGTGATCGGCACCAATCGCTACTGCGCCGCGGAGACCGTCGAGGCCCTCCTCGACGATCACCGCGCGGGCCTGCTCACCACGCCGACCGGGGCCGCTGCGGACCTGACGGCGCTGGTGCGCGAACGCCGGCCCGACGCGCTCGGCGGCGCGGACTGGCGCGCGATCGACCGCTTCGAGCGCGAGCGCGGCCGCGAGGAGGGCAGGCCCCGCATCAAGATCGTCGACGCCCGGCAGGCGGCGGTCGTCGCGGGTGCGGCCGCCCGATGAGCCCGGCGGAGACGACGCGCGTACACACGTTCTGCCGGATCTGCGAGCCGGGCTGCGGCCTGCTCGCGGAGGTACGGGACGGCGAGGTTCTCCGGCTGCAACCGGACCAGGATCATCCCGTGCACAAGGGGTTCTCCTGCCACAAGGGCGTGCACTACCTCCAGGTCCACCACGACCCGGACCGGCTCGACCGGCCGCTGAAACGGACGAATCCGCGGAGCGAGGAGCGCGGCGTCTTCGAACCGGTCGAGTGGGACGTCGCGGCACGCGAGATCGCCGACAGGCTCGCGGAGGTGCGGCGCCGATACGGCCGGGGCGCCCTCGCCGTCTATCAGGGCAACCCGTCGGCCTTCAACGGCGCCTACTACGCGAACGCCGGCGCGATCGCCCGCGGCTTCGACACCCGGATGCGCTTCAGTGCGGGAACCCAGGACACCTCGGCCAAATATGCTGCGAGTGAGGCGATCTACGGGGCGTCGATGGCGCATCCGATTCCCGACCTGCTGCACACCGACTACTTCCTGTGCCTCGGCAGCAATCCGCAGGTCTCGCACATGACGCTCATCCACATCTCGGATCCGATGGCCAAGATCCGCGCCGTGAACCAGCGCGGCGGGACCGTGCTGTTCGTCAATCCGCGCCGCATCGAGTCGTCGTCGCCGGAGACCGGGGACGTCCTGCAGATCAAGCCGGACACCGACTTCTACTTCCTCGCCGGAATCCTGCACGAGATCGTCTTCCGGATCGGCTACGACCGGGCCGAGGTGGAACGTCATGCGCGACGCGTCGACGAGTTGCTCGACTTCGTCCGGCGGTATCCCGTCGACCGGATCGCGGCGGTCACCGGAATCGAGGCGGACGCGATCCGCCGGGTCGCGGACGACTTCTGTGCGGCGCCGAGCGCGAGCATCTACATGGCCACCGGAGTGAACCAGGGCCGTCAGGGCGCACTGGCCTACTGGATGCTCACCATGGTGAGCCTGTTCTCCGGCAACCTCGGCAGGCGCGGCGGAAACATCTACTCCCGCGGCGTCGCCGACGTGGTGCAGAACTCGAAACGCAAACGGGAGGATCCGTTCTTCGAGGGCCCATTCGGGGAAATGCGCACCGTCAGCGGCGATCTGCCCGCGGCCCTGCTCCCGGAGTTCATCGAGAACCCCGAAGACCCCATTCGCGCGCTGATCGTGGTGTCGGGCAACCCGCTGCTGTCGGTCGGCGGCGACGACCGGCTGCGCCGCGCATTCGAGCAGCTCGACCTGATCGTCACCGTCGACCTGTACCGCACCGTCACCGGAGAGATGGCGGACTACGTTCTGCCGGCGACGGATTGGCTGGAGCGAGCGGACGTCAACTTCCTGAACACGATGGGCGTCGCGATGGAGCCCTACGTCCAGTACACACCGGCGGTCGTCCCGGCGAAGGGGGAGCGCCGCGACGACTGGTGGATCCTGTCCCGCATCCAACAGGAAATGGGTGTGCCGACCCTGCTCGACGAGCCGGATCCCGATCCGTTCGCCGCGGTCGACGCGACGATGCGGGAGTCGGGTCTGAGCGTCGAGGCGTTGAAGGCGATGCCCTGCCAGACCGCGGTGCTGCCGGAGGCGGTGCCCTCCGACGTGTTCGACATCGCGGTCCAGCACGAGGACGGCCTGATCGACTGCTGCCCGGCGCTGTTCCAGCGCTCGTACCGCACCGCCGAACGCATCTTCGAGGAACTGGCCGCGGAGCCCGCCGACCAGCTCAAGCTGGTCACCCGCCGCACCAACTTCATGGTCAACAGCTGGCTGCACAACCTTCCGGTGTTCAAACAGGGTGTCCATCAGAGCAATCCGCTGTGGATGAACCCGGACGACGTGCGGCACCGGGGCCTCGTCGAGGGCGACGACGTCACCGTGTACAACCGTCACGGCGAGGTCGACGCGGTGCTGGTCTGCGACGACACCCTCCGTCCGGGTGTCGTGGCGATGACCCACGGCTGGGGGCAGGGCACCGCCCGGGGGCTGGACGTCGCGCGGCGCAACCCCGGTGTGAACGTCAACCGGCTCGCGCCCACCGGCCGAGAGGGTTACGACCCGCTCAGCAATCAGTCGCAGCTCACGGGCATCGCGGTCGACGTGCGGCTTCGCCACCCGTGAGTACTTATTAACCGCCCGAGGTTAATAAGTACTCACGGGTGGGGTTCGGCCGAAACCTTGCCGGATTTAACAACAACCTTTAGATTTAGCGCTGTGATCGGCGCCACGGAGCATCCGTATGCACGAGGCCGTGTCACGGAGAACTTCGGGTTCGATCCCGCCGGTCGCGGCCGGGCACACAGGAGGCATTCCATGAGCGGAACCGTTATCGACGCACTCACCTATTGGGTGCGGACCGTCCCCGACCAGCCGGCGATCGACTTCGCCGGCGACGTGGTGACCTACCGCGAACTCGGCACCTGGGCCGACGCCGTCGCCCACGACCTCACGGCGCGCGGCGTCACCCCGGGCGACCGGGTCAGCTTGCTCGGGACCAACTCGCTCGAGTGGTGCGTGGCCGCGCTGGGCGCGATGAAGGTGGGCGCGATCGCGGCGCCGTTCAACCAGCGGATGCTCGCCGGCGAACTGACCACCCTGGTCGAGGATTGCGAGCCGGCCGTCGTGTACTGCGACGGCGCGCTGCGGTCGCGCCTCGACGACGTGTACGCGGCGAGCGGCGGCTTCGCCATCGTGGAGTTCGAGCGGGACGTGCGCCCCCTTCGCGGCGGTACCCATCCGCCGTTCCGCACGCCGGTGGCGGAGCAGTCCGCGCCCACCGCGATCGTGTTCACCAGCGGCACCACCGGCAAGCCGAAGGGCGTCGTGTTCACCCACGCCACGATCGCCGGCGAGATGCACGAATGGGCCCTGATGGAGCCGATCGAGCAGAACCGCTTCCGGCCACTGCTCGTGCTGCCGCTGTTCACCGCGGCAGGCATCATCTGGGGCATCTCCCGGACCGTGCTGCACGGCGGCACCTTGCTGCTGCAGCCCGGGTTCGACCCGGAGGCCGCGTTGCGGGTGATGATCGACAGCCGTGCCACCACCCTGACCGGCCCGCCGATCCTGTTCGAGCAGATCTCCCGCGTGCCCGGGTTCGCGGACACGGACCTGAGCCACCTGACCACGGCCCACGTCGGTGGGGCCCGGGTGCCGTCGGCGCTGGTCGGGACGTGGCTCGCGCGGGGAGTCCAGCTGCGGCAGATCTACGGGCAGACCGAGATCGGCGGCTCGGCCACCGCGATGCCGCGGGACGAGGCGGCCGAGCATCCCGACAAGTGCGGGTGGGGTGGCATCTTCACCAAGATCCGTGTCGTCGACGCCGACGGAAAGGACTGCGCCCCGGACCAAGTGGGGCAGATCCTGCTGCGCGGCCCGGGCATGATGCCGGAGTACTGGCGCAACGAGGATGCCACCCGATCCGCGCTGATCGACGGCTGGCTGCACACCGGCGATCTCGGAAAGCTCGACGACAACGGCTACCTCACATTCGTCGACCGGCTCAAGGACATGATCATCTCCGGTGGCCTCAACATCTCGCCCGCGGAGATCGAGCAGGTGATCAACCGGCTGCCCGGGGTGCAGGAGGTCGCGGTGATCAGCGTGCCCGACGAGAAGTTCGGCGAGACTCCCGCCGCGATCGTGAAGAAGGTCGAGGGACTCACCGAGGCGGACGTCGTCGAGTACTGCAACCAGAACCTCGCCGACTACAAGGTGCCGCGGTACGTGGTGTTCGTCGACGACGGACTGCCCCGGATGGCCAGCGGCAAGATCTCCAAACGGGACCTACGGGAGACGTACTCCGATGTGCCGCAGACCTATCCGAAGGTCCGGTGACGGCGGTGACGCAGCAGCGAGTGGCGGTCGTGACGGGCGGTGGCCGCGGGATCGGGGCCGCGATCTCGCGGCGGCTGGCGGCGGACGGATTCGCGGTCGCGGTCAACTACTCGTCCAGTGCGGCAGACGCACAGGACGTGGTGGACAAGATCGTCGCCGGCGGCGGCCGGGCGGCGGCGATCCGCGCGGACGTGTCCGACGCGGCGCAAGCGGAGAAACTGATCGCCTCGGCCACGGCCGAGCTCGGGGCACCGACCGTGCTGGTGAACAACGCGGGGATGAACATCGCGGGCGCGGCCCGCAAGCAGTCGCCGAGCGACTGGGACCGGGTGATCGGCGTCAACCTCAGCGGCGCCTTCTACACCACCCACGCCGCGCTGCCCGCCATGTACGACAGCGGCTGGGGCCGCGTCGTCTTCGTCAGCAGCCCGTCCGGCGGGCGACGACCGTCCCCGGGCATGAGCGCGTACTCCGCCGCGAAGGCGGGACTGGTGGGCATGACCCGGTCGATGGCGCTCGAGGTAGCGCGCCGAGGCATCACGGTCAACACGGTGATGCCGGGGTTCGTGGAGACCGACATCATCGCCTCCGGCGGCGAGAACGCGGTGGAGACGCTCGCCGCCCATTGGCCGCGGATCCCGGCCGAGTCGATCGCGTCGACGGTGTCCTTCCTCGTCAGCGAGGACGGCAGGCACGTGTCCGGCGAGGAGGTCGGCGTCTGGCTCGGCGGACCCGTCGGCATCTGAGAGGCGCCTTCGGCGCTCGTGCGCGGTTGACGAGTCCCAGGACTCGTCAACCGCGCACGGGTGCGTCAGCGCCTGTCGGCCTCGGCGCGGTAGTTGCCGGGCCACGCCTTGCCGAGGGTGAGGCCGCCGTCGACGACGATGTTCTGACCCGTCACGAACGTGGCATCCTCGGAGACCAGGAAGGCGATGGCGCCGGCGATGTCCTCGCCCTCACCGGCGCGGGGGATCGGCTGGAACGACGCCAGCCCCTGCCGCACCCGGTCGACGCTGTCGTCCAGGGCGTCGCCGTCCAGGCCCGCGCCGTGACCGACGATCCGGGTGGCGACGCCACCGGGGGTGACGGCGTTCACCCGGACGTGGAATTCGGCGAGTTCGCGCGCGGCACTGCGGGTGAGCTGTAGTACGGCGGCCTTCGCGGCGCCGTAGGGGTGTGGGCCGAACCCGGTGCGCACCCCGGCCACCGACGACACGTTGACGACGGCGCCGAAGCCCTGCTCGCGCATCACGCGGGCGGCGTGCTTGGTGCCGAGGAAGGCGCTGCGCGCCAGCATTGCGAACGAGGAATCCCACTCGTCGACGGTGGTGTCGGCGACGTACGTCCAGGCGCCGACCCGGCCTGCGTTGTTCACCATGGCGTCCAGCCGTCCGAAGCGCTCGGTCGCGGTGCGGACCGCGGCCGCGACGTCCTCCTCGCGGGTGACGTCGGTGTGCAGATAGACGCCGCGTTCGCCGAGGGCGGCCGCGACCGCCTCGCCGCGCTCGTCGTCGATGTCCGTGACCACCACCGTCGCGCCCCGCTCCGCGAGAAGTGCGCAGGTCGCAGCCCCGATTCCGCTCGCGCCACCGGTCACCACTGCGACCGTGCCGTGCAGTTCCGTCATTGTGTCGAGTCCTTCCTCGCCGTCTGTTCGAACCGTGGATCTTGAGGTATTAACCTAAAGGTATTAGCTTGAGAAGTCGACGGTCGTCAATGCGAAGCGAGGCCGTCGGCACCACACGAGGGGAAGGCCCCGAATGTCCGAACTGATACTGACCGAGCGGCCGCGGCCGGGCGTTCTGCTGATCCGCCTGAACCGCGCGGACGCCCTGAATGCGATGAACGCCCCGCTCGTCGACGCGCTGCACAGAGTGCTCGCCGACGTCCGCCACGACTCCGAGACCCGCGCGATCGTGCTGACCGGGAACGGGCGGGCGTTCTGCGCGGGAATCGACCTGCGCGGCTACGGCACCCCGCCCGGTGCGACCGAGGGCGAGGGCCGGGCGCAGGCGGGCATGCGTGTACAGCAGCACATCGCCTCGCTCGTCGAGGCGTTCCGCGGCGCCAGGCCGCCGGTGGTCGCCGCGATCAACGGCGCCGCCGCGGGCGGTGGGATGGCGTTGGCACTGATGGCCGACGTCCGGATCATGGCCGACACCGCCGCGCTGCATGCGTCGTTCATCAACCGCGGACAGTCCAGCTGCGACATCGGCGTCAGCTGGTTGCTTCCCCGGATGATCGGATTCTCCAGGGCCGCAGAGATTCTCCTCACCGGACGCCCCGTCGACGCCGCCGAGTGCGAGCGCGTCGGCATCGTGTCGTCGGTCGAACCGGCGGAGCGGCTGCTGGACGCGGCGCTGGACACCGCCGAGAACATCGCGCGCAACAGCCCGTTCGGCGTCTGGATGACCAAGGAGGTGATGTGGTCCAACCTCGAGGTGCCCAGCCTGCGCGCCGCGATCGACCTGGAGAACCGGACCCAGATCCTCGCCGCCATGACCAAGGACCACCGCGAAGCCGTGTACTCGTTTCTCGAGAAGCGCCCGCCGGTCTATCGGAACCACTGAAGGACGACAGCTGTGACGAGTCGAGACAAGGACGGGGGTCGACGGTGAAGGTCGGTATCGCCGCGGGATATTGGGGCTCCGGTCCGCCGCGCAACGTCGAACGCATGCTCGCCGAAGCCGAGGCGCTCGGCGTGGACAGCTTCTGGACGGCGGAAACCTACGGATCGGACGCGCTGACGCCGCTCGCCTGGTGGGGAGCGCGCACCTCCACCATCAAGCTCGGGACCGCGGTCTGTCAGATGTCGGCCCGGACGCCGACCGCGCTGGCGATGGCGGCGCAGACGGTCGACCACCTCAGCGGGGGCCGGGTGATCGTCGGCATCGGCGCCTCGGGACCGCAGGTGGTCGAGGGCTGGTACGGACAACCGTATCCCCGGCCGCTCGAGCGGACCCGTGAATACGTCGAGATCATGCGCGCCGTGTGGGCCCGGGAGAAACCGGTGACCTACGAGGGACGGCACTACCAGCTCCCGCTGGACGGCGGCACCGGCCTCGGAAAGCCGCTGAAGTCGATCGTTCACCCGTTGCGCGAGGACATCCCGGTGTACCTCGGGGCCGAGGGACCGAAGAACGTCGCACTCGCCGCGGAGATCGCGGACGGCTGGACCCCACTGTGGTTCTCGCCCAAGAGCGACGAGTTCTACCGAGCCGCGCTGGCCGAGGGGTTCGGACGGGACGGGGCGCGCCGGTCGCCGTCGGATTTCGAGATCGCCAACGTGTGCTGGCTGATCGAGAACGACGACGTGGAAAAGGCTGCGGCCAAGATCAAACCCGTCGTCGCGTTGTACGCCGGTGGTATGGGCGCAAAGGGCGCCAATTTCCACAACGACGTCTTCACCCGCATGGGGTGGGCCGACGCCTGCGCCGAGATCCAGGATCTGTATCTGCGCGGCCGTCCCGATCTCGCCGCGCAGGCGGTCCCGACCGAGATGGTCGAGGACGTCGCGCTGATCGGGCCCGCCGACAAGATCTGTGAGGACATCGTGAACCGCTGGAAGCCCACCTGCCTGACGACGCTGATCCTCGGCGGCTGGCCGAGGCCCGAGAACCGGGAACGCATCCTCGAGGCGGTGATGTCGTGACACTCGATCCGCGCACCCCGATCCTCGTCGGAGGCGGGCAGATCAACGAACGGAGCGGGGGAGTCGAACCCGTCGATCTCATCGTCGCGGCGGCCCGTGCTGCCGCCGCCGAAGCGGGATCGTCCCGTCTGCTCGAACTCGTCGACTCCGTCCGGCTGATCGGCATGCTGTCGTGGCGGTACCGCGACCCGGGCGCCCTGGTCGGCGAACGCATCGGCGCGTCCGTCCGGCACACCGGGTACACCGGCAGCGGCGGCAGTGGCCCGCAGGTCCTCGTCAACCAGGCCGCCGAGGACATCGCGGCCGGCCGGGCCGACGTGGTCCTGGTGGGCGGAGCCGAGTCGTGGCGGACCCGAATGAAGCTGCGGTCTCAGGGCATTCGCCCGGAGTGGACGGTTCAGGACGAGTCGGTGCCGCCCGCGGAGATCCTCGTTCCCGAGGTGCCGATGGTCTTCGACGGTCAGGCCAGGATCGGCCTCGACCGCCCGGCGTACGTGTACCCGCTCTTCGAACAGGCACTGCGGATCTCGTCGGGGCGGACGGAGGACGATCACCGCGCGGCGATCGGCGCACTCTGGTCGGGATTCAGCAAGGTGGCGTCGACGAACCCGCACGCCTGGTCCGGTCGTGAATACACGGCCGAGGAGATCGTCACGCCGTCCGAGGACAATCGGTGGATCAGCCGGCCGTACACCAAGCTGTTGAACTCCAACAACATGGTGGAGCAGGGCGCAGCACTGCTGCTCTGCTCGGTCGAGGTCGCCACCCGCCTCGGGATCGCCCGCGACACCTGGGTCTTCCCGCACGCAGGCACCGAGGCGCACGACACGTACGACATCTCCGAGCGGGAGGCGCTCGACCGGTCGCCCGCCATCCGGATCGCCGGGGCCCGTGCGCTGGAACTGTCGGGAATCGGGAGGGACGACGTCGCGCACGTGGACGTGTATTCGTGCTTCCCGTCGGCCGTCCAGGTCGCCGCGGCCGAGTTGGGTCTGTCCCTCGACGACCCCGGCCGGCCGTTGACGCTCACCGGCGGCCTCACCTTCGCGGGTGGTCCGTGGAACAACTACAGCACGCACGCGATCGCCACGCTGGCGACCCGGCTGCGCGAGGCGCCGGGAACGTACGGGCTGATCACCGCGAACGGCGGCTATCTCACGAAGCACGCGTTCGGTGTGTATCGGACCGAGCCGCCGCGCAGCGGTTTCCGGCGTCAGGACGTTCAGGCCGAGGTCGATGCGCACCCGACCACGCGGGCGCTCACGAGCTACGAGGGGCCGGGCTCGATCGAGTCCTGGACGGTGGTGCACGGACGCGACGGCGCCCCGGAGCGCGGCTTCGTCGCGGTGCGGACCGGCACCGGCGAACGGACGCTGGCCGCGACGACGGAAGCGGACGCCCTGACCCGGTTGACCGGTGTCGACGTCGCGCGGGACACGGTGGCCGTCGCGGCCGGCGGCACGTTCCGGTTCGCCGGCGATTGACGCATTTTACCTAACGACATAAGGTATTGGCAGCGAGAGCATCCGCCGTGAGGCGTGAGGGCCTCACGGAGGAAAGGAGTTCGAATGTCTGTCGAAGACTTCCGCGAACTGTACGAGCGGCACGTCGGATACGTGGTGTCCGGAGACATGAAAGCCGCCCTGGCCGACATGGTGCAGGAGAATCTGCCCGCCGTGTTCGACGGCGTCACCGTTCCCCGCGGCGACGTCGACGGGTTCGAGATCAAGGACGTCCGGGCCGACGGCGACCGGCGCATCGGCGAGACGGTGTACACGACGCCGAAGGGCGTCATCGGCCTGCGCTCGATCTGGGAGCGCCGCGAGGGCCGCTGGCTGGCCGCGGCGCTCGAGAACTTCCCCGCGGACGGAGGACGGCAGGCATGACGGACGAACCGTGGGGACCGTCCGCCGACGGCCTCGACCAGCCCTACTGGGACGGGCTCACCCGAGGTGAGCTGCGACTCCAGCGATGCGGCAACTGCAAGACCTGGATCTGGGGACCGCAATGGGTCTGTGGATCCTGCCACACCCTCGACCCGGACTGGGAGTCCGTGACGCCCGCCGGGACCGTGTACAGCTGGTCGCGCAGCTGGTACCCGTTCATCACCGAACTGGCCGACCGGGTGCCGTACGTGACGGTTCTCGTGGAACTGCCGGGGGCCGGGCACCGCCGGGTACTCGGAATCCTCACCGGCGACGACACCGACGCCATCCGCATCGGCGACCCGGTCGTCGGACACATCGAACACGACGAAGGCGCGACCTGGCCGCTGCTGCGCTGGCGTCGATCCACGGAAGGAGCGCAGGCATGAGTGCACTCGCCATGCGTGGGGCGGCCGCCGTGGTCGGCGTGTCCGAACTCCACTACCGCCGCGGCGAAGCGCCCGCGGGTGAGCTGAGGCTGACCCTCGAGGCGATCCTCGCCGCGTGTTCGGACGCCGGCATCTCGCCGCGCGAGCTGGACGGATTCGTGTCGTACGCGGGCGGTGGCCACGACGGCGCCGTGATCGGCGGCGCCCTGGGCGTCGACGACGTCCGGTGGTCGAACATGATGTGGGGCGGTGGCGGCGGGACGGTCGCCGCCGCGGTCAACAATGCCGCCGTCGCGATCGCGGCGGGCCAGGCCGAGTGCGTCGTCGTCTACCGGGCGATGGCACAGGCGGACACCGGACGACTCGGATACGCGAAATACCACTACGGTCCGCACTTCCTCGCGCACGGCGTCGGGTCACCGGCCCAGGTGTGCGCACTGCGGACCCAGCGACTGCTCGAGCACGACGGCGTGCCGCGGGCGACCATGCGGGCCCTGGTGCTCGCGGCGTACCGGCACGCCCAGAACAAC
Source organism: Rhodococcus sp. (in: high G+C Gram-positive bacteria) (assembly GCA_039206675.1). Classification (GTDB taxonomy): domain Bacteria; phylum Actinomycetota; class Actinomycetes; order Mycobacteriales; family Mycobacteriaceae; genus Rhodococcus_F. Next base: position 25,197 of record JBCEBZ010000216.1, on the reverse strand, counting down.
CCGACCGCGCAGGGCTACGGCAAGCCGCTCGACGAGGCGACGTACGAGTCGTCCCGCCTGATCACCGAACCGTTCCACCTCTACGACTGCTCGCGGGAGAGCGACGGTGCCGTCGCGCTGGTGCTGGTCTCCGCCGAGCGCGCGAAGTCGCTGCGACCGGATCCCGCGTACGTTCTCGCGGGAGCCCAGGGCGCACCGGGCGGCTACTCCTCGCTCATCGACAACGACGACCAGTACGCCACAGCGGGTTTCGCGGGCGCCGCCGGACGTCCCGGCGTCGCGGACCGGCTCTGGGCCGCCGCCGGCCTCGGCCCCGACGACGTGGACGTCGTCCAGGTGTACGAGAACTTCAGCGGGCCCGCCGTCGCCGCGCTCATCGACCACGGCCTGGCGCCGTCCGGTCCCGCCGCGGGCGAGGTCCTCACCGTCGACAACCTGACCGCGGGCGTGGGCAAGCTCCCCGTCAACACGAGCGGCGGCAACATCGCCGACTCGTTCGTCAACGGAATGGGGCTCGCGGTCGAAGCGGTGCGGCAGATCCGGGGCACGTCGACCAATCCGGTGGCGCATGCCAAGACGTCGCTGTTCATCGGCGGTCCGATGGCGCCGCTCGTCAGTTCGACGCTCTTCGCCCACGAAGACGTGCTGTAGCACCCCGACTCTGTGAGAAGGATCGACATGGACAACATGACCGTGGACCGCGACGCTCTGTTCATCGGAGGCCGGTGGGTCGCCCCGCAGGAGGGTGCCGCAGCGGACGTCGTCGAAGCTGCGACGGAGAAGGTGCTCGGGCGTTCGGCTCTCGCGTCGGCCGCCGACGTCGATGCCGCCGTCGCCGCCGCCCGGGACGCACTGAGCGGACCGTGGGGGCAGCTCGACAACCGCGCTCGCGCAGACCTTCTCGACGTGTTCGCGTCCGCGCTGAAGAAGCGCGGCCGCGACACCGCGACCTTGGTGAGCCGCGAGAACGGGATGCCGATCTCACTCTCCGCCGGGGTCAACGGTTTCGGGCCCGCCGCCATGATCCGCTACTACGCCGCGCTCGTCCGCGACGCGGCGCCCGAGGACGTCCGTCCCAGCGCGTTCGGCGGTCGCACGGTGGTCCGGCGGGAGCCGGTCGGCGTCGTCGCCGCGATCACGCCGTGGAACTATCCGCAGCCCCTCGCCGCGATGAAGATCGCGCCCGCGCTCGCGGCCGGTTGCACCGTGGTGCTCAAGGCCGCCCCCGAAACCGCGCTCGACGCGTTCGCGTTCGCGGACGCCGCCGAGGAGGCGGGTCTGCCTCCCGGCGTCCTGAACATCGTGCCCGCGGGCCGCGAGGCGAGCGCCTACCTGGTGCAGCACCCCGGGGTCGACAAGGTCGCGTTCACCGGTTCGACCGTGGCGGGACGGGCCATCGGTGAGGTCTGTGGCCGATTGCTGCGCCCGGTCACGCTCGAACTCGGCGGCAAATCGGCTGCGATCGTGGCAGCCGACGCCGACCTGTCGGTCTTCGCCGCGAATCTCGCCGAGGTGTCGCTGGTGAACAACGGCCAGACCTGTCATGCGAGCACCCGGATTCTCGCGCCTCGTGACCGGTACGACGAGGTCGTCGAGCTGGTCACCGAGACCGTCCGCGGGCTGGTCGTCGGGGATCCCCTCGACAAGGCCACCGCGATCGGGCCGCTGGTCAGCGCCGCTCAGCGCGAGCGCGTGCTCGGCTACATCGAGGACGGGCGCGGTGCGGGCTACCGCATCACGACGGGTGGGGGAATACCGGATTCGCAGCCGCTCGGCTGGTTCGTCGAGCCGACGGTGTTCGCGGACGTGGACAACGCCGCCCGCATCGCCCAGGAGGAGATCTTCGGACCCGTCCTGACGATCACCCCCTATGCGGACGAGGACGAGGCCGTGGCGATCGCCAACGACTCCGAGTACGGGCTGGGCGGCACGGTCTGGACCGCCGACGAGGAGCACGGCCTCGCGCTGGCCTCCCGGATCCACAGCGGGACCGTCGGCGTCAACCACTACGCCCTCGACCTCGACGCGCCGTTCGGCGGCGTCAAGTCCTCCGGACTCGGACGCGAACTCGGCCCGGAAGGCCTGAACCCGTATTTCGCGACGAAGTCCGTCTACTTCGGAACACGCTGAACACACACGCTTTTCATCGACTATCAGATCTGATCGAACGGAGCAGGCGATGACGCTACCGCTGACCGGTGTCCGCGTACTGGACCTCACCGACGGCCTCGGTGAGTCGTGTGGCCGGTACCTCGCCGACCTCGGCGCGCAGGTGACGAAGGTGGAAGGTCCGGGAGGTGCACGCTCACGCCGCGCCGAACCGGTGGTGGACGGTGTCAGCATCCCGTTCGCGCTGCGCAACGCGAACAAGCGGGGGATCGTCGTGGACCTCGACGATCCGGCAGGCCGGGACCGGCTTCGGCAACTCGCGACGGAATCCGACATTCTGGTGGAATCGCACGCGCCGGGGTGGCTGAGCGAACGGGGGGTGGGCGCCGCCGAACTCTCCGCTCTCGCACCGGCACTGGTGTGCGTGTCGGTCACGCCGTTCGGGCAGACCGGACCGTACCGGGACTGGGTGGCCACGGAGCAGGTGCTCTACGCACTGAGCGGCGTCCTGTCCCGCTCGGGCGCCCCCGGAGCCGAACCCCTGCTTCCTCCCGTCGGCCTGGTGGAGGAGACCGTGGGGATGCACGCGGCCTGGTCGGCGTTGCTCGCGTTGTACGACCGCCTCCGGACCGGTCGGGGTCAAGTCGTCGATCTGTCCGCGTTCGAAGCGCTCGTCCACGGCTTCGACCCCGGCTTCGGCACACAGGGTTCCGCCGCCGCGGGGCGCTCGGACGACTTCCCCCGGGGGCGGCCGGACGCGTCGAACTTCTATCCGGTGTTCCCCTGCGCCGACGGCTATGTGCGGATCTGCCTGCTGGCCAAGCGGCAGTGGCGGGGCATGTTCGAATGGCTCGGCGAGCCCGCAGAATTCGCCGACCCGAAGTACGACACCATCCCGGCCCGGTTCGCCGCCGCAGGCACCCTGCATCCCCTCATCGAGGCGCTGTTCGCGTCCCGCACCCGCGACCAACTGGTCGCGGAGGGTGCGGCCAGGGGAGTGCCGGTCGGCGGTGTTCTCTCGCTCGGGGAAGTCCTGACGACCGAGCACTTCGACGTGTCCGGTGCCCTCGCGGACATGGAGATCGCCACCGGGGTCACCGCCCGCGTCCCGACGGGCTACGTGTCGATCGACGGCGCACGCGTCGGACTGAGGACTCCGGCGCCCGAGGTCGGGGAGCACGACGCCGTGCCCGCGGCGACGAGCGAGAACCCCACTCGTCCGGGGTGCGGGAACCGGCAGCCGGGCACCCGCCCCCTCGACGGCCTTCGCGTCCTCGACCTGGGCGTGATCGTCTTCGGCGCCGAACTCAGCCGTCAGTTCGCCGATTACGGCGCCGACGTCATCAAGGTCGAGAACGCCAAGTTCCCCGACGGGCTCCGCCAGTCGAAGCGCGGTGCGGCGCTGGCCGCGTCCGTCGCCTGGGGACACCGCAACAAACGCAGCCTCGGTCTGGACCTGCGCAACCCGGAGGGGCGGGACGTGTTCCGTCGCCTCGTCGTCGAGGCCGATGTGGTGCTGGCCAATTTCAAGCCCGGCACACTCGCGTCGATGGGTTTGTCGTACGACGAACTCGCCGCCCTCAACCCGCGCATCATCGTGTCCGAGAGCAGCGCGTTCGGCAGCACCGGGCCGTGGAACAACCGACTCGGGTACGGCCCGCTGGTGCGTGCCGCGTGCGGTGTGTCCGCCCTGTGGCGGTACCCCGAGAACGAGGACCTGCTCTGCGACGGCTCGACCGTCTACCCCGATCACATCGCGGCGCACGTCACGGCGATCGCGGTGCTCGCAGCGCTGATCCAGCGGACCCGCACGGGTCGGGGCGCGGCGCTCGAGGTGGCGCAGGCGGATACCGCGCTCGTCCAGCTCGGTGCCCAGCTCGTCACCGAATCGCTCCGGCCGGGCACCGTCTCCGCACCCGGGAACTCCGACCCGTTCGCCGCGCCTGCCGGGGTGTTCGCCTGCGCGGGTGACGACGAATGGTGCGTCGTGACGGTCCGGGACGACGACGACTGGGTGCGGCTGTGCGGAGTGATCGGCCGGCCCGAATTGGCGGACGTCCCGGCATTCCGCACACGGGCCGAGCGGATCCGGAATCGCGCCGACGTCGACGACGTGCTCGACGAGTGGCTGCGGACGCAGACTCCCGCATCGGCGGTCGCGGCGTTGCAGGCGGCCGGAGTACCCGCCGGCATGATGCTGCGGCTTCCCGAACTGCTCACCGACCCGCATCTGGCGGCCCGCGACGCCTACACGCTCACGCATCACGACCTGCTGCCCAAGGCGCTGCCCACAGCAGCCCGCGTCGGGCGCTTCTCGGCCATTTCCGATCCGCCGTTGCGGCAGGCGCCCGTTGCCGGGCAGCACAGCCGGGAGGTCTGTGAGGACGTACTGAGCATGACGACCGCAGAAGTGGATCGCCTGGTGGCGGAGGCAGTCCTGCAGCCGCCCGTCACGGATCCGCCGCTCGGGGTGGCAGCCTCCGCCGCGAGGTGACACACGAGGTGATGCGGCAGCGGCCCGGGTTCCCCCGGGCCGCTGTCGCATCAGGCCCATCTCGCCGGTGCTCACCTCGGTCGACAGGCCCGAAGGTTGTGCATAGACAAAACTAATGGTTGTTGGTTAACGTGGCACTCGTCACGACCATTCTCGATCTCTTCGAGACCGCACGACACGGAGTGTGTGCATGACAACCAGCCCATCAACCGCCGCAGGCGGCGTCACGACGGTCTCCGATTCCGGGTCTCCCGGCGACTCGACACGAGCCAGCCGAGCCGCCTTCGTCGGAACTCTCCTCGAGTACTACGATTTCAGTCTCTACGCCTCGGCCGCTTCGGTGGTGTTCGGGAGCGTGTTCTTCTCCGGTGCGAGCCCCTTCCTGGCCACGCTGCAAGCGGTCGGGACGTTCGCGGTCGGCTTCCTCGTCCGGCCGATCGGCGGCGTCGTCCTCGGCAGCCTCGGCGACCGGATCGGACGGAAGAAGATCCTCGTCTTCACGCTCGTGATGATGGGGGCCGCGACGATGCTCGTGGGACTGCTGCCCGGCTACTCACAGATCGGCTGGCTGGCCCCGGCCCTCCTCGTCCTCCTCCGGATCCTCCAGGGAATCGGGGCCAGCGCCGAATACGGCGGCGCCACCCTGGTCGCGGTCGAGTTCGCGCCGCAGCGCCGGCGGGGACTTCTCGGATCCTTGCCCGGGGCGGGAGCGTCCATCGGCGGCGTTCTCGGCACCAGCGCCCTGCTGATCGTCTCGGCCGCGCTCCCCGAGGAAGCGTTCATGTCGTGGGGGTGGCGTCTGCCGTTCCTGCTCAGCGGACTGATTCTCCTGTACGGCCTGTCGCTGCGGGCCCGGCTGCCCGAGACTCCAGCGTTCCGCCACATCGAGGAGGCGAACGGCAAGACCACGTCCCCCGTTCTCGACGTCATCCGCCGGCAGCCACGCGCGATCCTGTCCGTGCTCGTGATGGTGTTCGGGCAGGCCGGCCTCGGCTATTTCTATCTCGTCTTCATGCTGACCTACGGCCGCAACCAACTGGGCATGGGGCAGACCGACATCCTGATCGGCCTGGTGCTCGCGCAATTGAGTTGTGCGGCATTCATTCCCCTGTTCGGAATGCTGTCCGACCGGGTGGGCCGACGACCGGTCGTCATCGCCGGCTTCGTGTTCTCGGCGCTGCTCGCCTTCCCGGCGTTCTGGCTCGTCGGGCACGGCGGCGGTACCGCCGCGTTCTGGTTGGTCCTGGTCCTGGGCAACGGGGTCGGTGTCGCTGCGATCTTCGGCCCGATGGGGGCGTACGTCACCGTACTCTTCGAGACCCGGCACGCCTTCAGCGGTCTGGGGTTGGGCCGTGAACTCGGGAACGCGCTCGGCGCCGCGCTCGTGCCGGTCCTCGCGGTGCAACTCGCGTTCAACGACGGCGGCAGCACCGCCGCCCTCAGCATTCTGCTCGTGGTGATTTCGGTGGCGGGCGTCGCCGCCGCATGGGTCTCGGTGTCGCGCACGCAGCGCGCGGGGGAGATCGAGGTTTCAGGGTAGCGGCGCCACGGGATGGCAGGCGGGAGCCGCGGCCGTCGCCGGATCGAGGATGTTCCGGACGAGACGCAGCGTGATGTCGTCGTAGACCATCGTTCCGTGATTGGTCAGATCGTCCGGGCAGAAGTCCTGAACGACGACATTGGTCACGTTCGGACCGGGTGGCAGCTGAGACTCGTGCAGTTGCACGACGAGGTCGGATCGCGAACTGACGGTCGCGTAGTCGACTCCCGGGCGAGTCATCCCGCCGTCGCCGGTCTCCGTGACGAACGCGGAACCCGCCGTCCCGTCGTCGACTGCCGGAATGACGTCTCCGACGGCGTCTTTCGCCTGGGAATGCTCCGCGAGCAGGGTCAGCATTCCGTAGGCGCTGATGCCGTTGGTGGCGGGAGCGACCCCGATCATCGTGCCGACGGTCGACTCTCCACCGAGGTGGTTGATGTAGTACAGCGGGACGAGTCCGCCCTGGGAGTGTCCGACGAGATCGACCCTGTCAGCACCGGTGGCGGCGAGGACCGTCTCGACGAATTCGCCGACCTGCTGGGCGGACACGCGCATGTCGCCGGTCTGATGGAACGGGCCGGCGACGGGGCCGCCGTAGTCCAGGCCGAAGACGCAATAGCCGTCGGCCTTCAACTGTGGCGAGTACATCGCCCAATTGGCATAGCTGTTCTCGAACGTTCCGTTGACGAGGACGACGGGACGCGGATGGGCAGTCGTCGGCCTGCACGAGAAGTCGTTCATCCCCTGTGGAATCGCGTCGGGGTGCTCGATGGAATACGCCCACGCGGCGGGCCAGTTCGTTTGCGGCGGACCTTCGGGAGCCCGGTCCGGGGCGGCGTTCGCCGTCGCCGGCGTACCCAGGACCACCAGGACTCCGAACAGTGACAAAGCGCGCGCGACTGCACCCATTCGTCCGACTCCTCCACCGCTGTCGATTTACCTATTCAGTGTAGTTTCCGGGCCGGTGTGTGCGGGGTGGGAACGGCAGAAAGAAGGGGTGCGGCGAAAACTTCTTCGCCGCACCCCTTCCCGCCGGACTGTTTCAGGCCTTCATCAGATCGCGATGGATGATTTCCTTCATGATCTCGTTGGTGCCGCCGTAGATGCGCTGGATTCGCGCGTCGATGTACGCCTTCGCGACGGGATACTCCATCATGTAGCCGTAGCCGCCGTGGAACTGCACCCCGGCATCGATGACGCGGCCCTGCAGTTCCGTTGCCCAGAGCTTCGCCTTCGCCGCGTCCACGGCGGTGAGGGTGCCCGCATTGTGCTCACGCACGCACCGGTCGATGTACGCGCGGGACACCTCGACGGCCGTCTGCAGTTCGGCGAGGGTGAAGCCGAGGCCCTGGAACTCGCCGACCCGCTTGCCGAAGGCCGTGCGCTCCTTGACGTAGTCGAGCGTCCACCCGAGCACCGCCTCCGCGGACACCTGGGCGGCGATGCCGATGCCGAGCCGTTCGAGGGGAAGGCTCTGCATCAGATATGCGAAGCCCGAACCGAGCTCGCCGAGCAGGTTCTCCTTCGGGACGCGGACGTCCTCGAAGAACAACTCGGCGGTGTCCTGGGCGTGCAGACCGAGCTTGTCGAGCTTGCGGCCCCGGGCGAATCCCGGCGTCCCGTCCTCGACGACGAAGAGGCTGAAGCCGCGGGAGCCGGCCGACGGGTCGGTCTTGGCGACCACGATCACCAGGTCGGCGAGGATGCCGCTGGTGATGAAGGTCTTCGACCCGTTGATCACCCAGGTGTCGCCGTCGGCGACGGCAGTGGTCTGGATGGCGCGCAGGTCGCTGCCCGCGGCGGGCTCGCTCATCGCGATCGCACCGATCGTCTCGCCGGTGACGAATCCGGGCAGCCACCGCCGGCGCTGATCGTCGTCGGCGTGCCGGAGCAGGTAGTTCAGGACGATGTCGTCGTTCGTGGAGAATCCCGACTGCAGGGCCGACGCGCCGACGCGGGCGATCTCCTGCTGGATCACGAAGCGGAAGCGGTAGTCCAGTTCGCCGGGCCCGCCGTACGTCTCGGGAACGGGCAGTCCGAGCAGGCCCTGGCGACCCGCTGCCAGCCAGGTCTCGCGATCGATCAGGCGATCCGCATCCCATTTCTCGAGTTGGGGCACCACGTGCTTGTCGACGAATCCCCGCACGGATTCGCGGAACAACTCGTGGTCCCGGTCGAACAGATCGCTCTGCATGTCTTCCTCCTGATGCGGGACGCCCGCCGGGCGCCCCGCACATCATGTGTTGTCAGTTCGTTGCCAGCAGTTTCTGCGTTTCACGCCGGAACACCTGGTTGGCGACCTCGTTCTGGCCCAGCACCATCCGGCCCGCGTTGGCGCTCGTCATGCCGTGCTGGGAGTCCCGCAGGAGCGGGAAGTCCTCCGCGTGCAGAACTGCGAGGAGAATCTCCCAGTTCTTGTTCCACAGGCGAGTCCACTTCTCCTCGGTCATCTCCGTGTCCGCGACCGGCGGCACAATCAGGCGCATCTCCATGCGGCAGCGCTGCGGATCGGTGGGGTGCGGCCGGAAGGTGAGGAGCTGGAAGTGATCGGGCTGCCGCAGCAGGGTGCTGTTCGGAAGCAGGAAATGGGTTTCCGTGATGTCCTTGGCCAGGCTCCGGTCGCCGGGATCCTCCTCGATCCACCGGTCGATCGACTTGCGGGGGGCGATGAATCGGCAGTGCCTGCCGAAGTCTTCGAACGCCATCACGTTGGTGTGGATGTGCTTGGCCGCGGTATTGGGGTGGGCGTACTGGATGTGGTACCCGTCGAGGAAGGCGTCCTGCATGATCTTCCAGTTGACCGGCTCGTCGAACCCTTCGGCCTGGAAGGCGACCTTCGAACCGAGGTCGTAACCGGAGAGGATCGTGTCCATCTCCTCGCCGAGCCAGCCCGCCACGTCGATCTCGGCGTTCGCCTCGTCCACCACCCAGATGAACCCGTGACGTTCCTCGGTCGGCAATTCCACCAGCCCCATGTTCGTGGTGTCGGTCTCGCCGAAGGTGTTGTCGCGGGTGATCGTCCGCAGGCTTCCGTCCGTGTCGTACGACCACCGGTGGTAGGGGCAGGAGAAGAGGCGGCAGCGGCCCTTCTCCTCCTTCTCGAGGAGGGCGCCCCGGTGCCTGCAGAGGTTGACGAACGTCTTGACGCCGCCGTCGCGCTGGCGGACCACGATGATGTTGTTCCGCGGCATCTGCAGGGTGAAGAAGTCGCCGGAGCGGGGGATCTCGGAGCCGTGCGCGACGATCGAGGGCACCCGTCCGAAGATGAGGTCGCGTTCCTGCTTGGCGACCGCCGGATCGGTGAACTCCTCCGGCTGGAACCAGGTGATGTGCTCGAACTCGTCCGTCGTGTCGTTGCGCAGGTGATCCAGGGCCCGGCGAATGCGTTCCTCGCGGGGTGCTCCGACCTCGGTCATTGCGTTTCCTCCAGTGTCGTGCGGAGTCGATGGGCCGGCGTTGTGGCCGCTTGCAGGCACCGTCTCCGAATGCGGTGTGGATCGACCCGATAAATCTAACTCACATAGATTTATGTGTAAACCCTCGCAGGTCCGGCCGTTGCGGGTTTTATCAATGAACATTAGGTTTGGGTGACACCGTCCGATGAGGAGTGATACGGATGATTTCCTGTCAGTGGTGCGAGGAACTCGCAGACGACGACCGCGACGAAGTTCTCGCTCTGGTGGCCGCGGCCGCGGAATACGACGACGAGGCGGGATTCTCGCGCATCGAACCGCGCGACGTCACGGCCCGTTCGCGGAAGGGGGTGCGGATATCGCATCTCGCCGTCAAGGCACGTCGGGGGTTGAGTGCTCTCGAGGACGTGCCGCTCGTCGTCGTCGCCTATCTGCACCTGGCCGTGGACGACGACGGACTCGGCACGGTCCAGTTCGTCGTGCATCCCGACTATCGATCGCGGGGGATCGCAACCCTGCTCGTCGAGGAGATGGGCCTCGACGTGGACCGCCCCGACGGCTGGGAGGGCACGGGTGCGCGCGCCCTGCGCACCTGGGCTTTCGGCACACATCCGGCGGCCGAGCGTCTGACGCGGAGGTTCGCGATCGCGTCGGTCAGCCGGCTGTGGACCTTGTTCCGCAGTCTGACCGGACCCTTCGCGGTTCCGCTCGATCCGGTGCAACTCCCGCAGGGGACGGTCCTGGAGGAACCGCGCGGGCTGGACGACCCCGCATCGGAGAAGGCCCTCGACGACGTCCTGGGACGCTCGGGAATTCCCCCGGCGCAGCTCGAGAAGCTCGCGGAGAGTCGTGCCCACGGAGCCGGGTCCGTGGTTCTCGCGTCCGGCGACGCCGGACGGCCCCAGGGTTTCGTCTGGCTGGACCCGACGCTGCACACGCACCTCGAGTTGCGCGCGTCGTGGATCCGGGCGCTGGTGCTCGAGAAGGAGTCGCGTGGCGGCGGACTGGGTGCCGGGCTACTCGTGCGGGCGCTCGAGGTGCTGCGTGACGCTGGGGCCCAGATCGCCTTGATGAGAATCGATCCCGACGACGAGGGGGCCGTCCGCCTGTGTCGGCTGCTGTCGTTCGAGCAGGAGGATGCGCACACGTGCTACCAGGTCGGCGACTGGCACGAGGCTCCCGGCTACCTCTGAGGCATGAGACGTAGAACGATATTTGTCGCACTGTTGACGAGTGGCGTGCGCCGCGCTACTGTCCTGTGACACGGCTCACAAGCGATGTCCGTGACGAGGGCGTCTTGCAGACGGCCCTCGAACCCAGGCTCACATCCAGTGCTACCGCGCGCACGCCGCGCGACATTTCGGCGCTCATCACCGACATCTCAGACTCGGTTGAACGGAAGGACACGTCATGACACGACTCGAGGGGAAGGTCGCGTTCGTCACCGGTGCCGCTCGCGGACAGGGGCGTTCGCACGCCATTCGGCTGGCAGAGGAGGGCGCCTCGGTCATCGCGATGGACATCTGCGAGCAGATCGACACGGTCTTCTACCCGATGGCCACCACGGACGACCTCGCCGAGACCGAACGTCTGGTCAAGGAGGCCGGCGGCTCCATCGTCACGTCGGTGGGCGACGTCCGGAACCGGGCCGACGTCCAGCGCGCCTACGACGCCGGAATCGAGCAGTTCGGGCACGTCGACATCGTCCTGCCCAACGCCGGGATCATGCCCGTCATCGAACCCGGTGATCAGCCGCAGGCGTGGCACGACGCCATCGACGTGATGCTCACCGGCGTGTGGCACGTTCTCGAGGTGACGGTGCCCGGACTGATCGACCGAGGTGAGGGCGGGTCGATCGTCATCACCAGTTCCGCCGCGGGCCTCACCAGCATCGGGCTGAACACGTTCCCCGGACAGGCCGGCTACTCCGCGGCCAAGCACGGCGTCGTCGGACTCATGCGCCTGTACTCGAAGCAGCTGGCCAAGCACAGCATTCGAGTCAACACCGTGCACCCGACGGGGGTGAACACCCCGATGGTGGCCAACGCCGAATACGGCGAGTTCGTGAATTCGCACCCCGAGGTCGCGAACGACGAGTCGTACAAGAATCCGATGCCGGTCGAGCTGATCGAGGCCGTCGACATCAGCAACGCCATCGTGTTCCTCGCCTCCGACGAGGCGCGGTACGTCACGGGCGTGACCCTGCCGGTCGATGCCGGCTACAACAACCGCTGAGCGAAGGAGTTACCGACATGACGACAACAGAGTCGGCGGCCGCAGCGCCGCCGAAGATCGCCGATCGCGAGCAGGTATTCGTGGGCGGCCGGTGGGTGGAGTCGACGGGAGACGAATGGATCGACCTCGTCGACCCGTGGACCGAGAAGCGGGCGGCGCGAATCCGCAGCGCCACAGCGGAAGACGTCGCACGGGCCGTGCAGGAGGCGCGCGCGTCGTTCGACTCCGGCGAGTGGGCGTCGCGCACGATGGCCGAGCGCGCCGATGTTCTCGACGAGATCGCGAACCGGCTCGAGAGCCGGGTCGAGGAGTTGACCCCGCTCGGGGTCGTGGAGGTCGGCATCCCCGTCGCGGTCAGTGGACCGACCCAGCAGATGACCGCCGGATTGTTCCGCGCCGTCGCGGCGGTGGCCCGGAACTTCTCCACCCGCGAGGACCGGACCCGGGCGGATGGCGGAATCTCCCGGATCCTCAAGGAACCGACCGGTGTGGTCGCCGCCATCATCCCCTGGAACGGGCCGATCGGGACGATCGCGTTCAAGCTGGCGCCGGCTCTCGCCGCCGGGTGCTCGGTGATTCTCAAGACGGCGCCGGAGGCCCCCCTCTCGCCGTCCGTGTTCGCCGACATCATCGGGGAACTGACGGCGGAAGGCGTCATTCCTCCCGGTGTCGTCAGCGTTCTCTGTGCCGATCGCGAGATCTCCGAAACCCTGGTCACCAATCCCGACGTCGATCACATCACCTTCACCGGAAGCACTCTCGCCGGGCGGCGCATCATGTCGCTCGCCGGTGAGCGGATCGCGCGGGTGTCCCTCGAACTCGGTGGCAAGTCGGCGGCCATCATCCTCGACGACGCCGACCTCGGGCACGTGATGCAGTCTCTCCCGATGGGTGGCTGCATGCAGAGCGGTCAGGCATGTATCGCGCTGACCCGTGTCCTCGTGTCCCGCAAGCGGCACGACGAGGTGATCGAAGCGTTCAAGGGTGCCCTGAGCTTCCTTCCGATGGGAAATCCGTGGGAGCAGACGAACTTCCTCGGACCGCTCGCCATGGAGCGGCAACGCGACCGCGTCGAGAGCTACATCGCCTCGGCCAAGGAGGAAGGCGCGACGATCGTGCTCGGCGGCGGCCGGCCCGCCGGGGTCGAACACGGCTTCTTCGTCGAGCCGACTCTCATCGACGGCGTGCGCAACGACATGCGCGTCGCGCAGGAGGAGATCTTCGGACCGGTCATCTCCGTGATCACCTACGAGGACGAGGAGGAGGCGATCGCCATCGCCAACGACTCGATCTACGGCCTGTCCGGTGCGGTGTACACCGAGGACCTCGATCACGGTTTCGAGGTGGCGCAGCGGATCCGGACCGGAACGATCAGCGTGAATGCGGCCATCATCGACTTCACGGTGCCGTTCGGCGGTTACAAGCAGTCCGGCGTCGGGCGTGAAGGCGGAATCGAGGGCCTCGAGGAGTTCTTCGAGACCAAGACGGTGCACCTGCCGGCGATCGGATAGCCGGTCACGGTCGCAGAGACGACGAACGGCCCCTGGAATCGAAGTCCAGGGGCCGTCCGCGTGCTCGGGCGGTGACGCCTCAGGCGGAGCGTTCCTCGGTGGCGGTCCCGGCGCCGGCCTGGTTCCGCATCACCCCGTACAGGAAGCTGCGGATCATCTCCTCGAACAACCTCTTCGACGAGAGTTCGTTGGCAGCAAGGGCTTCCGCGAGAAGAGGCTGGGAGTCCGGGTCGACATTCGGGAAAATCGTCGCGCGGGTGCTCGGTTTGCGCATCGCCTCGGTGAGGACGGCGCCGACGGACAACGTCTCCATTCCGTCCAGGATCTGAACGTGCAGATGCGTCGGGACGCCGGAGTCCAGGAGGAAGCGGGCCGTGTCCTCGTACGTGCCGATCAGGAGGTCGCGGGGCAGGTACTGCAGCAGGATCGGTGCCGCGTTACGGTGCCGGAGAATGGCCTGGCGGAAGTTCAGGCTCAACGCCACGAAGAACTCCGGCCAGTCTGCACCGGGCTTGCGGCGGGGACGCACGACGCTGGCGCCGGCGATGTGGCGTGCCACCGCGGACAGGATCTCGCTCTTGTCTGCGAAGTGGTGGTACAACGACGGTGCCTGCACCCCGAGGTGCTTGGCCAGTCGCGGCAGGCTGAATGCCTCGAGCCCTTCGGAATCGATGATTTCGATGGACGCCTGCACCGCAGTTGCACGGCTGATCAGGGGCTTCGATGGTCGGGGCATGTCAGGCTTTCCGGTGGGGTTCGCTCGAGTGGTTATGTGGCATGGTGAGGTGAATCGTAGCGGGTCGTGGTCACCTCATGGGTGTAGGCGACTTCCTGGTCGAGGAAGTCGAGCAGGCCGTCGCTGAGCAGGTCGTTGTCGTCGCCGCTGACCATGTGCCCGGCGCCTCTGACGTCGATCTGACGGGCCGTCGGGATCAGTTCCAGCAGGTCACGGGCGCCGTCCGCGCTGACGACGTCCGACTGCGCGCCCCGGATCAGGAGGGTCGGGACGGTCACCGCGCGCGCCGCGGCACGGGCCCGTGCCTCCCGGGTCGCGGCCTGGTCGAGGCTGTTCTCCCGGTGCATGATCATCCGTGGATCCCAGTGCCAGTACCAGCGTCCGTCACGCCGGCGGAGGTTCTTGCGGAGGCCCTCGATCCGCGGCGGACGTCGGCGGTGCGGGTTGTAGGCGACGACGGCGGCGAGCGCGTCGTCGAGCGTGTCGAAACCGGAGAGCCCGCTCTCCATGAACGCCGTGATCTTGGCGAGTCCGCCAGGATCGGCGCGGGGGGTGATGTCCACCAGGACCAGCGCGCGTCCGATGCCGTGGTCGCCCTGCGCGAGCAACGACGCCATTCCGCCCATGGACGCGCCGACCAGCACCGGCGGTTCGCCGAGGTCGGCGACGACCGCGGCGAGATCGCGCGCGTGGGCATTGCTGCCGTAGTCGCCGTCCTCGGCCCACTCGCTCTCGCCGTGACCGCGGGCATCGATCGCCAGTGCGCACCAGCCGTTGTCGGCGAGCCGAATCCCGGTGCGCTGCCACGAATGGCGGGTCTGCCCGCCGCCGTGGAGGAGCAGGACGACCCCCTTCCGCGGGGACGCCGGTTCCCACCGGTCTGCGGTGAGCGTGACTCCGTCGCCGCGGAGTTCGGTGCGAATCGTGGTGATCGGCATAGTTGTCGTCGCCTTTCGCCGGTCAGTGACCGGAGGTTCCGCCGTCGACGGCCAGCGTCGAACCGGTGATGTATCCCGACGCCCGGCTGGCGAGGAAGACCACCGCCGCGTCGAGTTCGCGCTGAGTGGCCGTCCGTCCCAGCGAACAGTCGTGAAGGAAGGCCGCGAGGGTGTCCGCCGACATCTCACCGATCATGTCGGTGTCGACGAACCCCGGTGCGATCGCGTTGACCCGGATGCCCTTCCGCCCGGACCACTGGTTCGACAGGTCCCTGGTCAAACCGATGAGCCCGGCCTTGCTCGACGAGTACGCGGCCTGCGGGAGCACGGACTTCACCAGGCCGAGCATGCTGGTGATGTTGACGATGCTGGATCCGGGGCCCATCACGCGGGCGCAGGCCTGCGCGGCCCAGTAGGCGCCGAAGAGATTCACGTCGAGCACCGCCCGGTAGTCTTCGGGCCGCTCGCGGGTGGCCGGTGCGGCATGGGTGACCCCGGCGTTGTTCACCAGGACGTCGAGCCTGCCGAACCGTGCGATCGCAGCCTGTGCGAGCGCCTCGCACTGCTGGGGGTCGGTGACGTCGGTGGGGACCACCAGGCACTCGCGCCCGCGTTCGGTCACCGATCGGGCGACGGCGTCGAGTTTGTCGCGCCGTCGTGCGGCGATCACGACATCGGCACCCGCCTCCGCGAGGGCGCACGCGAACCCCGCACCGAGGCCGCTGCCCGCTCCGGTGACGACGGCCACGGAGTCGGTGAGGCGGAACAGGTCGAGCACCGATTCGGCTGCCGGCTGGTTCATGAGTGAGTACTCCCGTCCATAATTCTAATGAATATAGGTTTATCTCAGGTGTGGCCGCGGAGCAACACCTTCGACGGACGTCTTGCGCGACATTAATCTAATTGCATAAGATTTATGGGCAAGCCGAGTCGAGTGGAACGAGACGTGAATGACCAGCAACGCGAACCAGCAGCGGAGGCAGATGCAGGTTGCCGGCAAGGACACGCTTGCCGACGGCGTCGTGCGGCTCACGCTGGTCGACGAATCCGGTGCCGCGGCCCCGGCCTGGACACCGGGTTCGCACATCGACCTGATCCTCGACGACACGACCACTCGCCAGTACTCGCTGTGCGGGGATCCCGGCGACACGACGTCGCTGACCGTGGCCGTGCTCCGTGAGGCGGATGGTCGAGGTGGTTCGATCCGTGTCCACGACAAGCTCGAATCCGGCGACCTCGTCGCCGTGGCCGGTCCCCGGAACCACTTCGCGCTCGTCGACGCCGACTCGTACCTGTTCGTGGCGGGCGGAATCGGCATCACGCCCCTCCTTCCGATGGCGCGGGAAGTGGACGCGAAGGGCACGCCGTGGCGCCTGCTCTACGGCGGGCGGACCCGCGCGAGCATGGCGTTCGCCGACGAACTCGTGGCCGCGCACCCCGATCGGGTGCGCATCCGGCCGCAGGACGAGCACGGACACCTCGATCTCGCGAAGGCCCTGGACGAGGTCGAGCCCGGAACCGCCGTGTACTGCTGTGGGCCGGAACCGTTGCTTCAGGCGATCGAATCGGCGTGCCGGGAACGTCCGCACGTCACGCTGCACGTCGAACGCTTCGCGCCGAAGGAGCTTCCGGAGCACGGCGACGACGGCGCCTTCGAAGTCGAACTCGGCCGATCGGGGCAGACGGTCCAGGTCGGCGCGGACGAGACGATTCTCGACGCCGTCCTCCGGAACGGTGTCGACGCCGACTTCTCCTGCCGGGAGGGCACCTGCGGCACCTGCGAGGTCGCGGTGCTCGGCGGCACTCCCGATCACCGCGATTCCGTTCTCAGCGAGGACGAGCAGGCGGAGAACGACGCCATGATGATCTGCGTGTCCCGGAGTTGCACACCCAAGCTGATCCTGGATCTGTGACGGATGGTGACGAGGGGCGCCGAGTCGGTCACTGTCGCGCATCCGGCTCGGCGCCCGGCGACGCGTGATCGGCTGTTGCTCCCGGCGCTGTGCTTCGTCGTCATGACCACGGCCGTCATCCAGACGGCGGTGGTGCCGCTGCTCCCCGCGATGGCCTCGCAACTCGGAGTCGATTCGGCCGCAATCGGATGGGTGGTCACGGCGAACCTGCTCGCCGCGGCGGTGTGCACGCCGGTCCTCGGCAGGCTCGCCGACCGGCGCGGTCCGCGCCCGGTCCTGCTGGGGATCCTCGTCGTGGTACTCCTCGGTTCGGTGCTGTGTACCGTCACCGGCCGACTCCCGTTCCTCGTCCTCGGCCGCATCCTCCAGGGGGTGTCGTTCGCGCTGTTCCCGATCGGCGTCGCCGTGCTGCGCCGCCGCCTCGGCCCGCGGCAGCTCCTGAACGCCATCGGGCTGATGTCGGGGATCCTGGCCGTGGGCGGAGGGCTCGGCATGGTCGCCGCCGGTGTGCTGTGCACCGAGGGTGCCGACTTCCGGCGGGTGTTCGGACTGCTCGTCGTACTGAACGTCGTCGCCCTCGTCGTTGCGTGGATGACCGTTCCTCACGGCGGTGCGGCGCGGACCCGCGACGGTATGGACCCGGTCGGCGTCGGACTCATGGCGGTGGGATTGTCGGCGATGCTGATCGCGCTCGCCGAAGGCGGCCGGTGGGGCTGGGGGTCGCCGCAGACGGCCGGTGTCGCGGCGCTGGGGATCGTCGTCTCGGCCGGGTGGTATCTGCACGAACGTCGGACGCGCAGCCCGCTCGTCCCTCCGATGCTGCTGTCCGGCCGGCGGGTTGCCGGCACTCATCTCGCCGCGTTTCTCGTCGGAATGGCCATGTACATCCAGTTTCTCGGCTCGGCCCAGTTCGTCCAGGCCTCGCGCGCCGTCGTGGGATACGGCTTCGACGCGTCGGTGCTGCGGACGAGCCTCCTGGTGCTGCTCCCGGGTTCGGTGGCGGGGGTGGCGGCCGCAACGGCGAGCGGCCGCTTCGTGCACCGCTTCCGCGCCGACCGCGTATTCGTCGCGGCCTGCGGGATCGGGGTGGCCGGATTCGCGGTGCTGGCGCTCGCCCACACCCGGCTGTGGCAGGTCGTCGTGGCGCTCGTCGTGATCAACGTCTTCGTGAGTGCGTCCTACGCGGTGCTGCCCGCACTGCTCGTCGACGCGGTGCCGTCCGAATTCACCGGGGTCACCAACGGGATCAACGCGATTGCGCGGACCTTCGGAAGTTCGGTCGCCGGCGCCCTGGTGGCGACCCTGCTCGCCTCCCTGACCGTCGCCGGCACAGACCTGGCGTCCGAGCGTGCGTTCGTGATCGCGTTCTGGGTGGGCGGGGTGGCGGCGGGTGCCGCCGGACTGGTCGTCGCGTGTGTGGAGTGTTCGCGGAGAAAACATGCCGATCGGGGTGTCCGATTCGGCGCACCATCAGTTAATCTATAGATAGTAGGTTTTGAGCGGTGGCGCGAGGCGCCTGCCGTGTCATCGATGTCGCCCGGCGGCGACGGCGGAAGGTTGAGTGGAGATGGCTGCGACAATCGGGTCGGCATTGCACTGGTGGGCGGCGACGAAGGGCGACCAACGCGCGATCGTCGTCGACGACGACGCGCTCACGTACCGGGAACTGCAGGACTGGTCGAGCCGAGTCGCACGCCGGATCGCCGAGGCCGGGATCGAGCCGGGGGACCGAGTCGGTGTCCTCGGCCCGAACTCGCTCGACTGGCCGGTCATCGCCCTCGGCGTGCTGAAGGCGGGAGCGGTCCTCGTACCGCTGAACCCCCGGCTCAAGCCCGCAGAACTCCGCAAAGTGGTCGACGACGCGGGAGTCCGCCTGGTGCTCGCCCCCGCCGAGTTCGGCGACTCCGTCGACGCAACGCGCTCCCTCGGCGCCACATTCGATTCGCTGCCGTTCGACGAACTGTCGGTGCTGCGCGGCGGCGGCGTCGACGACTTCCGGATCGACGTCGGACCCGACGAGCCGACGGCGCTGCTGTTCACCAGCGGGTCGACGGGGCTGTCCAAGGGCGTCATCTGCACCAACCGCACCCTGCTCAACATCGTCTTCGAGGCTTCGCTGACGGAAGAGGGGCTGCGGCCCGGGGCCACGACGCTGCTGGTTCTCCCGCTCGTCTTCACACCCGGCCTCGTGTGGGGTCTGCTCATGACCACCGTGCTGGGCGGCACCATCATCATCGAACGCGAGCTGAAACCCGGTCGTGCCGCGGCGTTGCTGAGTGAACACCGGATCCAGGCCCTGTTCGGTGTCCCCCTGATCTTCGACGCCATCTCCCGGGCCCCGGAATTCGAGGACGCCGACCTCGGTTCCCTGCGGACGGCGATCGTCGGCGGCGCCGCCGTCGCGCCCGCGCTCCTGCAGAGGTGGGCCGACAAGGGGGTGGCACTCCGGCAGATCTACGGCATGACCGAGGCCGGGGGAGTCGCGACCGCCACACTCGTCAGCGAGGCCTTCGACCATCCCGCGACGTGCGGAAACGGCTCCATCTTCACCGAGATGAAGGTCGTCCGCCCGGACGGAAGCGAGGCAGACCCCGGCGAGGAAGGCGAAATTCTCCTCAGCGGACCGGGAGTCACGCCCGGCTACTGGAACGACGAGGAATCCACGGCGGCCGCGCTGCGGGACGGCTGGCTCCACAGCGGCGATCTGGGAACGCGGGACAGCGAAGGACGGCTGCAGTTCGTCGACCGGCTCAAGGACCTCATCATCACCGGAGGAATCAACATTTCACCGGTCGAGTTGGAGCGCGTGATCGGCGAGATCGAGGGGGTCGAGGAAGTCGCGGTGATCGCCGCGAAGGACTCGCGGTTCGGTGAAACTCCCGCGGCGATCGTGACGGTCACCGGCGACGTCGACGAAGCCGCCATCATCGAGCACTGCGACCGACTGGTCGCCGACTACAAGGTGCCCCGATACGTCGTGATCCGGGACGAGCCCCTGCCCCGTCTGCCCAGCGGAAAACTGTCGAAGACCGCGATCCGATCCGAGTACCGGGACGTGTCCGAACGATTCTCGAAGGTGCGCTGATGCTCCACCCCCGGCGTGATTCGACGAAGAGGAAGAAGAAGAAATGACGTCTGTCGATGTCGAGAGCGTGGTCTTGCTGGAACGCCACGAGGAGATCGCCGTCGTCCGGCTGAATCGTCCGGAACGGCTCAACGCGTTCACGCTCGAAATGCGGGACCGGATCATCGAGGCCTTCGACGAGTGTGACGCGGATGATTCGGTCCGGGCGATCGTCCTGACCGGAACCGGTCGCGCCTTCTGCGCGGGCGCGGACCTCGCGGCCGGCGGCGACACGTTCGTCATGGACGGCGATCCGGACACCGGCGAGGCGCCGCCGGATTCGGGCGGCCAGACGGCGCTGCGGATCTATCGGTCGACGAAACCGGTGATCGCGGCGATCAACGGTCCGGCGGCCGGCGTCGGTGTCACGATGACGCTGCCTGCCGACGTCCGGATCGCCTCGGACACTGCGAAGTTCGGGTTCGTGTTCACCCGTCGAGGGCTCGTGCCGGAAGCATGTTCCACCTGGTTCCTGCCCCGGATCGTCGGCATCTCGACCGCCGTCGAGTGGGCCGTCGGCGGCAAGATGGTGTCCGCGGCGGAGGCACTCGAACGCGGCCTCGTCCGTGAGGTCGTCGCCGCCGACCGCGTGCTGCCGCGAGCGATCGAGGTGGCCCGCGAACTGGCGACGGGCACCTCGCCGGTCTCCGTCGCACTGACCCGCCAGCTGATGTGGCGCATGCTCGGCGCCGACAGCCCCGAGGTGGCACACCGGGCCGAGTCGATCGCCATCCACGTGCGCGGCGCCTCGGCCGACGTCCGCGAAGGAGTCGCGGCGTTCCTGGACAAGCGGCAGCCCGACTTCCCCCAGTCGGTGTCCGACGGCCTCCCCGACGTGTACCGCTGAACGCCGGGATCTACTCCTCGGCGACCACACCGAACCGGCGCAGCGTCAGGGCCGGATTCTTCGCGCGGACCTCGGCGATGCGGTCGGGGGAGAGGGTGCCGAACGCCGTCCCGACCCGTTCGCCGAGGGACGCGATCACCACCCCCATCGGATCGACGATCAGGGACGCGCCCGAACCCACCGGGCCGCTCTGATCGGCCGCGGCGACGTACATGGTGTTCTCGATGGCCCGGGCGCGGACGAGCGTGGTCCAGTGGTCTTCCTTGAGCGGGCCCGACATCCACGCGGCCGGCAGGACCAGGACGTCTGCGCCCGCGTCGACGATGCGCCGGGTCACCTCCGGGAACCGCAGGTCGTAACACGTCTGCATGCCGACGGTGACGCCGTCGACGACGAACGTCTCGGGGGCGCCGATCGAACCGGCCTGTACGACGTCCGACTCCCGGTAACCGAACGCGTCGTACAGGTGCAGCTTCCGATAGGTGGCGGCGATACCGCCGTCGGGAGCGACCGCGACCAGGGTGTTGAAGATGCGGCGCTCGCCGGGGATCGCCTCGTTGATCCCGGCGACGACGGTCATCGCGTGCCGGGTGGCGACCTCGCGCAGCCCGGAGACGAACTCGCCGTCCAGGGATTCCGCGGAGTCCACGAACCGCTCGTCCATCGTCGGGATCGTGAACATCGCGAACTCGGGCGCCACCAGCATCCGCGCCCCGCCCGCCGCCGCCTCCGCGGCGAACGTCGCGATCAGTGCGAGGTTGTCCGCCTTGTCCGGGCCGGCAGCGAACTGTGCAATTGCGACGTCGACCATGTCAATGCCCTTTCTGCGGCCCGTGTGCGACGAAACTAGCTGAACACCACCGTCTTACGGCCGTGCACGAGAACGCGGTCCTCGAGATGCCAGCGCAGGCCGCGCGAGAGGACGAGCTTCTCGATGTCGCGGCCCTGCCGCACCATGTCCGCGACCTCGTCGGCGTGGTCGACGCGGATCACGTCCTGCTCGATGATGGGGCCCGCGTCGAGCTCGGCCGTCACGTAGTGGCAGGTGGCGCCGATCAGCTTCACGCCGCGGGCGAACGCCTGGTGATACGGGCGCGCGCCGACGAACGACGGCAGGAAGCTGTGATGGATGTTGATCGCCCGGCCCGCCCAGTGCTCGCACAGTTCCGACGGCAGCACCTGCATGAATCGCGCCAGCACCACGGCGTCCGGATCGTGGGTGTCGACCAGTTCCCGCACCTGCTCGAACGCGGGCCCGCGTTCGGCCGGATCCTTCGGGAACGGCACGTGGTGGAAGTCGATGCCGTGCTGTCGCGTGACGGTCTCGAGGTCGCGGTGGTTGCCGATCACCGCGCAGATGTCGGCGGGCAGTTCGCCGCCGGCCGCGCGGCCCAGCAGGTCGTGGAGGCAGTGCGCCTCCTTGCTCACCAGCAGCACCACCCGCTTGCGCTCACCCGAGTCCGACACCGTCCACTCCGTCTCGGGGCCCAGTTCGGCGGCGACCGCGGCGAACCGCTCCCGCAGCTCCTCGATGGACATGTCGACCGAAGACGCCCGCACGGCCTGACGGGTGAAGAACCAGCCGGTGTCGGCGTCGGCGTGGTACGCCGCCTCGACGATCCAGCCGCCGACCTCGGCGAGGAACGTCGAGATCCGGGCGACGATGCCGGTGCGGTCGGGGCAGCCGAGGGAAAGAACGTACCGGTGATCCTCGGTCGAAGCAGCGCTCATGCTCCACAGTCTTTCAGGTCGCACTGCGGCCGTTCACCACGGCGGTGCCGACGAGGGTCCCGGCGTCGACGTCGTGAATCGCGCGCTCGGTGAGCAGCTGCAGCAGATCGAGGCGAATCTGCTCCACCGTCCGGTCGTCGAACGGGGCGAGCGCGCGGCGGAAGTTCCCACCCAGGACGAGGTCCCAGACGAACTCCGGGGTGGCGGGAATGATGTTGGACAGTTCCCGGACCTCGGTGGAGTGCGCGCCCAACTCGCCCAGCCACTGGTGGAGCGCATCCGGGGTGTCGATGCGCTCGAGCGGATCGAACGGGGATCCGGCCGGTTCCGGCGTGGGCTCCCGATGCCGCGCCACGGCGTCGTGGAATGCGTCCGCGAAGTCGCGCAGCGCCCCCCGCCGCCACACCGTCATCCCGACCTTCCCGCCGGGCCGGACGAGGCCCGCGAGCCGGGTGAAATCGGCGTCCATGTGGGGCAGGAAGAACACGCCGTACGAGCAGGCGAGCGCGTCGTAACCGGCTTCCGGGACGGTGCTCGGCGGCTCCCAGGTGGTGGCGTCCGCGCAGACGAACTCGATGTTCTGCAGTCCGCGTTCCGACGCCGTGACCCGGCCCTGCTCCAGGAGTTCGTCGGACAGGTCGACGCCGTGAACGAGACCCGTCGGCCCCACCGCCGCGGCGGCAGGCAACGCCGAAGACCCTGCGCCGCAACACACGTCGAGGACGGCGTCGCCGGGGCCGAGGCCGAGCTGGAAGGCGAGCGACTGCCCGGCCGGCGCCCACACGGCCGTCGTCAGCCGGTCGAACTCGAGCCGTGCCTCGTCGAAGATCGATCCCGGATCACTCATACGGCGATGCTAGGCCGTGCCGCGACCCCCGGGCGGCATTGTGCGAAGCTCACAGGTATGTCCGACGTTGCACTGACCCGCTCCCAGGTGGCCGACCTCGTCGACCACACGCTCCTCAAGCCCGAGGCCACCACCGACGATGTGACGGCGCTGATCGACGAGGCGCGTGCGCTCGGTGTGCTCGCCGTCTGCGTGTCGCCGTCGATGCTGCCGGTCAGGGCGCCCGGTCTCGTGACCGCGGCGGTGGTCGGGTTCCCCTCGGGGAAGCATCACTCGCTGGTCAAGGGCGCCGAGGCCAGACTCGCCGTGGATCAGGGCGCGCAGGAGATCGACATGGTGATCGACATCGGCGCCGCCGTCGCCGGCGACTTCAACGCCGTCCTGGCCGACGTCCTCACCGTGCGCGAGGCCGTCGGCGACCGCACCGTCCTCAAGGTGATCCTGGAGACCGCCGCGCTGAGCGACGAGGCGATCGTCGAAGCATGCCGGGCCGCCGAGCGGGCAGGCGCGAACTTCGTGAAGACGTCCACCGGGTTCCACCCGGCCGGGGGAGCGACGGTGGAGGCGGTGCGGTTGATGGCGCAGACCGTCGGCGGGCGGATCGGGGTCAAGGCGAGCGGCGGCATCCGCACCGCGCAGGCCGCGCTCGACATGATCGCGGCCGGGGCGACGCGCCTGGGTCTGTCGGGAACCCGTGCCGTACTCGACGGGCTGCCCGACTGACCCGGCCGCCGATCAGACGAGCAGGCCGCAGCTGCTCTGCTGTTCCTGCTGCTGTTGCTGGGTGGGGGCGGCAGGCATCGTGTACGCGCCGCCTTCGAGGGTGATCTCGATGGCGTCGTCGGTGACCTTCAGCGACGTCGGCTGCATCCCCAGCGGGTAGGTCTGCAGGCTCGAGGTCAGGATTTGGACCACCCCGTCGACGAGGTCGGTGGGGAGTCCGAAACCGAGGATCGCGGCACCCACCGTGTCCACCTTCACGGTCCCGTTCACGACCTCCGGTTTGACGGTCAGATCCGCGAGCCCGGCCGGGCCGACGGAGAACTTCAGGGTTCCCGCGCTCGAATCGGCGGTGACACCGCTGATCAGTGAGCCGAACGCCTGCTGCTGCAGCGTCGCGAGGATGCCGGCGGTCGACCAGGTGACGTCGGCGTCGGAACTGCCGATGGTGCCGCTGCTGTCCGCGGTGTTCTCGATCCGGATGTCGTTGACCTGGGCGTGCACCTGCATGCCCTGTGCGGGGCCGAACTTCGTGTCGTCGGAGTCGATGGTGATGTAGGGGACGTTCTTGTCGACGGACTGCAGCAGGACCGGCTTCCAGCTCAGTCCGACGTCCACCTGCGAGCCGAGTTGGCTCTCGAACTGGTCTGCCATGCACGTCTTCACTCGGTGGCGGACGAAGAGTTCACCGCCGACGAGTACCGCCACGAGCGCGGCGATGACGACCAGAGAGATGACGAGCACACGGTTACTTCGGGGTGCGGAGTTCGTTCGGGCTGCCATTACACGGATTCTTCCCGACAACTCTGAACAAATTCTGTGAATGCGTCGGCGGCGCGTCGCCGAGATCCGCAGAAATTGTGATACGTGCCACAATTGCCCAGTAATGTAGGGGAATGTCCGGATGGTTGGCTCCACGTCCCGGTGACCCGGAGCGCGAAGGTGTCGGTGAAGAGCTGACACGCGTCGCGACGGCTCAGGCGGGTTTCTTCACCACTGCGCAGGCGCTGCGCCTCGGTTTCGCTGCCGACGAGATCGG
>JBCEBZ010000215.1:0-4772 GCA_039206675.1 Rhodococcus sp. (in: high G+C Gram-positive bacteria) | reverse complement strand
GCATGCACCACGGCGGCGACTTCGTCATCGACCCGCTGCCCAACCTGCTCTTCACCCGGGACTCGTCGTTCTGGATCGGACCGCGCGTCGCGATCACCTCACTGGCACTGCCCGCCCGCGTCCGCGAAACGTCCCTCACCGACATCATCTACGCCCACCACCCGCGTTTCCGCGGCGCCCGGCGCGCCTACGAATCCCACACGGCCCCCGTCGAAGGCGGCGACGTCCTGCTCCTGGCACCCGGCGTCGTCGCCGTCGGAGTGGGGGAGCGCACCACACCGGCCGGTGCCGAGGCGTTGGCGCGCAGCGTCTTCGAGGACGAACTGGCACACACCGTTCTGGTGGTGCCCATCGCGCAGGCCCGGGCGTCGATGCACCTCGACACCGTGTGCACGATGGTCGACCACGACGCCGTCGTGATGTACCCGATCATTCAGGACACGCTGTCGGCGTTCACCATTCACCGCGAGGACAACGGCGTGTCGATCCGCGGCGCCGACCCGTTCCTGAGCGCCGCCGCCGAGGCCATGGGCATCGGGAAACTGCGCGTCATCGACACCGGACTCGACAACGTCACCGCCGAACGCGAACAGTGGGACGACGGAAACAACACGCTCGCACTCGCACCCGGCGTCGTCGTCGCCTACGAACGGAACGTCGAGACCAACGCCCGGCTCGAGGCGTCGGGCATCGAGGTACTGCGGATCGCCGGTTCCGAACTCGGTTCGGGCCGCGGCGGGCCCCGCTGCATGTCCTGTCCGGTGTCGCGGGACCCGCTGTAGACGGCTCCGCCCCCCGTGCGTGGTTGACGAGCCTCTGGACTCGTCAATCACGCACGAGCGCGAAGCGCCTAGAGGATGTCGCTGACCTTCGCGGCCGGGCGGGCGAGGACGGTGCCCTTGTCCGTCACGACGATCGGTCGTTCGATGAGGATGGGGTTGTCCACCATCGCTTCGAGCAGTTCGTCCTCGGACGCCTCGGCGAGCCCGAGTTCCTTGAACACGGCCTCCTTCTTGCGGATCGCCTCGCTCGGCTTCAGGCCGGCGTCGTCGAGAAGCTTGCGCAATCCGTCCCGCGAGGGCGGGGTCTCGAGGTACTTCACGACGGTCGGCTCGATGCCCGCGTCCCGGATCAGTCCGAGGACGGTGCGGGACGTGCTGCAGCGCTGGTTGTGGTAGATGGTCGCGGTGTTCGCCATATCCGACATTCTGCACCCGGGGAACAAATGCGCCCGCACCGAGCGCTGAACCCGGGTAGTACGTCGTGAACAGTCGAACACGAGAGGGAGATCGATCATGGCCGAGCACCGGGACGCGGCTCCGCAGCGCATCGTCATCGCGGGTGGACACGGGAAGATCGCCCGTCACCTCATCAAGATTCTCACCGCCCGCGGTGACCGTGCGGTCGCGTTGATCCGCAACCCCGACCACGAGCACGAGGTCGCGGCACTCGGCGCCGAACCGGTGGTGATCGATCTGGAGACGGCGACCGCGGACGACGTCGCGAAGACCCTCGCCGGTGCGGACGCGGCGGTGTTCGCGGCCGGTGCCGGTCCGGGCAGCGGAATCGCCCGCAAGGACACCGTCGACCGCGGTGCCGCGGTCCTGCTCGCCGACGCCGCAGAGAAGGCGGGGACGCGGCGATTCGTTCAGGTCGGCTCGTTCGGGGCGGGTGAGCCGATCCCCGAGGGCACCGACGACGTGTTCGCGGCCTACCTGGTCGCGAAGACGGCCGCCGAGGAAGATCTGCGCGCCCGCACCCACCTCGACTGGACGATTCTCCGTCCGGGCGGTCTCCTCGACGACGACGCGACCGGCCACGTCACGCTCACCGCGCCTCCCCTCGAACGCGGCACCGTCACGCGCGCCGACGTCGCAGCGGTGGTCGCGGCGCTCCTGGACCACCCGGACACGGCGAAGAAGACGCTCATGCTGACGTCCGGTCCCACGCCGATCGCTGAGGCCGTCGCCGCGGTGTAACTGACGCCGTCGCCGCGGTGTAACCGGGGCCGTCGCCGCACTGAAACCATTGCGGCGCCGCAACCGCGCAACTACGGTCTGATACAACGCGTGGAACAACGGAGGTGGCGCCGGCCGTGGACATCGACATCGACCCCCACTCGTCGACCGCCCCGTTCGATCAATTGCGATTGCAGATCATCGAGCAGGTGCGCAGCGGGCAGTTGATCGCGGGGACGAAGATCCCCACGGTCCGCGCGCTGGCCGTCGAGGTCGGCCTCGCACCGAACACCGTCGCCAAGGCGTACCGGGAGCTCGGCGAGCAGGGTGTCATCGAAACCCGGGGCAAGCAGGGCACGTTCATCGCGAGCGGCGGTGACCCCATTCGCGCCGGAGCCGAGAAGGCCGCAACCGGGTATGTGCAGGAACTGAGGAAGCTGGGGGTGTCCGACGAGGAGATCCTCGGCTTCGTGCAGTCCGCCCTGCGCGGCGCCGAATGAGGACGGCGCCATCCAGAAGGTGTGACCCCAGAAGGTGTGACCCCAGAAAGGTAGACGTTCTGTATGGCTTCCGCACTCTTCCGTGACCTCGCACTACTGACCGCCCGGATCGGGCTCGGCGTGATCTTCGTCGCGCACGGCTGGCAGAAGTTCTACGACTACGGAGTGAAGGCCACCCAGGCGTCGTTCGCCGACATGGGCGTCCCGCTGCCCGACATCTCGGCTGTTGCGGCCGCCACTGTCGAACTCGCGGGTGGATTTGCTCTCATCGTGGGCTTCGCCACACCGATCGCCGGAATCCTGCTGTTCCTCGACATGCTCGGGGCGCTGATTCTGGTGCACGCGGACAAGGGTGTCTTCGTCGCGAACGGCGGGTACGAACTCGTCGTCGCACTCGGGGTCGGGTCGCTGCTACTCGCCGTGATCGGCGCCGGACGCCTCAGCATCGACGGGCTCCTCGGAAGAGGCACGGGATGGGGCAAAACCGCAGCGTAACGATACCGTTCAGTGGGTCTCGATTCGGTGTGAAGCGGTGGGCTAGCTTGCTTTTGCCACCGAAAATGACCAACGTAGTTGTTCATGGCAATGAATACTGATCTGCCTGATCAAGGTTCCGAGACCGCCGGCGCGGCCGTCGGCGGAGGGCTCACACGGGTCGGTGTTCGCACCGACCACGTCGTGTTCTCCGCCGCCGCCGCCGCGGTCTCGGCAATCGTCGTCTGGGGGCTCGTGGCCCCCGACAATCTCGACACCACGACCGGTAAGGCGCTCGACTGGCTGGTCACCGACATGGGCTGGTTGTTCGTCCTGTCGGCGTCCGGGTTCGTCCTCTTCTCACTGTGGCTCGCGTTCAGCAAGTTCGGGCAGATTCCGCTCGGCAAGGACGGCGAGAAGCCCGAGTTCCGGACCGTCAGCTGGATCGCGATGATGTTCAGCGCCGGAATGGGCATCGGACTGATGTTCTTCGGTGTCGCCGAACCGCTCGCGCACTACGTGACACCCCCTCCGGGTTCCAGCGGTGGCATCGGAACTGCGATGGCCACCACCATGTTCCACTGGAGCCTGCACCCCTGGGCGATGTACGCGGTGGTCGGACTGTCGATCGCGTACGGCTCGTACCGCAAGGGTCGCAAGCAGCTGTTCAGCTCCGCGTTCATCCCGCTCCTCGGCCGCCGCGCCGAAGGGCCGATCGGCAAGTTCATCGACGTCCTCGCGATCTTCGCGACGCTGTTCGGGACCGCCGCCTCGCTGGGTCTCGGCGCGCTGCAGATCGGTTCCGGCTTCCAGGTCGTCGGGTGGATGTCGGAGGTCAGCACGTTCCTGCTGGTCGCGATCGTCGCCCTGCTGACCCTCGCGTTCGTGGCCTCCGCCGTGTCGGGTGTCGCCAAGGGAATCCAGTGGCTTTCCAACACCAACATGGTGCTCGCCGTCATCCTGGCGTTGTTCGTGTTCGTCGTCGGACCGACGGTCCTGATCCTCAACCTGTTGCCCACGACGATCGGCGCCTACGCCGCGCAGCTCGCGCAGATGTCGGCCCGCACCGGCGCGTCGTCCGATCCGGCGACCGGCGAATGGTTGTCCTCGTGGACGATCTTCTACTGGGCGTGGTGGATCTCCTGGACCCCCTTCGTCGGCATGTTCCTGGCCCGCATCAGCCGCGGCCGGACCATCCGGCAGTTCGTGGTCGGCGTGATCGTGGTGCCGAGCGCCGTGAGCCTCGTGTGGTTCGCGATCTTCGGCGGTGCGGGAATCAGCGAGCAGCGTGACGGAATCGACCTCGCCGGGCAGGACACCCAGGAGGGGCAGCTGTTCGGGATGCTCAACCACCTGCCGCTCACCGGCATCACGACCGTCCTGGTGATGGTCCTCGTGGGGATCTTCTTCGTCTCCGGCGCCGACGCCGCATCGATGGTGATGGGCACTCTGTCGCAGCGCGGTTCACTGGAACCGCAGCGCTGGGTGGTCGTGTTCTGGGGTGTGCTCACCGGTGGCGTGGCCGCGCTGATCCTGTGGACCGGCGGCGACACCGCACTCGACGGACTGCAGACGATGACGATCATCGCTGCGGCCCCGTTCGTCCTCGTGATGATCGGGTTGTGCTTCTCGCTCTACAAGGATCTGTCCCGGGATCAGATGATCGTCGACGGCCGGGAAATGCGGAGGGAGATGCGGAGAGTGGCGGCGAAGCGTCGTCGCGACCGGATCTCGTCCCGCTAGAGGAACAGTCTGCGAGCCGTGCGGGGGCCCCCCGCCCCCGCCCGCGCGCCGCGCGGCGGGGGGAGCGCCCCCGGGGCCACCCCCCCTGGGGGCGGTG
>JBCEBZ010000214.1:0-4773 GCA_039206675.1 Rhodococcus sp. (in: high G+C Gram-positive bacteria) | reverse complement strand
ACTGTGTCGAAGACAATCGGCTCGGACATTGTCGGAAACTATCGCCTCTTCCCGGTGACGAAAGTGCTCACTGCTCGGGCACCTTCACTTCCGTGTCGGCGGTGAGGGTGCGTCCGCGGAAGAAGTTCCGGGTGCCGGTCGCGAAACACAGCAACATCAGGGGGATTCCGACCACCAGCATGCCGACGCCGAGGACGAACACGCCGCCGAACGGGCCGAACGCAGTGAACCCGTAGTCGGGACGCAGCATGTCGACGGCGCTCTGCACGAAGGCCCACGTCATGCACAGGGCGCCGAGCAGCGGAAAGATGCCCCGCATGAACAGGTTCCGTGCCGAGTCGAACAGGGTCCGCCGGAAGTACCAGACGCAGGCATAGGCGGTGATGCCGTAGTAGAACGCGACCGCGAGCCCGAGCGACGCCACCGAATCCTGCAACGCGTTGGAACTGGCGAACGACAGGACCAGGTAGAACAGCAGCGCCGCCGCCCCCATCACCAGCGTTCCGAAGCCGGGTGTCATGTAGCGGGGGTGCACGGAGGAGAACCGCCTCGGCAGCGCCTCGTAGACGGCCATCGACAACGTTCCGCGAGCGGTCGGCAGAATGGTGGTCTGGGTCGAGGAGAGCGCGGAGATCGACACCGTCAGCATCAGCAACGAGGCCGCCACCGGACCGGCGACCGGCCCGCCCAGCGTGGTCAGGACGTCGTCGACGTTCTCGGGATTGTTCAACCCAATGCCGGTGTCCCCGAATCCGGCGAACGACTGGACGGCGTATCCGACCAGGACGTACGTGGCAACGAGGATCACCGTGGTCAGGACGGCCGCGCGTCCCGGTGTCCGCTCGGAGTCCTTGGTCTCCTCACCGACTGCCAGGCAGGCGTCCCACCCCCAGTAGATGAAGATGCACAGGATGATGGCCTGGGCGGCGCTGGACATCGAGACGCCGGTCGGAATGATCCAGTCGAGTTCCGGGGTGATCGCCTGCGGTCCGGCGGTGCCGCCAAACACCTTCGTCAGCGCGAGGACGCTGACCCCGATCAACACGGTGAACTGCACGGCGATCAGCACATTCTGCAGCCGTTCGCTGATGAGGATGCCGCGGAAGCTGACGTAGGTCATGGCCGCGATGAAGAAGCACCCCAGCAGAACCTTCGCGGTGAGCGACTCCGCTGCCGCGTGCAACCCGAGGACCTCGAACAGGTAGATCGCCGCGATCTCCGCGGTGTTGGCGAGGACAATGATCGCGGACACCGCGAGCCCCCATCCCGCCATCCAGCCGATCCACGGACCGAACGCCTTGGTGCCCCAGGTGAACGACGTGCCGCAATCCGGGGTGTCCCGGTTGAGTTCGCGGTAGGCGAACGCCGTCAGCAGCATCGGGATGAAGGCGACGAGAAACATGGACGGCGCCTTGTCGCCGACTGCCAGCACGACATAACCGAGCGTCGCGGCGAGGCTGTAGGCGGGCGCGACCGACGACAGCCCGATCACGGTGTTGCCGATCAAACCCAGTGCGCCGCTGTTGAGCCCCTTCGCGGCGGGTTCCTGGGTTCTGGTGAGCGGGGTTGTCGTGCGCGAGGTCTTCAAGGGTGGAGGTTCGGCAATGCTCATTCATACTCCCTCGAGGTGTGGCTGTGGGTCGTGGTGCCCGGGCAGATGTGTCTAAGGGGTGCAGTGGTTTTCGGGATCAGTCGGACGTCGCGGCGACGAACACTTTGCGCAGTGTCTCGCGCACGATCCACCGGGTCTTCTGACCAACCCGCACGTGGACGACGCTTCCGGGGCCGAGTTCGAGATCGGGGGTGCCGTCCTCGAATTGCACGGTCGCGTCGCCGCTGAGCACGACGAACACCTCGTCGATCTCGACGTCGGACGAGATGCTGGGCTCGATTTCCCAAATCCCGACGGTGGCGCCGGCGAAGTCGCCGAGCACCCGTTCGCCGACCATCGGGGCCGGTCCGCGGACCACCTGATCGCCGGGCAGGGGCTGGTAGGTGAGATCGGCGGTGTGCGCGTCGGTGTGGACGGCGGTCACGAATCGAATCCCAGGCCGACGGCGTCGAGCGCCTTGAGGAAGACGTTCCGTCGGCCCTCCGTGTGGTCGGCGCGATCGAGCGACCACCGGGTGGCGTTGATGCCGGCCGCCGCCAACGGCTCGGGCGGGAAGGGGAGGGGCATGTCCTTCACCATCTTCAGTTCCGTCAGCGCCGTCGTCTCGCCGGACACCTTGTCGAGCATGACGTTCGCCGCGAAGCGGGAGGCGCCCACGCCGAGGCCGGTGAAGCCTGCGGCGTACGCGATTCGACCCTTCGCCGCGGAACCGAAGAACGAGCAGAACCGGGTGGACGTGTCGATGACGCCGCCCCACCGGTGGGTGAACTCGAGGCCCTCGAGCTGCGGGAACGTGGTGAAGAAGTGGTTCGCGAGCCTTGTGTGGGACTCGGGGCGGTCTTCGAGGTCGTGGTGCATGCCCCGGTTGAAGTGATAGATCGCGTCGTAACCGCCCCAGAGGATTCGGTTGTCCCGGGTGAGCCGGTAGTAGTGGAACTGGTTGGACATGTCGGCGATGCCCTGCCGGGCAGTCCATCCCACGTCCGCGAGTTGCGCGTCGGACAGCGGTTCGGTCATGAGCACGTAGTCGTACACCGGAACCGTGTGCAGCCGATAGCGTTTCAGCAACGACGGAAAAGCGTTGGTGGCCAGGATGACTCGACCGGCGGACAGGGTCGCGCGCGCAGTCCGCACGCCGACGCGGGTCGACGACCGGGAATGGGCGAGGTCGAGGACCTTCGTGTGCTCGAAAATGTCGACGCCGTGCTCGGTGCAGGCGCGGCCGAGTTCGGCGGCGAGCTTGGCCGGATGCACCAGCGCGGTCGACTCCCTGTCCCACACGCCGGCCAGGTAGGTGGGCGAGTTCACCTGCGCGCGCATCGCGGGACCGTCGAGTACCGTGGTGGTGGCATCCGACGGAGTGTCCAGCACCTCCTGTGCCTGGTAGTCGGCGATCGCGACGGAGATCGCGCCGTTGCGTTCGAAGTCGCAGTCGAGGCCCAGGGTGTGGACCGTCTTCTCGATGGCGTCGAGATTCTCGAGCCCGAGCGCCTCCAGGGTGTCGAACTCCTCGGGCCAGCGTCGACGGCCGTTCTCGGTCCCGTGGGTGAGGCTGGCCTCGACGAATCCGCCGTTACGGCCGGAGGCCGCCCATCCGAGGGTCTCGCCTTCGACGAGGGCGACGGACATGTCGGGGTGGCGCTGTTTCGCGAGGAGCGCGCTCCACAGTCCGGTGTATCCGCCGCCGACGACCACCAGGTCGTAGGCGGCGCCGGCGGTGGCGGCCGGATAGGTGGGGGTGTCGGCAACGTCCTCGATCCAGAACGGTGACAGTCGTGTGCGCCGAAGCGCGTGATCGACGACCGTGGCGTTCGGGGGATTCTTCTCGAACACTGTCTGCTGCATGGAGCACCTTTGTTGGCGGAATGACCGAAAGTGGCGTGTGAGGCACGTCACCGTGGTCCCTATCCTGACGCGGGCACGCCACTATTTCAATAGTGATCGGCGAAAAAGTTTGCGGATTCAGTTGTCGATGAGACTTATGGGTACCGAATCGGTTGTCTAACCTGCTTCGTACCGAGGGATCGCTAGCGACGCGCGACGGTGCCGACGTGCAGCGAGACCGAGCGGACGGGGCTGATCCTCGCCTCGTCACCGGACTTGACGGCGTGCACGGTGCCGAACTCGACGGTCTCGTCGGGGTAGCTGCCCGCGAACGCGTAGACGTAGTAGGTGCCGGCCGCCGCATCACCCGGGACGGTGTAGGAGACGGCCTCCTCGAGCACCTCGCCGGGTTGCAGGTCGACGTCGACCGGTCCGTAGAACGGGTCGCTGGTGCGGCCGTCGGGGGAGACCGCGCTGACCCACACCTGCCCCGCGTAGGGGCGGTCTTCGGGTGCTTCGACGAGCATCGTGGCGTCGACGGTTCCGCCGTCCGCCGGCAGCGTGAGGTCGGAGTCGCCGCTCAGCGTCACCCGCACCGGCAGATCCGTGTCGGGGTTCGCCGGCCCGGTCGACGCGGGCGAACCGTCACCGACCTCGGGCCACCCGTTGGCCCACACGATCCGGTCGATCATGCCCTCGCGCCGCCGGGCGCCGCTGGGCAGATCCCGGTTGTCGCGCGGAATGGCGTGGTACACGATCCAATCCGAGCCGGCGTCGTCGGACACCACCGTGTTGTGGCCCGGTCCGGCCCACGGTTCGCTGCCGGCGAGGATGAGGGCGCCGCCGCCGTCGTTCAGGTCCTGGCCCTTGCGGTCGAGGTAGGGGCCGGTCAGCGATTCCGACCGGCCGACGAGGACGCGGTAGGCGGTGTCGGCGCCGTTGCAGCAGTTGCCGGCCGAGAGGAACAGGTAGTAGTAGCCGTCGTGGAATTCGACGTACGGGCCTTCGAAGCGTTCGTCCGCCACCCGCACGGGTTCGCCGGCCGCCGCGGTCCCGTCCGCGCTGAGCGGGATGGCGTGGACGCCCTGGAAGTTGCCGACGAACATCGTCTTCGTGGTGCCGTCGTCCCACACGAACGGGTCGATGGTGCCGCCGACGCCGACATCGTGGGCGCAGAAGACGGGACGGCCGAGGTCGTTCCACGGACCGGTGGGGCGGTCGGCGGTCGCGAGGCCGATGCACGGGTTCGCCTCGTCGTAGAGCGAGTAGTAGAGGCTGTAGCCGCCGTCGGTTTCGAGGACGTTCGGTGCCCACGCGAGCTTGCCGTCCGGGTGCCA
>JBCEBZ010000213.1:0-4788 GCA_039206675.1 Rhodococcus sp. (in: high G+C Gram-positive bacteria) | reverse complement strand
GCCCGTATGCGAGCGTGGCGCCGACGATGTACGGGCAGCTGTATTGCGCCGTCATCGTGGACTCGGCCGTGGTCATGTGCTGATCGGCGATGAGCCGGGGTCCGGTGACGAGAATGTCCTCGATAGTGTCGGTCGAGATGCTGAAGTCGTCGGTCACCTCCCGCAGGGCGTCGATCGTCGAGTGGAACAGCCGGCAGCACGAATAGGGCTTGAAGCTGATCACGTGAATCTGCAGCTTTTCGTCCGGTATGACGTCGCGCAGTGGTCCACCGAAGCTGGCGGCGGCGCCGTAGGTTCCCTCGATCGACAGCTGCGGTGCCGTCACGTCGGGCAGAGACGCGAAGTCTGCTGCGAGAACACCGTTGCGGGCGCCCAGTCCGGCGTGCACGCGTTTCACCTCGCCCCCGGTCGGCTCGACCGAGAACTGCATGGAGCCGCCGGCCTGGGAGAGTGCGTGGCCCCATGCAGTGACCAGAAGGCCTGGATCGACGGGCTGCTTGTCCCGGTAGGCTCGAAGGCTCAACACCGCCGCCGCAGCACCGAACGAACCGAAGACGGAGGTGGGGTGGAATCCGCGGTGGACCGTCTCCAGTCCGCCGGCGGTCGTGCCGATCAGCGCCATGGCTTCGTAGCCGGCGGCGACCGCACGGAACAGTTCCGACTGCGACGCGTTCGTCTCCGCGGCGACGGCGAGCGCGGCCGGGATGATGACGCAACCGGGGTGGCTCGTCGTCACGTCATGCGTGTCGTCGAGTTCGTAGCTGTGCCCCGCGGTGCCGTGGACCAGGGCAGCAATGGACGCCTCGGTGGTCCAGTTCCCGCCGAGCACGACACTGTTGCCGGTGCCCGCGAACCTGCGCGACCACTCGGCGATCTGTTTGGCCGCGGGGCGGGTGCTCCCCCACAGCGAGACGACGAAGCTGTCGAGGAACAGCCGCCGGACCGCTTCGACGTCCTCTGCGGTCAACGGCGAGTTGGCCACGCGAGCGACGTGATCCGCCAGTCGATTTGTGAGGCCGGCGAATTCGGACTCATTCTTGGTCTTGTTCATAACTCTCTCTCACTGCTGCGCCTCGAGGCGAAGAATTGGCAAGCGTCGCGTCGTCACTTGTAGCCGCCTTCGACCTTGCCGAGCCGCTCCCAGTCGT
This sequence comes from Rhodococcus sp. (in: high G+C Gram-positive bacteria), assembly GCA_039206675.1. Classification (GTDB taxonomy): domain Bacteria; phylum Actinomycetota; class Actinomycetes; order Mycobacteriales; family Mycobacteriaceae; genus Rhodococcus_F. The sequence continues at coordinate 3,640 of JBCEBZ010000213.1, read as the reverse complement.
CCGGGTCGTGCAACACCCAGATCTCTGCCTGCAGGCTCGCACTGATCTGCTTGATCCGCTGGATGGACTGCACCGTCTGAATCGCATTGACATCCACCGGGCACGGGCACTCCGATTCCAGACCGGAACGGAGATGGACCGAGTCGCCAGTGATCAGGAACGACCGCGACGGGAGCTTGACCAGCAGGCTGACCTCGCCGGGGGTATGCCCCGGGGTCTGGTAGATGACGAGGCTGCCATCGCCGAACAGGTCGTAGTCCTCGCGCAGCGGATTCCACTTGAACGACCGGGTCAGCTCGAGATCCTGCGTCCGGTAGAAGCCACGGTAGGGCGGGTCCGGCCAGAAGGCGTAGCGCAGATCCACTTCCGACATGTAGAACTCGGCCTCCGGGAAGAGGTACATGCCGCCGGTGTGGTCGAAGTGGGAATGCGAGATGACGACGTGAGTGATGTCGGACAGTTCGAAGCCACACTTCTGGATCTGCAGTTCCAGGGTGTTCTCCGGCGGGCAGTCGAGGGCGAACACATCGACCAGGTCGCCGTACACCGACCGGGGGTCGTTCCACGCCTCCGGGGCCAGGCCGGTATCGAAGAGGACCAGGCCGCGATCGTGCTCGATGAGGAAGGTCGGGATCGGCACCGAGAGCGGTCCGTGATGGCCCATGGTGATCAGGCCACTGTCGAGCGTGATGGATGCTCCGGCCAAGGGCCAGAGTCGATTTGCGGTCATGAAGATAACCTTTCGAGGTTGCAGAGCATGAGGTGGTGCGACGTCGGTCAGCCGAGGGTGTCGGCGACCTCCGCGGAGATGCCGTAAGACTTCAGTTCGACGAAGGCGTCGAATCCTTCGAGGCCGGCTTCCCTTCCGATCCCGCTGTGTTTGAATCCGCCGAACGGGGCGTGGAAGCCCGCGCCGTTCCCGTTGATCTCGACGGTGCCGGTCTGGATCCGACGGGCGACCGCGAGGGCGTGGTCGGGGTCCGCGCCGTACACGGCACCGCTGAGTCCGAATACCGAGTCGTTCGCGACGGCGATCGCCTCCTCTTCACTGTCGACGACGAGCACGCCCACCACCGGACCGAAGATCTCCTCCTGCGCGATCTTCATACCTGGGGTGACGCCGGTGAACAGCGTCGGTTCGACGAACATGCCGCGCTCGAACTCGGCGGGCCGGCCACCACCGACGACGACGGTTGCGCCTTCCTCTCGACCCGCTGCGATGTAGCCTTCGACGCGCTCGCGATGTTGCAGACTGACCAGGGGACCGATCTCTGTCGACTGGTCGAAGGGATCACCGACGCGAAGATCCTCGACCATTGCCGTCAGTCGCTCGGTCATATCCTTCTCGCGACGCCGCGACACGATGATCCGCGTCTTGTTCGTGCATGCCTGTCCGTTGTAACGGAACGACTGCGTCCGGAGGGACTGCACCGCACCATCGAGGTCGGCGTCGTCGAGGACGATCGCGGCGGACTTACCGCCCAGCTCGAGCGTGTAGCGCCGGAGGTCGTTGCCGCACAGCGATGCGATGCGCCGGCCGGCGAGCGTCGAACCGGTGAACGACACCTTGTTCACGCCGGGGTGGGTCACGAGGTATTCACTCTCGGCCCGGTCGGCGGTGACGATGTTCACCACGCCGGCCGGGAAGCCCGCGACCTGAATCATTTCCGCGAGAAGGTAGGAACTCAGCGGAGCCTCGGGGGACGGTTTCAGGATGACCGCGCAGCCGGACAGCAGAGCGGGAACGAGCTTGAGCATCGCGACCGACAGCGGTGCGTTCCACGGGACAACCGCCGCGACCACCCCGATCGGCTCGCGGGTGACGAGCGCGTTGCCGGTGTTCGATCGGCGCACGGCCCGCCACGGGTACTGCTCGACGAGCTCGAGGTTGGTATCGATGAGCGCAGTGGCGGCACCGGACTGGGATGCGACAGTCTGCGTGATCGGACAGCCCATCTCCTCCGTGATCAACGCCGCGATCGATTCGCGATTCTCGGTGATCGCCTTGCCGAATCGGCGGACCACGTCCATCCGCTCCGGCAGGCTCATGCGCGGCCACGGGCCGCTGTCGAACGCCTCACGCGCAGCACGCACCGCACGGTCGACGTCTGCACGCGAACCGGCGGGAATCCGGGCGAGCGTCTGCTCCGTGAACGGCGACACCACATCGATGGTGTCACCGGTGGCGGGTTCGACCCACTCCCCACCGATGAACAAGCTCGTGTAGTTGCCCTGCCACACCATGACGTAACTCCTGCCAATTCTTGGAATGAAGACGAATGCTCTTATCCGCCGCGCGGCCCTGGGCGCGGCGCCCACCGTTGCCCGCAACCCGGCGGCCGCCGCTCACCGACAGTGAAGGAGTGCCCGGAATTACTTTGCGACACTGTGATTCACCTTCAACGGTCGGATACTCTCGCACGGCGATCAGGGTCGGCTCACGAACCCGACCTGTTGTGACCTACGCCCCACAACTATCGAACGGCCGATCGCGACAGTCAATTGGCGATTCGGCAAGATGCCTTCGCGGGTGTCGAAGCGTGCAGCTCAGAGCACAGCTGTCCCGATCGCAGCGGCGGAAGCTACTCTGCGGGTGTGTGCGGCACCTGTCCCATCAAGCATCCGAGGAATGCGGCGACCGTCGGGGTACCGAACATCCGCGTCGCGGTGGCGACGTTGATGCGTCGCACCGCCCAACTCTCGTCGAGCGGCCGCACCAGCATCTCGGAGTCCGCTGCCTGGGTGGCCATCCGCTGCGGGACGACCGTGGCCCCCAGCCCGGCCCGGACCATGCCGAGTGCCACCTCGCCCGTGCGCACCACGTGCCGGAAATCGCCGGCTTCTGCGCCGTGAGCCTGGAAGATCGCCGCCGTCGTGTGTGTCGCGATCAGCCCCTCGGCGGCAAGCTCGCCGAACCTCACGGAACTCCGGTCTGCGAGTCGGTGTTCTCGTGGCAACACTGCTACGAGAGGCTCACTGCCGAGAAGCTCCATCTCGGCAGCGGCACACTTCGGTTCGCCGACGCTGGCGAACACGCCGATGTCACACTCCCCGGCTTCGATCTGGCGAATCACTTCGCTGTTGTCCACCTCGCGAAGCGACAGTTCGACGAACGGACGCTCGTTGATGAAGCTTCGCACCGCCGGCGCCAGTAAATCGATGATCACCGAGTGCGCCGCGGCGACCACCAGCCGATCCTCTACCTGCGCGGTGAGGGTGCTCAGTTCCGAGCGCAGATCGTCGAAGTCGGCGAGCATTCTCTGCGCGTACCGAGCCAGAACCGCACCCGCCTCCGTTGGCGCAACGCCCGTTCGCGCCCGATGCAGGAGGGGGAGACCGATCATGGCCTCGAGAGCCTGAATTCGCTTTGTGGCGGTCGATGGGGCGATATGTTCCCGCGCCGCCGCGAGCCCGATCTGACGTTCTTCGACCGCCGAAAGAAAGAGCCTCAGGCTGAAAAGATCGACCTGCCACTGCATGGTTGGAGCATAGTACCGCTCAGGACGAATTCGCCTCACCGGACTCGTCCTGCGGGCGGTCGAGCAGCTGCGCGACGAGTGCGCGCGTCGCCGGGCTCAGTCCCCTACCCCGTGCGGTGGCGAGGTGGATCCGGCGGACCGCCCACGGTTCCGCCAGTTCC
>JBCEBZ010000212.1:2537-4791 GCA_039206675.1 Rhodococcus sp. (in: high G+C Gram-positive bacteria) | reverse complement strand
CCCGGCTCGGTGAACGATCACGTTGCCCACATCCGGTTGCTGCGCGGCCATGTCGAGCGGTTGACCCACGATCATGCCTGTTCGAGCGTCGATCTCGAGCTGTTCGCCGAGTGCCACTCATTCGTTCTAACACGCCACCCGACCCGCCTGTGGCGGTTCACTCGAAGTAATCCGCCTCCCATACCGGGGGCGGCCGCTCATAATGGCAACAGCGTTCCGCGCAGGCTTCGAGCAGGTCGAGATTCGAGACGGCGATGGGAGAGCGGGGTGGCACGGACATTCTCGGGGCGGCGACTCGTCGCCGTGGTGGCGGTCCTGGCGACGGGACTGGTGGCATGCGGTGAGTCGGACGATGCACCGGTTCTGCCCGATGCACAGCTCACCGAAACGATCCCGGCGGCGATGGAGCGCGCCGCGGTTCCCGGGGCGATCGTCGGTGTCTGGCAGGACGGCGCGGAACCCTACGTGCAGGCGTTCGGGGTACGCGACACCGCGACCGGCGACCCCATGGCGCCGGACCTGTTCATGCGTGTCGGCAGTCTCACCAAGACCTTCACCACCACCGCCGTGCTGCAACTGGTCGATGACGGAAAGGTCGGCCTCGACGATCCGATCGACAGGTATGTGCCCGGCGTCCCCAACGGCGAGGCGATCACCCTTCGCCAGTTGGCGGCCATGCGCAGTGGGCTTTTCGACTACTCGGAGGTGGTGATCCCGGCACTCCCAAGTCAGCCCCAGCGCCAATGGACACCCGAGGAACTGCTCGCGATCAGTTTCAGCCGTCCACCGCTCTTTGCGCCGGGAACCGCGTTCGACTACTCCAACACCAACACCCTCCTGTTGGGTCTCGTGGTCGAGAAGGCATCCGGCCTGCCGCTGGACGCCTACATCGCGGAGCGCATCACGGGACCCGAGAAACTCGACGACACCTCGGTCCCCACCACTGCGGCCATTCCGTCACCGCACGCCCAGGGATACTCGAAGACACCCGACGGCGCGACGGTGGACGCGACCGACTGGAGCCCGTCGTGGGGATTCGGCGCGGGAAACATGATTTCCACGCTCGACGATCTGCACGTGTGGGTGCGCGACCTGGCGGAAGGCACATTGCTGTCGCCGGCCACTCAGCACGAACGGGAACAGTTTCAACCGGCGCCGTCGGAAGGCACGGGTTCGCTGTACGGACTCGGGGTCGAGAACCAGAACGGCTGGATCGGCCACAACGGAAACATCGCAGGTTTCCAGAGCTATGCCTATTACCTTCCCCCCGAGGGCAAGACGGTGGTGGTGCTGGTCAATTCGAACGCCGACCCGCTGGCCGTGTGGAACTTCTTCACAGAGATCGTGAAGATCGTCAGCCCGGATCGCCCATGGCCGGCGCCGCCGTCGTAGAGATCCGAAAAAATCGCGGATCGGCTAGGTGTTGTCCGCCGTCCGCGCGGTGTGGTTGCGGGCTTCGATGGCGAGGACGGTCTTGTCGCGCACTTTTCCCAGGACGCGTGTGCCGAAGGCGCCGAGCACGACCCCGAGCGCTCGTCCCTCGAGATTCTTGCCGTCGCGGACCACGACGGCGTCGATGTCGGTGGTCGTCATGACGACACGATGGGGATCGGTCCAGTCGTAGTGCAGGCGTTCCCAGGCCCCGCCCGAGCCCTCGGTGACGTCGGCGTCGGCGGCGCCGAGGTGGTGGACCTGGAGGTAGGCGTCGGCACTGTTGCCGAAGATTTCCTCGCGGCCGGGCCCGAAGTCGGTGAGGGGGGTGATGCTGCCGAATGTTGTTGCGGCGGTGTCGATGGCCGCCGCGTCGGTGCGGGCTTCGGCCGTGCTCATCGTTGCCTTCTTGCGGGCTGTCGGGCGAATTCTGCTACTGCTGTGTGCTACTGCTCCAGCCGACCAGGATCTGGTCGAGGACGGCGGTTTCGGCGCGGCGGTCCTGCCGCTGGTCGCGCTGGCGGTCGTGTGGTGTTGCTGCTGCATGTCGTTGTCGCGGTCGAACGGACTGTCGTGGGTGACGGCGGCGACGGGTTGCGCGGGGATCGGTGCGGCGGTGGCGGTGGCGGCGCCGACCGGGATGAGGCCGAGTGCGGCGGTCGCGGCGGCGACGGCGGCCAGTCGCTTCCAGGACGAGGTGCTGGTGGGGGAGTGCGTGATCTGGTGGAGCCGTGTGGTGCTCATGGTGTTCCCTAATCCGAGTGCCGCGGGCCCAGCGTCTGCGGCTGATCGAATGGTGTCCGGGAGGGCCGGGAACGTTACG
>JBCEBZ010000212.1:0-2437 GCA_039206675.1 Rhodococcus sp. (in: high G+C Gram-positive bacteria) | reverse complement strand
TCGTGACTTCGCCCGCGGAACTGCCGGAACTCAGCTCTGCGTGAGCCGGGCCACCAGGTCGACGTAGCCCTGCTTGGCGTCGGCGCTGCTCGTACCTGCCAACTTGGCCCAGGCGTCGTACTTGGCGCGTTTGACCATGTCCAACCGACCGGGCCGCTTGCCCTCCACATCGCCCTTCGACCCCTGCTTGAACAGCGCGTACAGCTGAAGTAGCTGATCGTTGGCCGGCCGCGAGGTGAGCTTGTTGACGTTCTCCTGTGCATCGGCAAACGCCTGATCCAATTCCGACATGGCACCCCTGGCTCTCGGACGGACGATTCGACGCAATCGTAGCGGCCGGACAACGGTGCGGGCCGGCGCTTCGGGTCCGGATTCGGTGATGATCGTCAGCCCGGACCGCCCGTGGCCGGCGCCGCCGTCGTGGGAGGGGCGGCGTCGAGATGGCCGAGTTGTCCGACCATGTAGGTCACGGCTTTGTCGATCTTCCGGCGCCAGAGCCGCGTCACCTCGTCGGGATCCCGGGCCTCGAGAGCACGGAGTATCGCGGTGTTGTCGGCGACGATCTCGTCGACCGCGTACGCGTATTCGAGACCGAGGATCGAGACGAACATCCGCAGTTGCAGCGACAGGCGGACGAACATCTTCTCGATTCTCGGCATGTCGGCTGCGGCAGCGAGGGCGTCCTGCCACCGGATGTCGGCGTCGCCGGTGCCGGCGATGTCGCGCACTTCCGCGAGCCGGACGATGTCGTCCAGGGCGTCTTTGGCCGCGGTCAGACGGGATGATCCGTTCGTGGCGACGCGACGGAGGAGCAGGGCTCCGATCGGTCCTCGGGCGGTGTAGGTGTCGAAGACGTCGCGCTGAGTGGGGAGGGGCACGTACGCGCCCCGATGCGGCTCGAGTTCGATCAGCCCGTCCTCGGCGAGGATCTTCAGGGCGTCCCTGATCGGCCCGCGGGAGACGCCGAGCTGGGTGGCGAGAGGCTGTTCCGCGATGCGCTGCCCCGGCCGGAACGCGCCGGTGGCGAGTGACTCGCGCAGCGCCTCGACCACCGCCGATGCCAATCTCGGTGAGGGGGACCGTGGCCGGTCGTCTTCGGTCGCGGGCCCACGAGAAGTGCGGGTGGACGAGGCGCGAACCCAGGAAAATGGCGTGATCGGTTGCTCCGCCCACCGGCGCACCCGCTGTGCGAGATCGAGCAGTCCCGGCGACTGCCGGGGGTCGAGGGCCCCGGTGATCGAGTTCAATTGCGCGAGCCACGAGTTTTCGCCGACTTCGTACACACCGAATCGGGGATGCCGGTCGAGCCAACGGTGCACCCGGGGCGGTGACGGACGATCTACGAGCACGGTGATCGACCGATCCTGCGGCACCGCGGCGTCGACTCCCTCCAACGCGGTCAACAGCGTGGGGGAGGCGTCGTTCCCGGCGGCCGGGGTGTCGCGAGGGAAGGCGAACCGGGCCGAGAGGAGGACACGGACGGGTTCAGTGAGCTGACGCGTCTGTCTGTCGTGGGGTCGCGCGGCGGGCGTTGCCGGCTGGTGGAAGACGAGAACCCGCACGCCGGGATCGATGACGACCGCCGCGAGCACCATCGAGGTCGACGCGTCCAGGACCGAATGTGAGACGAGGTCGGGCCGATCTGCGAACCACTGGTTCCGAACCCGGCTCACCGCCGCCTGGTTGGTACCGAGTGCCTCGGCGATCGTGCGGGTCGTCCACCCCCGTTCCGGTGGTCGCTGCAGCGGCGTACGCAGGATCGCGAGGTGGACGTCGTCCCCTGCGGCGGTGGGGCGACCCGGCCTCGGCAGGTCCTCGAGCCCCCGGAGGCCGTCCGTGCCGAATCGGGTGCGCCATTTCAGCGCCGTGTTGCGCGAGACCCCAAGGGAGCGGGCAACTGTGGAGATCGGCTCCTCGGCACTCGCGAGCACGATGCGGGCGCGCAGGGCCAACGCCTGAGGGGTGCTCGGCGCCGACACCAGGCGCTCGAGTGCGCGTCGTTCCGCCTCGGACAGTGGCACGTCTGCACCCCTCTCGGCATGATCGACTCACAAATAGTAGAGCAGGTTGTTGTGCGTGTGAACTGGCATGTTGTGCTGCCAGACTGCTCAGGTATTTATAAATCAGCTCCTGACGAGGTGACCGTGTCGATGGGCAACGAACAGGCGGCGCTGCATACTCACCGAGGCGCAGGCACACGGCACCCGCGGGTTCCCCGTGGGTGACGACGCGCCCATCGTCATGCGAGCCCGGATACGGCCCCTGTGGCCGCAGTCAGCTCAGGAGAAACCCGATGAACCAGCCACCTCACGCCCCGACGGAGGCGTTCCTCGTCGACGACGCCCGGCTGCTGCCCTTCCACAAACGGCTCGCCCTCCACGCCGGCGGGGGACCCTTCCTCGACGGGTACGTGCTGAGCATCATCGGCATCGCCACG
>JBCEBZ010000211.1:4147-4792 GCA_039206675.1 Rhodococcus sp. (in: high G+C Gram-positive bacteria) | reverse complement strand
GGTTCGCTGACCAGCGCGCGGCCGCACTCTTCCAGGACGATCCCGAGTTCGACCACGCCGTATCCCAGCCCGCCGCGGCCCTCGGGCACCGCCAGCGCGGCGACGTTCATCTCCTTGACGAGCAGCGACCACAACTCGGGGGAATATCCGATCTCGGATTCGGCGGCGAGGCGACTGTCCTCGATCGTCGAATGCCGGTCGAGCAGCCGGCGAAGTACGTCTCGGATGTCGTCGTGTTCGGCGACGGGGGTCATCGCCACGGGTTCGGTCTCGGGCCAAGGGCGGGAATGGGAGGACGGCATTGAACTCTCCTTGAAATTGACGTGAGTTCAGTTTAGTTTCGCAGAACCCGAGACGGCAAGGACTCTCGACAGACCCACCGGTGTTGAACTAAGTTCATTTCATGACCGATGCACTCGTGATCGAGCAGTACTACGCGATCCTCGACAGCGGCCGGATCGACGACGCGGTGGCCCTGCTCGACGAGAAGATCCAGTTCGCCATAGTCCTCCCCGGTACCGTCCGTCGTGGCCACAGCCGAGCCGACATGATCAGCTACCTGCGGGGACGACCCCCGGTCGATCGTCGCCACAAGCAGCTCCGCACGAGCAGCGGCTGGCTCCGCGCCATCCGCAACCGGCCGCA
>JBCEBZ010000211.1:0-4137 GCA_039206675.1 Rhodococcus sp. (in: high G+C Gram-positive bacteria) | reverse complement strand
GGCGACGTCCAGTTCGCGTACGGTTCCGTCGTCGAAAACGAGACGAAGACGACCGGCTACTTCCTCGCCGCAATGCATCTCGACGCCGACGGCGCGATCGACGCCTACGAGGTGTCCTTCGACACGGAGTTCAGCATTCTCTCGAAGGAGTTGGCACATGACACACGCGACTGACCTGGACCGGGAGACGTCACCGACCCCCACACTGGTCGCGTGGTTCGCGATCATGGATTCGGACGATCCCGACCGCGTCCTGGGCATGATCACCGACGATTTCCGGATGTCGATCCAATTCTCCACCGGCGGCGGCAATGCCGCCGAGTTCGTCGGCGATCGCGCGGGCCTCGTCGGGTACCTGCAGCAACGCGAGAAGAGCGTGCTGGTACACGAGGTCCTGGCGGGTGCCCGGGTTGGAGACGTCGAGCTGGCGCTGGGACGCACCACGCGGAACGGCGAATTCGAGGCGTCGTTCAACACCTCGGCGCAACTCGACGAGTCGGGTCTCGTGCGGAGATTGCTCATCTGCCGCACACCCGAGATCTCGTTTGAAACAGCTGTGAGTACTTGTTAACCGCGGGCGGTTAACAAGTACTCACAGGTGGTTTCTATGACGTCAGGTCGTACAGCGTCACTCCGTCGACGGTGACGGCGGTGAAGTTCGCCTGCACCCAGGTGGAGATTTCCGACGCCGTGCCGTCGCCACCCATTCCGCCGCCTCGGCCGCCGGAGATGAAGTAGTGGATCTGACCGTCGGCCACGTACTGCTGGAACTGCTCGAGCGTGGGTGACGGATCGCTGCCGTTGAAGCCGCCGATCGGCATGACCGGGTCCTCCGTGGCCAGCTGGTAGCCGGACGCGCTGTTGGATCCGATGGCCGCGGCCACCCACGTGTAGTTGCCGGAATCCTGCTCCAGCAGCGACACCAGTTCGTCGCCGGGGTTGCTACCGGACAACAGTCCCCCGGCGGCACCGCCACCGAAGCCGCCCATGCCGCCCATGCCGTCGGTGGCAGTCGCGCCGTCGGTGGCACCTGCCGCCGCGCCCTGTGCAGCACCGCCCGGCATGGCGGGCATCGCCCCACCTGCCGCGCCTGCCGCGCCGTCGGTGCGGCCGCCCATGCGTCCGGCGCCGCCGGGACCACCCATTCCGCCGGGGCCGCCGCGCCCGCCCTCGACGGTGGGTCCCGCCGAGACGATCGAGCCGGTGTGCGGCGTCGCGATGGTGTTGACGGCATACGCCGCCGGTCCGGCGAGGCCGGTGAACAGCGCGGCCAGCGTGACGACGACCGCGATCCGGCCCCTGGTGAGCGCCGGGACCAGTACGGCCACCGCGGCGAGAACACCGGCGACGACCACGGCCCACTTCAGCCACGGCACGAACGACGCGCTGCGCGAGAGCAGCACCCAGGACATGGCCGCGGTGGCCAGGAGTGTCACGGCGAGAACCGCACGCACCCACAGGACGTCGCGTCGACGCCACAGCGTCACCGAACCGATCGCCACCAGCGCGGCCACGGCCGGCGCGAGCGCGACGGTGTAGTACGCGTGGAAGATTCCCGCCATGAAGCTGAACGTCAGACCGGTGACGAGCAGCCACAGTCCCCACACGAGGAACGACGCACGCTGGGTGTCGACGCGTGGCGCCCTGCCGCGCAGCGCGAGACCGGCGACCAGCAGGATCAGCGCGGCCGGGATCAGCCAGGCGATCTGACCGCCCTGGGCCGACTCGAACATGCGCGTGATGCCGGTGCTGCCCCACATTCCGCCTCCGCCTCCGCCACCGGGACCGCCTGCCGGCATGCCGCCGCCCGCCATGGCCTCGCCGGCACCGCCCATCGCCGCCCCGGCGTCCCCGCGATTGCCGCCAGGCGTGACGCTGCCGGTCTCCTCACCGTTCAACCGGCCGAGGCCGTTGTAGCCCAGGGTGAGTTCGAGGATCGAGTTGTTCTGCGAGCCGCCGATCCAGGGCCGCGACGACGCCGGCCACAGCTCCACGGTCAGCAACCACCAGCCCGCGGACACGATCATCGCGCCGAGCGCGGCGAAGCACTGGGCGAGACGTTTGCCGAGCTTCGGCGGTCCCGCGACGAGGTAGGTCAGGGCGAGCGGCGGGACGACGAGCATCACCTGAAGCTGCTTGGTCAGGAACCCCAACCCGACGAACACGCCGGTCAGCACCATCCAGCGGGTGCGTCCGTCCTCCACGGCGCGCAGCAGCGCCCACACGGACGCAATCATCAGGAGCACCAGCAGCGCGTCGGGGTTGTTGAACCGGAACATCAGCGCCGCGATCGGGGTGAGTGCGAGCACCAGACCGGCGAGCAGCCCGGCGGCGGCGCCGAACCACCGCTTCACCGCGGCGTACAGCAGGGCGACGGAACCGACGCCGAGCAGCGCCTGCGGCACGAGCATCGCCCAGGAGCTGAGGCCGAAGATCCGGACCGACAGCGACATCAGCCACAGCGACATCGGCGGCTTGTCGACGGTGATGGAGTTGGCGGCGTCGGACGACCCGAAGAAGAACGCCTTCCACGACTCCGAACCCGCCTGGACCGCGGCGGCGTAGAACGAGTTGGCCCAGCCTGAGGCGCCGAGCCCCCAGATGTACGCGACCGCCGTCCCGACGAGCAGCGCGGCGAGCGCCCAGGGCTCCCACCTCCGCCGGGCGGGAGGAGGCTCGGGCGTTTCGACCGTCGGTTGTTCGAGGGTCGTGGTCATGCGTGAACTCCTTCGGGGCGAGCGTTCCGGAACACCCAGCGAAGGGCTATGAAACGGCTGACGGTGGCAACGAGATTGGCGAGGACGAGGACGGCGAGTTCGACGTGCTTGGACGCGTCCGGGGCCGCCGAGTGCAGGACGAACAGGGAACCGCTGGTGAGGAACAGCCCGAACGCGAACACGAGCAGGCCCTGCATCTGGTGCCGGGCGGCGCCCTCGGACCCGCGGACACCGAACGTGAACGCACGGTTCGCGGCCGTGTTGAGTACGGCCGTGACGAGCAGTGAGACGGCGTTGGCCCACTGCGCGCCGAGGATCGGATGCAGGATCAGGTAGAGCAGCGCGAACGCGACGGTGGAGGCGACCCCGATCACCGCGAACCGGGCCAGCTGCCCGACCATGCCGCGGGGAACGCCGGGCACCAGCGGCTCGCGCCCGAAGCTGTCGCGCAGGGTGCCGATCGGCAACGATCCGGTGGACAGCGCCCGGCCCACCCGCCACACCCCCTTGAGGTCGGCGACGGCGGTCGCGACGATGTCGACCCGGCTGTCCGGGTCGTCCACCCAGTCGACGGGAACCTCGTGGATACGCAGGCCGGCGCGTTCCGCGAGCACCAGCAGCTCGGTGTCGAAGAACCATCCGGTGTCCTCGACCAGCGGCAGCAGGCGCTGCGCGACATCCGCGCGCATCGCCTTGAACCCGCACTGCGCGTCGGAGAACCGCGCGTGCAGCGCGCTGCGGAGGATGAGGTTGTAGCTGCGGGAGATGAACTCGCGCTTCGGGCCCCGGACCACCCGCGAGGAGCGGGCGAGCCGGGATCCGATGGCGAGGTCCGAATGCCCCGACAGCAGCGGGGCGATCAGCGGCATCAGCGCGTTGAGGTCCGTCGACAGGTCGACGTCCATGTACGCCACGACCTCGGCGTCGGAGGCACTCCACACCGCACGCAGGGCGCGGCCGCGTCCCTTCTCGTCGAGGTGCACGACGCTGACGCCGTCGATCTCGGCGGCCAGGCGGTGGGCCACGGCGAGGGTGGCGTCGACGCTGGCGTTGTCGGCGATGGTGATGCGGGCGGAGTAGGGAACGTTCTCGTCGAGGTGCCGCCGCAGGCGGCGCACGCAACGTTCGAGTCCGGCTTCCTCGTTGTAGACCGGCACGACAACGTCGAGCACGGGCGCGGTCTCGGAGGTTCCGGAAGTCTCGAGTCGTCCCATGGCGCCCGGTGCGCGGGAGAGGGAATTCGTCGTCATGCGTCCAAGATTCGGCTCGTACGCTGCGATCACTCTGGACGGAGGCTGGGAGTTTCCTGTGCGCTTCGCCCCCCGTGAGTACTTACTAACCGCGGGAGGTTACTAAGTACTCACGGGGGGCGAAGCCGCATAATGGCGGCCATGGGATCTGTATTCAGCGCCATCATCAA
>JBCEBZ010000210.1:0-19011 GCA_039206675.1 Rhodococcus sp. (in: high G+C Gram-positive bacteria) | reverse complement strand
TCGAGCTCGAGGTGAAGCACACGGCGTCGAACCCGCCGGTCTTGATCATCTCGCGGGTCTCGGCCGGCGGCGGCGCGGCCCGGACGGTGCGGTACGCGGTGACGTCGTCGATTTCCCAGCCGCGTTCGCGCAGGCCCTCGGCGAGCGTCTCGGTGGCGATGTCGGCGCGGGGCAGCAGAACCCGGTTGACGGGGTCGAAAACGTCGTCGTACGGGGCGAATTCGGCCAGCAGGCCTTCGCTGGACTGCTCACCGGACGGCACGAGTTCGGGGTTGATCCCGAACGAGCGCACCTTGGCCGCGGTGGCCTCGCCGATGCAGGCGATCTTGACGCCGGAGAACGCGCGGGCGTCGAGCCCGAACTCGGCGAACTTCTCCCACACCGCACGCACCGCGTTGGTGGAGGTGAAGACCACCCACTGGTAGCGGCCGTCGACGAGACCCTTCACGGACCGTTCCATCTGTGCCGGGCTGCGGGGCGGCTCGACGGCGATGGTGGGCACCTCGATCGGAATGGCGCCGTGCGTGACGAGGCGGTCGCTCATCTCGCCTGCCTGATCCTTGGTGCGCGGCACCAGGACCTTCCAGCCGTACAGTGCGCGCGACTCCCACCAGGACATCTTGTTGCGCTGGGCGACGACCTTGCCGACCGTCACGACGAGCGAACCGACCAGTTCCGAACCGGCCTCGTTCAGCGTCGCGAGGGTGGCCTCCACGGTGCGCTGCTGCCGGGTGGTGCCGCGGACGGTGATGGCGGCCGGGGTCTGCGGTGCCAGACCGTGCTCGACGAGGGCGCTCGCCGTCTCGGCGAGGTGACCCGAAGTGGCGTGCAGGACCAGCGGTCCGGGTGCGGCGGCCAGTGCGGTCCAGTCGACCTCGCCGCGGACGTCGGCCTCGGTGTGTCCCGATCCCAGGGCCATACCGGCGTAGGAGGGGACGGCGGACGCCGACGGCAGGCCAGGCAGGACCTCGAACTGCACCTGGGTGCGGGCGACGGCGGTGACCTCGGCGATCACGGAGTCGGTGGTCAGCGGGTCGCCGGACACCAGACGCACGACGTCGTGGCCGTTCTTCGCCTCGTGGACGAGGGTCTTCGCGACCTCCGCCGGCTCGCCCAGTGCGGGACGGACCTCGGCGAGCGGCTCACCGGTCTCGGCGTCGACGCCCAGGTCGGTGCCCACCAGGACGGTGACGCCCTTGTCGACGTCGGGGTCGGTGAAGGCGAGGGTGGCTGCGGCAAGGACGTCCCGTGCGTGCACGGTGAGCAGTGCCGGATCGCCCGGTCCGGATCCCACGAACAGGATTCGTCCGGGGGTGTTCTTACGGACTCGGCTCATCGGTAATTCTCCAGTGCGATCATGTGTCGAGATGGGTACAGGTAGCGGATCGGCCGATCAGTCGGCCTTCGCACATCAAACATCGGCATCACCGGCCTCGGTGACATTCATCAGCTCCCGCGCACCGAGCTCGAGAAGCTCCCGCGCGACGGAGCGGCCGAGTTCTTCGGCGTTCTCCGGGGAGCCCACGGCCCCCGTGCGTATGACGTCGGAGCCGTCGATGGCCGCGGCGCAGCCCCGGACGGACAATTCGTCGAAGACGCGGCCGTCGTCGTCGAGGGATTCGACGACCTCGGCGATGGCGCCGACGGGCGCGGTGCAGCCTGCCTCGAGTTCGGCGAGCAGGGCACGTTCCGCCGTGACGGCGGCGCGGCTGTTCGCGTCGTCGAGCTCGGACAGGATCGCGACGAGCGCCGTGTTCGCCGACAGGCATTCGACGGCGAGCGCGCCCTGCGCGGGTGCGGGCAGCATCTGGACCGGTTCGAGGGACTCGGTGATCAGGTCCAGTCGCCCGATCCGTGCCAGGCCGGCCCGGGCGAGGACGACGGCGTCGAGTTCGCCGGATTCGACCTTGCCGAGGCGCCGCTGCAGGTTGCCGCGCAGCGGCTGGATGTCGAGGCCGAGGCCCAGCGCCCGCAACTGCGACGTGCGCCGCGGTGCGGACGTGCCGACCTTCGAACCGGCGGGCAGCTCACCGAGGACCAGTCCGTCGCGGGCCACGAGTGCGTCGCGGGGATCCTCGCGGGGCGGAATGGCCGCGATCGTGAACCGCTCGTCGCGGGCGGTCGGCAGGTCCTTGTAGGAGTGGACGGCCACGTCGACCCGGCCGTCGGCGAGTGCCTCCCGGAGTTCGGCGGTGAAGACGCCGACACCGATCTTCTCCACCGATTCCATGGACTGGTCGCCCTTGGTCTTGATGATGACGAGTTCGGCGTCGTGCCCGGCCGAGATCAGTGCGTCGCGCACGGTTCCGGCCTGGGTGGTCGCGAGCTCGCTCCCACGGGTTCCGATCCGCAGCGTACGGGTGCCGACGGCGCTCATGCCTGCGATTCCTTCCCACGGTTGTCGTCTGCGACGAAGCGGCGCAGACGCGGGTCCTGGCCTGCGATGAAGCCGTCGGTGATGTCGATGGCGCCCAGGTCGGCGCCACCGAGTTCGGTGGGTTTCGCGACGGCCTCGACGGATCCGGGGCTGAGTTCGAACAGTTCGCGCAGGGCGGCGGCGTAGGAGTCGCCACCGGGTGCGGACGCGAGCTGCTTCACCCGGACGGTGGGCGCGTGCAGGAGCTTGTCGACCACTCGCCGCACCGTGCGCGCGACCTCGTCGCGCTCGGGATCGTCGAGCCCGGGCAGACGCGAATCCAGTCGCATGAGCTCCGCCTCGACCACGTCCGCCGCACGCTGGCGCAGGGCCGTGACGGTCGGCGTGACCTCCGCCAGCCGCTGGCCGGCGAGGTAGTTGGCGAGTTCGGCGGCGACGATCGTCCGGGCGGCGTCGGCGTCGGATGCGGCCGCGCCCGCGGCGGGATCGCGCTGCAGCGATTCCATGTCGAGGACGGTGACCCCGGGCAGACCGGACACGGCGGGTTCGACGTCGCGGGGCAGTCCGAGGTCGCAGATGACGAGGGGTCGTTCGGAGTCGCGGCCGGGCTGTGCCAGCGCGCGGTGGGTGTCCGCGAGCGTGACGACGGCGCCGACCGCGCCGGTACAGGTCACGAGGACATCCGCCTGGGCCATCGCGTCCGGGAGTTCGGCCAGTTCGAGGGCCTCCGCTGCGACGCCGTTGGACCGGGCCGTGTCGGCGAGGTGCTCGGCACGCTCCTTGGTGCGGTTCACGACGACGATGCGGCCGATCCCGGCACGCGTGAGGTGTGCGACGGACAGGCCGCCCATCGAGCCGGCGCCGACCACGACGGCGGTGCGTCCGGTCAGTCCGCCCGCGCCGACGATGCCGGCAGCGCGGTCGAGGGCCACGGACACGACGGACGCGCCCGCGGAGTCGATGCCGGTCTCCGAGTGCACCCGCTTGCCGACGCGCAGAGCCTGCTGCGCGAGTTCGTGCAGCGTGCGGCCGGCGGCCTGCTGGGCGTCGGACGACGCGTACGCGGTCCGGATCTGCCCGAGGATCTGCTGCTCGCCGATCACCATCGAGTCCAGTCCGCTGGCCACGGCGAACAGGTGCTCCGCCGCAGCCTCGCTGTAGCGGACGTACGCGTGCCGGTGCAGGTCGGTCAGATCGAGCCCCGAATGGTCGGCGAGCAGTTCGCCGACCTCGGCCAGCGCACCGTGGAATGCGTCGACGACGGCGTAGATCTCCACCCGGTTGCAGGTGGAGACGATCATCGCCTCCGAGATGTGCGACGACGCCAGAAGCTTGTCCGTCAACTTCGGGCGATCGGTGTCGGTGACAGCCACCCGCTCGAGAACCGGCACCGGGGCCGTCCTGTGCGAGACCCCGACAAGCAGAACACTCACGGCGCGATCACTGATCCGTTTCTTGGTGCGGTGGACGGGACTGCCGAATGTCCGATGCGGACGCGGGGAGCGGTGGGTACCGATTCCGTGTTGCGTGCGCTGTTGAACGAGAGGACCTGCATTTCGACCGCGAGGTCGACGCGGCGCATCTCGACGTGATCGGGAACGTCGAGGGAGGTGGGCGAGAAGCTGAGGATGCAGCGCAGTCCGGCGCGGACGAGGCGGTCGGCGACTTCCTGCGCCGCCTCGTCGGGGGTCGAGATGACGCCGATGGTGGCCTCGAGTTCGGCGCAGGCCTGCTCGAGTTCGTCGACGTGCCGCACGGTGAGGTCGCCCACCGGCGCCCCGACCCGCGCCGGATCGCTGTCGAACAGTCCGACCATGGAGAACCCTCGCCGACCGAAACCGCCGTAGCCGGCGAGCGCCTGGCCGAGGTTCCCGACGCCGACGAGCACCACCTTGTGTCCGCGGTCCAGGCCGAGCGCACGCTCGATGCGGGCGCGCAGTCGCGTCACGTCGTAGCCGACGCCGCGCACGCCGTTCGGCCCCAGGAAGGAAAGGTCCTTGCGAAGCTTCGCGGAACCGACACCGGAGGCGGCGGCGAGTTCCTCGCTGGAGACGATGATCGTGCCGCGCTCGGCCAGCACTCCGAGGACCCGCAGGTACGTCGCGAGACGCGTCACCGTAGCCTGGGGGATGTCCCGCGATTCGGCGAGCGGGGCCGCGCCGGTGACCGAGGGGGCCGGTGACCCGACCACCGACTGCCCGACCGCCCCCGTGACGACAGGGGCCACAGACCCATGCGTCTGGTGCGTTTCGGTCACGTCGTTGGCTCCTCGTCCGACCGGCATTCGATGCCGTTCTTCACGATGCTCCGGGGAATTGTTCACACCACGGTAACTGCTTGTGAACCCATGCACAAAGTCGCTGCGACTGCGCGACATGCGGTCCTACCTGCACGGCATCGGAAGATCCCACTTTTAGGGTTCCCTTACTTGCGCAAATCCGAGCGAAGGCGCTCTTCGTCGACCTCCCAGTAACTGTGCTCACGTCCGTCGAGCAACACCACCGGCAATCGGTCGCCGAATTCGGCCCGGATTTCGGGGTCCGTGGCCGCCGCCTCGTCGACGTCTATGCACGTCAGTTCCAGCCCGAACTCCTCGCACAGAACCAGCAACCGCTCGCGGGCCGGCGCGCACGCACCGCACCCCGCCCTCGTGAGAAGCGTCACCTCGTGTCCGCCCGTGCTCATGCCCCGTCACTTCCTTTCGACGCCTCCGGTGGAGTCACTGTGCCGTTTCGGGGTCCGCGGACGCCAATCCGCTCGGAGATGAACGTCACACAGTTCCTCCCGCGGGGCCATCCACCCGCCCCGTCCCCGATTCGGGAGATAGGCTGCTCCCAGAGGCTTCTGCGATACGGGAGGTGCGAGTGCCTGCGCGATCACTACCGAACGGCACGGGTTTCGGTTCAGGTCTGGCGGGGATCATCCTCCCGGGCCGACGCCAGTTCAGGAATCCGCTGGGACCCAGCGAAGCCGAGGTACGTGCCAACGTCGCAGGTGAGGCGAGCGCCGACGCGGCCCTCGCACTTCACGTCGCGTCCGGCGAGGACACCGAACTGGTCGAACACGACGTTCCCCTCGACCTGACGGCCGCCGCGTTCTTCGACGTCGACAACACGATGGTCCAGGGCGCGTCGATCATCCACTTCGCCCGTGGACTGGCCGCCCGCAAGTACCTGAAGACGTCCGACCTGGTCGACTTCGCGTGGAAGCAGGTCAAGTTCCGCGTCACCGGCAAGGAGAGCAGCGACGACGTCGCCTCCGGCCGCGAGAAGGCCCTGTCGTTCGTCTCCGGACGGTCGACGGCCGAACTCGCCCGGCTCGGCGAGGAGATCTACGACGAGGTGATCGCCGACAAGATCTGGCCCGGCACCCGCGCGCTGGCGCAGATGCACCTCGACGCCGGACAGCAGGTGTGGCTGGTCACCGCGACCCCGGTGGAGCTGGCACAGGTCATCGCGAAGCGTCTCGGCCTCACCGGCGCCCTCGGCACGGTCGCCGAGAGCGAGGACGGGATGTTCACCGGACGTCTGGTCGGCGACATCCTGCACGGCCTCGGCAAGGCGCACGCCGTGCGCGCCCTCGCGGTCCGCGAGGGCCTCAACCTCAAGCGCTGCACCGCCTACTCGGACAGCCACAACGACGTGCCGATGCTGTCGCTCGTCGGCACCGCCGTCGCGATCAACCCCGACACCGACCTGCGCGAGCTCGCCAAGAACCGGGGCTGGGAAATCCGCGACTTCCGGACCGGGCGCAAGGCCGCCAAGATCGGCGTTCCCACCGCGCTGCTCCTCGGCGCGGCAGGCGGCGCACTGGCCGCCGTCGTCGCGCGCCGCCGCGAGCAGGCGGCCTGAGCCGCCCGCAGCGGCTCAGCCCAGGAACACGTTCCGGCGCTTCGCGAGGAGCCGGTACAGCGTCTGCTGGATCGTCTCCCGGACGTGGTCGGTGACCTCGAACAGTTCCATCGGGTCGTCGGCCGCCGACGCGTCGTACGTGTCGGTGACGATCGGCTTGCCGAACTCGATGTACCACTTCGACGGCAGCGGCACGAGCCCGAGCGGGCCGAAGTGCGGGAACAGCGGGGTCACCGGGAAATACGGCATCCCCAGCAGCCGGGCCAGCGTCCCGAGTTCACCGATCTTCGGGTAGATCTCCTCGGACCCGACGATCGAGCACGGAATGATCGGCGCGCCGGTCCGCATGGCGGCGGACACGAAGCCGCCGCGGCCGAACCGCTGCAACTTGTAGCGTTCACTGAACGGTTTGCCGATGCCCTTGAAACCCTCGGGGAACACGGCCGCGACCTCCCCGTCCTGCAGCAGGCGCACGGCGTCCGGGTGGCACGCCAGCGTGTGCCCGGCCTTGCGGGCGACACCACCGACGAGCGGCATCTCGAACGCGAGATCGGCGGCCAGCATCCGCAGCGGGCGGTGCGCGGGGTGATGGTCGTGAACGGCGACGGACGTCATGAGGCCGTCGATGGGCAGCACTCCGGCATGGTTGGCGACCACCAGCGCACCGCCGGTCGACGGAATGTTCTCCAGACCGCTGACCTCGACGCGGAACCATTTGTCGAACAGCGGACGCAGGATGGGGAGCCACACGTTCTCGGCGAAGTGGGGGTCGTAGCCGAAGTCGTCGACGTGATAGTCGCCCGAGAGCCGGCGGCGCACGAACTCTGCGGTGTTGACGATCTGCTCGGCCAGGGCGTGGCGGACGGCGTCGACGGCCGAGGACTCGGTGACGGGCTCCGGTGGGGTGATCACGGCGGGCGGCGGCATCGCGGACGGATGTCTGCTCTCGCTCTGCTCACGCCTCGAACGTCCGATAGCGGTCCCGCGCGCGGCTGTCGCACCGTGCAGCGGAATGACCTTCGCCACTTCGTTCACCTCTCCCCTTTCGCCGTGCCGGTAAGAGCGAGTAGTGCGTTTTCTGCTGCGTCGACCCATTCGTTCTTGATGATCGCCTTGACGCCGGCAGCACGAGCGAAGTCGTCGAGCGCCTGCATCGAGGTCCACCGTGGCTCGAAGGATAGTTCGGTTCGCATGCGCGTGGTGTCCAGTCCGCAACCGAAATGGAAGTACTCGAGTTGCTCGGTGGTGTACGACCGCATCACCGGGCCCATCAGCGCACGTCCGAGATTGCGGAACAACCCGAACGGCATCGGGACCTCGATCCGCCCGGCCCGGCGGATGGCCTGCGACATCATGACGACGCCGTCGCCCGCGACGTTGAACGTGCCGGCCGGACCCGACACCGTGGCCCGTTCCAGCGCGGCCAGCGCGTCCTCCTCGTGCAGGACCTGCAGGCGCGCGTCCCGCCCGAGAATGGTCGGCACGACCGGCGAGGTGAGGTACTGCGCGACCGTCGCGTTGAGTCGCGGCCCGACCAGCGGCGCGAGACGGACGATCGACACGCCGATGTCGGGGCGCCTGCGCCCCATTCCGCGCAGATACCCCTCGATCTCGATGCAGTCCCGCGCGTACGCGCCCGCCGGGCGGCGCCGGGCGCTCATCTCCTCGGTGAACTTGGCCGGGTCCTTGGCGCTGCAGCCGTAGACCACGGAGGCCGAGCGCAACACGACCTTACGGACGGTCGGGGCCTTCTGGCAGACGGCGAACAACTGCATCGCGCCGATGACGTTCATATCCTTCATGGCCGCGCGACTACCCGACTTCGGCGGGCGCGCCAGCGTCGACGCGTGCACGACGGTGTCGACCTCGGCGTTGCGAATAACCTTGCCGATCAAGGGATTCCGAATGTCGGCGCGCACGAACTCGGCGCGGCCCATGCGGCGCAACATGTCTTTGCTCGGCGACACCGCGTCCACCGCGATCACCCGCTCGATGGCCGGATTCTGAGCGAGCCGGGTGACGAGGTATCCACCCAGAAACCTGCTCGCCCCGGTGACCAGCACGACGCGCGGCACCGCCGTTCGCGTAGTACTGTCTTCGTCACTCACAACCACCAAGACCCCCGATCACGTAGCGAGTGACGTCAACGATACGTGCAGGAAGGGGATGGCGCTCCGCTCGACGACAATTGGTCGGTCGCCCAATGCGTGGAGGCTGCCGCGAAAACGAAGGATGCCCGCCACCGGAGGTGACGGGCATCCAGACGCAACTCTTTACTTACCGAGTTTCCTGCGCTGCACTCGGGTGCGGCGAAGCAGCTTACGGTGCTTCTTCTTCGACATGCGCTTGCGTCGCTTCTTGATCACTGAACCCATAGCGGGTGTCCCTCACGTTCTTCTCTAGCGTTCCTGCGCACGCCGATCACGTACGCTCGCGCCACTCTGGCGCCTGGGCCTCGTTTTAACTAGCTCAGCGCCTTACGACACCAGCTGGCTGGTACGACAGTCGCTAATCGTACCGGTGCGGGCCCTGACCCCGAAAACGAGGTCGGAAGACCCTCTTCGTGCCGATCGGTCAACCGGCGTCGAAGTACGAGGTTTCGAGGTAGTCGTGCACTGCTTTCGCATGCACTCTGAACGAGCGGCCCACGCGGACGGCGGGCAGTTCGCCGCTGTGCACCAACCGGTACACAGTCATCTTGGACACTCTCATCAGCGTCGCTACCTCGGCGACGGTGAGAAATTGCGTTCCGGCCAGTGCCGGTTGTCCGTCCGGGGCCGAGCCCTTGGACGGCTTTTTTGCAGACGTCATCAACCACTTACCTCCGGCACGTCTCGCGCCGCCGGCTTCCCCTCCGGCGGAACAGACACGCACGTGCTACTTCGAGCTTAGCGGGACGGATGGGGTTACTGCGACGGGTGTGGGCAATCGAATATTCATTCGGTCGTCGTGCCGAGTTCGGCAGAACGAATTTTCGCGGCTTCGAGGGCGTCGAAGAATGCTGTTCGGAGACCGTTTCCCTCCAGCCGGCGGATTGCCGCCGCGGTGGTTCCGCCGGGCGAAGTCACGGCGGCACGAAGTTCGGTCGCGCTCTCCCCCGACCGGTCGAGCATGGCCGCGGAGCCGACCATGGTCTGCACGACCAGCTCGGTCGCGGTCGCCCGGGTCAGTCCCAGCCCCACGCCCGCGTCGATCATGGCCTCGGCGACCAGGAAGAAATAGGCCGGACCGGAGCCGGAGACGGCGGTGACGGCGTCGATCTGCGATTCGGGGACGACGACGACCTTGCCGACCGACGACAGGACACCCTGGACCAGTTCGAGGTGTTCCTTCTTCACGTGCCTGCCGGGCGCGAGCACGCTGACGCCCTCACCGACCAGCATGGGCGTGTTGGGCATGACCCGGACCACGGGGAACCCGGCGGGCAGTCTCGTCTCGTAGAAGGCGGTGGGGATGCCGGCGGCGAGCGAGACGAGCAGCTGCTCGCGCTCGCCGTCGAGTTCCACCTTGGACACCTCGGTGAGCGCGGACTCGACGTCTCCGGGCTTGACGGCCATCACGATGACGTCGGCGCCTTCGGCGGCGTCGGTGGGGGTGGTGACCCGCACCGAGTACGCCGCGGCCAGTTCGTCGGCGCGTGCCGGGTGCTGCTCGGCCACCACCAGATCCTTGACTGCGTGACCTGCCTGCAGAAGCCCCGAGATGAGGGCCTCGCCGATCTTGCCGCCTCCGATTACCGCAATTCTCGTCATGGCGAACAGCCTGCCACGACGCTCTGCGGGGCCTTCCTAGCGGGGGATCATCGCCAGTTGCCGGCTCTGCACGACGATCGCCCCGGTCGAGTCGAGGACGGTGTGGTCCTCCTCGAACCAGGTGCCGCCGAGCACCGTGCTGCTGGCCATCACCCGCAGCCAGCCCGGCGCGGGCTGCCTGCGCAGGTACGTGGTCAGCTGGACCGTGGGCGCCCAGCCGAACATGCCGCGGTTCATCGTCACCGGGGCGCTGATGTCGCCGGTCATGATCGCGAACAGGGCCGCCGTGTCGGGGTCGCTCTCGTCGCCCGCGCGCGGTCGCACCCACATGCGGACCTCGGGTTCGCCCTGGTTGCCGGTCAGGAAGTGCGCCGACGTCCCGTCCACCCGCATGTCGCAGCCCTGGGCCACGTGGACGATCTGCCCCATCGGGTGGTCGGCCGTGAGCACGACGGCGTCGGCGGGCGGTTCCACCGGAAGCTGCGCCAGGGCATGGTCCCCGCTGTACTGCGGCTCTCCCACGTCGGGGACGCCGAGCGTGACCGACGCGCGCACGGCAACGCGGTCGCCCTGCGCCAGCTCGACGTCGACGAACGACACCTGCTTGCCCTGCTTGCGCACCGTCGTCGACAGCGTCACCTCTCCCGGATCGGGGGCGGACAGGTAGTTGGCCCCGACCGCGAGGGGCTGCACAAGGGACGGCCCGGCATCGCCGGTCTCGTCGAGCAGTCGCCTGCGGGCGGCGGCGGCGCAGAGCGACATCATCGAGCCGCCGTGCACCTTGGGGCCGATCGTCCAGATCGGGTCGATCGACGCCCGGTACGTCCCGTCACCGGCAGCGGTGAGGGCGTTGAGATCGCGGAAGGGAGTTGAGCTCACTGCTGGTCCTGTTCTTCGGGGTTCCGGAGACGCTTCTGCGCGACGTCCTGGTGTGCGAGCCGGCGCATCGCGGCGATCACCGGCTCGTAGACGGCCGTGCCCAGTACCGCGTACCGGATCGCGTCCTCGGCCGATGCGGTGGGCATGAGCCCGATGTCGATCTCGGCGATTCCCCGCACGTGGCGCCCGTAGGCGTCGAGTCGCTCCTCGGTCATCGGGATGCCGGCTTCCTCGAGTGCCGCGAGGGCACGTTCGAGCTGACCGACCGCGACGTACCGGGGGTCGTACACCTGCCCGAGCCTGTCGAGGACGGCGCGGGCCCGCGGGAACTCGTCGACGTCGTCGGCCGGGGTGTCGAGGTAGGGCGGGAGTTGCGCAATGGCCTGGCCGAGCACGTCGAACAGTGAGCCGTCGGGATGGTCGACGAGGCGGAGTATCTCCCGGATGCGGGGAATCGGCAGTCCGGCTCCGGCCAGCGCCTTGACGAGGCCGAGTCGCTGCACGTGTTCCTCGCCGTACCGGGCCTGGGTGGCGCTCGTCGCCTCGCCGGGCATCAGCAGACCTTCGCGCAGGTAGTACTTCACCGTTGCGAGCGGAACGCCGGTACGGGCGACCAACTCGGAAACGCGCACGGCCCCTCCTTCGGCACCTCGACTGGATACTGGAACTATCCAGTGTGTCCACGAGCTTACCGCAGGAGCAATTCCGCAGGCGTCTCAGGTGTCGTCGGAATCGCCGCCGGAGCGGCTGCGTGGCGACCCCGACGCGGCGCGGCCCGGTTCGAGGTGTTCCCGGGCGAAGGCCAGCGCCTGCGCGAGCATCGACGACCGTTCCCGCCGGGTCCGGGCGTTCTGCGTGTTGATCTCGACCACCGCCTGCCCGTCGAACCCGGTGTCGACGAGGTGCCGGCACAGCTGAGCGCAGGGCTGGGCGCCGTGACCGGGAATGAGGTGCTCGTCCATGGACGCACCCCGGCCGTCGGCGAGGTGGAGATGCGCGAGGCCCTCCCCCATGCGCTCCGCCAGTTTCATCGCGTCCATTCCGGCCGTCGCCGTGTGCGACAGGTCGAGCGTGTAGTGGGCGTGTCCCGAATCGGTGGGGTCGTAGGACGGGCTGAACGCCGAGAGCGCCGCCCCGGGTCCGCCTCGCCGCCGCAGTCGCTCGGCGGACCTCTCCTTGCTGCCGAAGAAGCCGTCCGCCCGCATGGGGAACATGTTCTCCACCGCGACGATCACATCGCTGCGCTGTTCGAGATCGGCCACCTGATCGGCGAAGCCGTCGGCGTACCGGCGCTGCCAGCGGAACGGGGGGTGCACCACGACGCTCGTCGCCCCGAGCGACTCGGCGGTGCGGACGGAACGCTCCAGCTTCGCGACCGGGTCGGCGCCCCACACCCGCTGCGAGATGAGCAGGCACGGCGCGTGGATCGCCTGAACCGGGATCGCGTACCTGCGCACCAGCGCGGCCACGGCGCCGGCGTCCTGGCTGACCGATTCGGCCCACACCATCAGTTCGACGCCGTCATATCCCAGATCGGCCGCGTACCGGAACGCGGCCTCGGTGTTCTCCGGGTACACCGAGGCCGTCGACAGGCCCACCAGGACCTTCCGCCCGCGCGGTGACCGTCGGACCTGCTCGTACCCACCGTCCCCGACCATGAGCAACTCAGCCCGACGCAAGCATGAAGGCTAACGGCCCCAGAGTGACGATCATCCCGACGACGACGGCGATCACGAAGCTGGTGATGTCGTCGGTGCGGCGCAGGATGCGGACCATGGCGACCAGGCCCACGATGACGAGCAGCGCCAGAATCAGCGCGACCCACGGGAAGACGTCCCACAGTTTCTCGAAGCCCTTGAAGAGCAGGGCCCCGGCGATCACGGCCACGACACCCTGACCGATGAGAACGGCCCACTCGCGGGTGGAGTTCTCGCCGGCCTCGTCTTTCTTGCCCGCCTTCGCGGCCTCGGCCTTCTCGGCCTTCGCCTCCTTGCGGGAACGGCGCGGGGTCTCGGGCTTCTCGGCGTCGTCTTCGCGCCGGTCGGTGTCCGCCTCGTCGGTGGCGGCCTCGATCAGGTCCGTCTCCTCGGCCGCGTTCGCCGCATCCGAGTCCCGGGACTGGCGCATCAGGTCGCCGGCCAGCGTCGATCCGGACAGCAGCGCGGGTTCCGGTTTCGCCTTGGCGGGAGCCCCCGGCTTCGGCGTCTTCACGAACTTCGAACCGCCGTTCGACGTCGCTGCTCCGTTCGACGTCTCTGCGCCGTTCGACGCCTCTGCGGCACTCGTCTTCGCTGCGGTACCCGGCTTCGCGGGGGTTCCGGATTTCGCCGGGACCTCAGGCTTCGCGGGTGCGCCGGACTTCGCGGCCGGTTCGGCCTCGGCCGTCGTGCCGGGCTTGGCCGGGGTTTCGGTCTTCGGCGCCGGTGTCACCCGCAGAGCGGCGACGGTCGGAGCGGGCTCCGGCTTCTTCACGACCGGGGCGGCCACCGTCGGAGCCGGCGTGGGTGCAGCGGCCGCAGGCGCGGGCGGTTCCTGCCGCACGGCCCGGCTGACCCAGGTTCCCTGGTGATCTCGCGACGTCCCGCCCGACACCACGGCGCGGCCACGGCCGGCGGGGCGACTCGCGATGGGTTCGTCGTCGTCATCGTCGTTGTCGCTGTCGTCGGACGGAGCCTTGGCAGCGGCCGTGCGCTCGCCGGCCCTCGCCGACGGCGCTGCCTGCGCGGGTGTGCGCGACGGCTCGGGCGCGGCGGGTTCCGGTTCGGGCTCGGATTCGAGTGCCCGCGATTCGGAGGGATCCCGGACCACCGGAATTTCACCGGTCAGCTCGGCGACGGAGATTCCTCCCGCGACGCCGCGCCGACGCCGCCCGCCCCGGGACTCCACCTGCTGCCCGTTACGTTTGAGCAGCTCTGACACAGAGATCTGCTGACTGTCCTCGGTCATCGAGCACCCACCATCAATTCACCGCCCATTTCCGTATCGAGCTTGCGGAGGATCAAACCCTCGCGCAGAGCCCAGGGGCAGATTTCGAGTTCCTCCACGCCCAGTGCTCTCATGCTGGCCTCCGCAACGAGTGCTCCGGCCACGATCTGCTGCGACCTGTCGGAGCTCACCCCTTCCAATTCTGCACGGTCCGCGGCCGTCATCCGCGAAATGAAGGCTATGAGTTGCCTGAGACCGTTGGCAGTGAGCGTGCGTTTGACCCGCGGGCCCGCGCCGGACGGTGCGGCGCCGGTCAGCCGGGCCAGCGAGCGGAACGTCTTGGACGTGCCGACCGCGCGGTCCCACTGCCCCGCGGCGCGCAGTTCCTTCGACGGGACGGTCAGTTCGGCGTCGAGCCAATCCCTCAGCACCGCCACGCGACGCTTGCCCGGCGGGTCGGCCTCGAGCCAGTCCCGGGTGAGCCGTCCCGCGCCGAGTTGCAGCGACAGCGCGACGTCCGGGTCCTCGTCGCCGCCCGTCGTCAGCTCGAGGGATCCGCCGCCGATGTCGAGGTTCAGGATGCGGCCCGCACTCCACCCGAACCAGCGGCGCACGGCGAGGAACGTCAGCCGGGCCTCGTCGACACCCGACAGGACCTCGAGCGTCACGCCGGTCTCGTCGTGCACGCGCGCGAGCACGTCGTCCGAGTTGTTGGCGTCGCGGACGGCGGACGTCGCGAAGGCCATGAGTTCACCGCATCCGGATGTCCTCGCGATGCTTGCGAAGTCTGCCACCGTCGTGACCAGGCGATCTGCACCTTGCGAGGTGATGTCACCGCGGTCGTCGGTGTTCTCCGCCAGCCTCAGAGTCGACTTTGTCGAACTCATCGGTGTGGGGTGGCCGCCCCTGTGGGCGTCCACTACGAGAAGATGGACGGTGTTGCTTCCGACGTCGAGTACCCCTAGTCGCACATTGACACGGTACTGGGTCTACCGTCGGGCTTTGTGACAGCACGTAATGCAGGGCGTTCACACAAGATGACGCCCAGCCCCGAAGTACCCCTCGACTTCGCTCGGGAATGGGTCGAATTTCCCGATCCCGACAACGCCGAGCACCTCATCGCCGCGGACATGACGTGGCTGCTATCCCACTGGACCTGCGTGTTCGGCACCCCGGCCTGCCAGGGCATCATCGGCGACCGGCCGGACGACGGCTGCTGTTCGCACGGCGCGTTCCTCTCCGACGAGGAGGATCTGGAGAAGCTGAACAAGTCAGTGAAGCTGCTCACACCCGAGGACTGGCAGTTCATGGAGAAGGGTCTCGGCAAGAAGGGGTACATCGAGGAGGACGACCTCGAGGACGAACCCGCGCTGCGCACCCGCCGGTATCACGGCGCCTGCATCTTCCTGAACCGCCCCGGATTCGAGGGTGGCGTCGGGTGCGCGCTGCACTCGATGGCGCTCAAGCGCGGAATCGAGCCGCTCGAGGTGAAGCCCGACGTGTGCTGGCAGCTTCCGATCCGCCGCACCCAGGAGTGGGTGGAACGTCCCGACGGCGAGCAGATCCTCAAGACCACCATCACCGAGTACGACCGGCGGGGCTGGGGCGAGGGCGGCGCGGACCTGGACTGGTACTGCTCGGGCTCACCCGACGCCCACGTGGGCGCCAAGGCCGTCTGGCAGTCGTACGCGCCGGAGTTGACGGAGCTGCTCGGCAAGGCCGCGTACGCGGAATTGGCGAAGTTGTGCAAGCGCAGGGCCGGCCTCGGACTCGTCGCCGTCCATCCGGCCACCGTGGCCGCGCAGAAGAAGGCCGCCGGGTAACGGATCGGACCCACCGGTCGATTTAGCCGTCACGGCCCCACCCCGGGCACAGCCACGACGGGAGAGATCATGTTCGCTCGAATTCTGACCGGTGCCCTGTTGACCGCCGCGGCAACGCTCGCCCTCGCGCCGACCGCGTCGGCCGACCCGACCCCGGACTGGAACACCTTCTACGACAAGACGGCCAATTTCGTCGCACCGTTCGATCCGGGCGCGTTCGGCGACAAGGGTGACCGGGCGCTCGTGCTGAGCCCGTACGGAACCGGCCGGGTCATCGAGTGCAAGGGCGACGGCCACTACGTCGCGGTCTATTGCAGGCAGTTCGACGACCAGGGCCGCGAGCATGCCGTCACGCAGATCATCTCGGCGCCGTTCCGCGGCGTCTGGGTGTACAACCCGTTCTGACAGACGCAGCGAGAATGGTCAGGCGCGCGGGCTGTTGCCCGCGCGCCTGACCATTTCCCGTGAGTCTGCCGCCTCAGGCCTCCAGTTTGTAGCCCAGCCCGCGGACGGTGACGAGGTGTTCCGGCTTGGCCGGGTCGGTCTCGATCTTCGAGCGCAGACGCTTGACGTGCACGTCGAGGGTCTTGGTGTCGCCGACGTAGTCCGCGCCCCACACCCGGTCGATCAACTGTCCGCGGGTCAGCACCCGGCCCGAGTTCCTCAGCAGGTACTCGAGGAGGTCGAATTCCTTGAGCGGCAGCGTGACGGCCTCGCCGTTCACCTGGACCACGTGCCGTTCGACGTCCATCCGGACCGGTCCGGCCTCGAGGACGGCCGAGTCCTGCGCGACGTCGAGTTCGCTGTCGACGCCGCGGCGCAGCACGGCCCGGATGCGGGCGATCAGTTCCCGCGCCGAGTACGGCTTGGTCACGTAGTCGTCGGCGCCGAGTTCGAGGCCCACCACCTTGTCGATCTCGCTGTCCCGTGCCGTCACCATGATGACGGGGACACCGGATCGGCTGCGGAGTTGCTTGCAGACATCCGTGCCGCTCATGCCGGGCAGCATGAGGTCGAGGAGGACGATGTCGGCACCGGCCCGGTCGAACTCGGCGAGCGCGGACGGTCCGTCGCCGACGATCGTCGTCTCGAATCCTTCCTTGCGGAGCAGGAAGGCCAATGGGTCGGCCAGTGACTCCTCGTCTTCCACGATCAGCACACTTGTCATCGCTTGGCCTCCATACCGGTTTCTCTCCTCCCGACAGTTGCGCCGTCGGCGTCCCCGCCGTTCGTCTCTACTGTCTCGATGTGTGCAGGAATCTGCAGGGTAAACGTCGAACCTGTTCCGGGCTTGCTCCACAGATCGATCGATCCGTTGTGGTTGGCGGCCACGTGTTTGACGATCGCGAGGCCGAGTCCCGTTCCCCCGGTCGCCCGGGCCCGCGCCTTGTCGACGCGGAAGAAGCGTTCGAAGACGCGTTCCTGGTCGGCCTTGGCGATGCCTTCGCCGCGATCGGTCACCGAGATCGCCACGTTGTCGCCGCGGATTGACCGGCTCACCGAGACCGGGGATCCCTTCGGCGAATAGGCGATGGCGTTCTGCACGAGGTTGGACAGCGCGGTGACGAGCAGCGCGCGGTCGCCGAGGACTTCGTAGCCGCTGTTGTGGTCGGTGGTGACGGCGATGCCTGCGGCTTCGGCGGAGATCTTGCATCGCTGCAGGGCCTCGTCCACCACCTCGTCGACGGAGACGGTCTCGAGGTCGGGCAGCTTCTCGGCGCCCTGCAGCCGGGACAGCGCGATCAGTTCGGTGACCATCTTGCCGAGCCGGACGGATTCACCCAGCACGCGTTCGCCGAAGTGCCGGACCGACTCGGGATCGTCGGCCGATTCGAGGAGTGCCTCCGCCAGCAGTCCCATCGCGCCGACCGGGGTCTTGAGTTCGTGGCTGACGTTGGCGACGAAGTCGCGGCGGGTGGCTTCCATCCGCACCTGCTCGGAGTCGTCGTCGGCGAAGAGGACCACGAAGTTGTGGTCCTCCTTGCTGAGCAGGCGCGCGGTGCCGCGCACCGCGATCCGGTCGCGTCCCCGCTGCGGGGTCTTGGTGCTCAGGTCGACCTCGACGGGTTCGCCGGTTTCGAGGACGCGGAGCGCCGCGACCCATGCGCGGTCGTCGACGAGCCGGTTCCGCACCAGGCCCAGCTCTTCGGCGCGGGGGTTGAACAGGACGACGTCGTGGAACTGGTCGACCACCGCGATACCGCTCTCGGATGCCAGCACGATCAGGTCCAGGACCTGCGACATGGTCAGCCCCGCGGTCTCTTCCGTTCGCTGCGCCTGCCGGGTGGACAGCATGGGGATCAGCACGCCACCGACGAGGTAACCGACGAAGCCGCCCACGATGGCAAGCAGGACGGCTTGAACAACACTCACGCCTGAATCGTACGTTCGCGCGGCGGGCCGGTTACGCAGGGACCGGCCATTTCCGCGCACGTCACACGCGGCAACCGGAGTCTTCGTCCGCAGTTAACCTGCTGTTGGCCGGACATCCCGCGAACGGGACGTCCGGCCGGTTGCACGGGTTACTTCCCGCCCTGGTTCGCGACCGCGGCGGCGCCGGCGGCGGCGGCCTCGGGGTCGAGGTAGGTGCCGCCGGGGTTGAGCGGCTTCAGGTTCTCGTCCAGGTCGTAGCGCAGCGGGATGCCCGTGGGGATGTTCAGCCCGGCGATGTCCTCGTCGGAGATGCCGTCGAGGTGCTTGACGAGGGCACGCAGCGAGTTGCCGTGTGCGGTGATCAGGACGGTCTTGCCGGCCTTCAGATCGGCCGAGATGGTGTCTTCCCAGTACGGGATCAGGCGGACGACGACGTCCTTGAGGCACTCCGTGAGCGGGACCTCGTCGAGGTTCGCGTAGCGGGGATCGGTGTCCTGGCTGTACTCGCTGCCCGGCTCGATCGTGGGCGGCGGGGTGTCGTAGCTGCGGCGCCACAGCATGAACTGCTCGTCGCCGTACTTGTCCTTGACCTGCGCCTTGTTGCGTCCCTGCAGGGCGCCGTAGTGGCGTTCGTTCAGGCGCCAGTCGCGGATGACGGGAATCCAGTGCCGGTCTGCCGTGTCGAGCGCGATGTTGGCGGTGCTGATGGCGCGGCGCAGCAGCGACGTGTAGAGCACGTCGGGGAGCAGGTTGTGCTCGAGCAGCAATTCGC
The DNA here is from genome assembly GCA_039206675.1 of Rhodococcus sp. (in: high G+C Gram-positive bacteria). Classification (GTDB taxonomy): domain Bacteria; phylum Actinomycetota; class Actinomycetes; order Mycobacteriales; family Mycobacteriaceae; genus Rhodococcus_F. The sequence goes on along the minus strand of JBCEBZ010000210.1, from coordinate 259 downwards.
CGGCGCGCTTGCCCTCGGCGATGCCCTTATCGGTCAGGTGGACGTCCACCCAGCCGGTGAACAAGTTGAGCGCATTCCATTCGCTCTCGCCGTGGCGGAGCAGCACAAGGGTTCCGGTACTCATGCCGTTCATCCTGGCATGCCTGCCGGAACCCTCGCGCCGTGAACCCCCGCCGTCAGCTCCGGCGGGCCTCGCCGGCCCGGAGGTCCTTGCGGAGGATTTTGCCTGCGGCGGACTTGGGGACGAGGTCGATGAACT
>JBCEBZ010000209.1:0-4822 GCA_039206675.1 Rhodococcus sp. (in: high G+C Gram-positive bacteria) | reverse complement strand
GACGAAATGGAAACCATCCTGCGCAGCGTCCTCACCGAAGCCTGGACCCTGCTGTGAACCACCAGGATCTGCCCGGAATCTATGTCGGCGGCCGCTACCGGGACGGCCGCGCGTCCGAACGCTACGAGGTGCTCGATCCCGCGACGGGGGACGTCATCTCGTCGCGCCCCGACGCGTCCGCCGAGGACGTCGACGACGCCGTGGCCACCGCGAAAACCGCCTACGCGGAGTGGTCGACGACGAGTCCTGGCGAGCGTTCCGCCGTCCTGACCCGGTGGGCCGCCGAACTCACGGAGATGTCCGACGAACTCGCGGCCACCGAAACCCGGCAGGCCGGCAAGCCGATCAAGCTGTCGACCGAGTTCGACGTTCCCGGGTCGATCGACAACGTGTCGTTCTTCGCCGGCGCGGCCCGCAATCTGGAGGGCAAGGCGTCGGGTGAGTACTCGCCCGACCACACGTCCAGCATCCGCCGGGAACCCGTCGGGGTGATCGGGTCGATCTCGCCGTGGAACTACCCGCTGCAGATGGCCGCGTGGAAGATCCTCCCGGCCGTCGCCGCCGGCAACACCATCGTGCTCAAGCCCGCGGAGATCACTCCCCTCACGTCGCTGCTGTTCGCCGAGGCCGCGTCCCGCGCCGGAATGCCGGACGGTGTCGTCAACGTCATCACCGGCCACGGGGCGACCACCGGTTCGGCGCTGGTGTCGCACCGCGACGTGAGCATGGTGAGTTTCACCGGATCGACTCCCGTCGGACGGCAGATCGCGGCCGCCGCCGCGGGTAAGCGACTCCACCTGGAACTGGGTGGGAAGGCACCGTTCGTGGTGTTCGACGACGCCGATCTCGAGGCCGCGATCAACGGGGCCGTCGCCGGCGCGCTCATCAACTCCGGTCAGGACTGCACCGCGGCCACCCGTGCGTACGTGCAGCGTCCGCTGTACGACGACTTCGTCGCCGGCGTGGCCGCGCTCATGGACACCGTTCGGCTCGGCGACCCGTCCGATCCCGGCACCGACATGGGTCCGCTGGTGTCGCGGCGACAGCAGCAGCACGTCGCCGGGTTCATCGACCGCGCCCGCGACACCGGGGCGAAGATCGTCCGCGGCGGTGCCGTTCCCGGCGGCGACCTCGTCTCCGGCTTCTACTACGAGCCGACGCTCGTCGTGGGCGCCGACCAGTCCAGTGAGATCGTGCAGAAGGAGATCTTCGGACCCGTTCTCGTCGTCCTGCCGTTCGACAACGACCGCGACGGCATCGCCCTCGCCAACGACACCGACTTCGGGCTGGCGGCGTCGGCGTGGACCCGGGACCTGTACCGGGCGCAGACCGCCTCCCGCGACATCGCCGCCGGTTGCGTGTGGATCAACGACCACATCCCGATCATCAGCGAGATGCCGCACGGCGGGTACAAGGCGTCCGGTTACGGCAAGGACATGTCGACGTACTCGCTCGACGAGTACACCAACGTCAAGCACGTCATGTCCGACATCACCGGCACCGCGAGGAAGGACTGGCACCGGACGGTGTTCGGCGACCGACACTGAGCCGGTCACCGGGGCGGCAGCACGTGTGCCGTCCCGGCGACCGCGCCGGTTCTGCCAAGTCGCGCCCTGTGCGGGACTACGCTGACGAGCAGAGCGTTCGCTTCGACGGAGAGGCAGACACGGTGCATGTAACTCCCTTCGCCTGGATTCTGACGATCGTGGTGATCGTCGCTCTGCTGGCGTTCGACTACTTCTTCCACGTCCGCCACGCGCACATCCCGACGCTGAAGGAAGCGGCGATCTGGTCGTCGATCTACGTCGGACTCGCGCTGATCTTCGGTGTCGTCGTCCTGATCTTCGGCGGCGTCGACATGGGCACCGAGTACTTCGCCGGTTATGTGACGGAGAAGGCGCTGTCCGTCGACAACCTCTTCGTCTTCCTCATCATCATCTCCAGCTTCCGGGTGCCTCGCGAAGACCAGCAGAAGGTGCTGCTGTTCGGCATCGTGTTCTCGATCTTCGCCCGGACGGGGTTCATCTTCCTCGGCGCCGCGCTCATCAACTCGTTCGCGTGGGTCTTCTACTTCTTCGGCCTCATCCTGCTGATCACCGCGGGCAACCTGCTTCGGCCGGAGACCGAGGACTCGCACTCGGCCGACAACTTCATCATCCGGATCGCGAAGAAGTTCATGCACACCACGGAGCAGTACGACGGCGACAAGCTGTTCACCGTCGAGAACGGCAAGCGGATGATGACGCCGATGCTGCTGGTGATGGTGGCCATCGGCGGCACCGACCTCCTGTTCGCCCTCGACTCCATCCCCGCGATCTTCGGCCTCACCCAGAACGTCTTCGTCGTGTTCACCGCCACCGTGTTCTCACTGATGGGCCTGCGGCAGCTGTACTTCCTGCTCGACGGACTCCTCGACCGTCTCATCTACCTGTCGTACGGGCTCGCGGCGATCCTCGCGTTCATCGGCGTCAAGCTGATCCTGCACGCGCTGCACGAGAACAACCTGCCGTTCGTCAACGGCGGCGAACCCGTCGACGTCATCGAGATCAGCACCTTCGTGTCACTGGGTGTCATCATCGGCATCCTCGTGATCACCGTGATCGCGTCCCTCGCCAGCAAGAAGGGCCGGGCGCAGTCCACCATCGCCGGCGCCCGGCGGCACGCCGTCAACTACCTCGACCTCGACTACACCGCCGACCTCGCCGAGCGCGAACGCATGTACGACAGGCTGATCAACGAGGAGCAGCAACTCAAGAAGCTCGACCCGAAATTCAAGAAGATGGTCCGCGAGGAAACCGCACTCCTGGACCTCATCAAACGCGCCCACGGAGAACACGACGCGTTCCTCAAACAGAATTAGCTACACGCAGTCGAAGCGCCCACCGGATCCGGCGGGCGCTTCTTCGGCTCGTGCCCCATCCCCATGCGGGCACGTGCGTGTCTACCTCCTCCTCATCCTCATGCCGCCGTCCGCCATTCCCATGGCGGTGATACCGAGACCCAGCAGACACACGACGATGCCGCAGACCACGTTCGACCAGATCATTCCCGCCGTGGTGGTAACTCCGACGACCAGCCACGGGCTGACGATCATCCACAGTCCGAGCAGCGGCGCGACGAACGCCATGCCGTGCGTGCGTGAGTAGGCCGACGTGAAACCGACCGCGAGCAGTGCCACCGCAATACCCGAGAACAAGTTGCACATCGCCAGGCCAGACTGGCTGGCGAACCCGATAATCCACGGCGACGCGGCCATGTAAAGGCCCGCCATGAACATCAGGCCCTCGGTGACCTGCGTCATCGGCTGTTCCGAGACTCGGTCGTAGCGAGCCCGCAACTCGGCGATATCAGGGTGTCTCTCGATCGACATGCCTGGTGTCGTCATCACCCACCTCCTAGAAAGAGAACCAATCCCTATCGTGGGGGTGCCCCGAACTCGGTGCCGCAAACCAGCGATGACCAGGTAATTTTTCCGAATCCCCGACTACCGACCAGTCCCCACGAACGACGACGATCAGCCGACCTTGGGCAGGCATCCGGGGACGGGCATACTCGAAGGGTGTGGTGGATTGCCTGGGTCGCGCTCGCGTGGATAGCACTGTCGGTGCCGCTCGCGATCCTCATCGGCAAAGCGATTCGGCAGAAAGACCTGCACGAACTGCCCGCCACCGAGAACGCGACGCGCAAACACGACCCTCCCGACCGCACGGTTGCGTGACCGCGCCCTGCGCATTCCCGGCGCAGCTTGGAACAATAGCGGGATGTCGCCGCTCTTCTATCCCCTCGTCTTCATGAATTTTCTGTTCGCGGCAACCACCCTGTGCCTCGCACGCCCCTCCCGCCTGACCGCCGGCGTCACCGTCGTCGCCGCGGTGGTCTGGATCTTCGGCAACGGTCCGCTGGAGGGTCACATCCTGTGGCGGCTCAACTCGTCGCACGGCTTGACCGTGTCCGACCTGTTGTCGGCGATCGCACTCGGAGTCGCCGTCTGGGGGTTCCACGAAGCCGGCGCGTGGTCGAGCCCGAAGCGTCGCCGGCGTCTGCTTTCCCGGCGGTTCTGAGGAACGTTCTCCACGGCGACCCCGCTGAACCGTCACGCACCGCCCCGGTGAACTCCCGCAGGCACCCCTGCCGCCGACTCGCGAATACGCGACCGGACACGGGCCGTGACCTGCCAGATGCGGGTGGTGTCGTGGACGCTGATGCACGGCACTCCGAGTGCGCGGGCGCGCTCGACGGCATCCGATTCCTTCGCCGAGCAGCGCCCGTCCAGGATGTCCTCGGTGACGATGACGCAGAGCACGTCTCCCTCGAGTTCGCGGATCGGTTCCAGGCCGTGGAGCGCCACCCATTGCCGGACCATCGCCCACTGCGACACGTCGTTGTAGCGGGTGGGATTGCCGACGAACAACACGCGGCGTGACCGACGGGCTCGGGCGACCTCGATGCGGGAGATGGGTGACATGACGAAAGTTCCTGTCCACGTGAACGGCTGATCCCGGTACGGGACAACTCTCCCGCGCCACGGCGCCCACGTCTGTCCTCCGACCGGACCGTGCGTCGGACGAATCCCGTGTCCCCCGATCAGGGGACACCCCCGCACGTGAGTGGGAAAGTGTGTTCGGGCACGCATCGGCGCTCACATGGGAGGGTGGAAGGACGCCTGCTCCTGTTGCGGATGATTGCCGACGACCCGAATCCCGTTGCTCTGCTCGGCTACTCAGGAGGCGCTGCGCTCGCCGGCAACGTGGCTGCCGAGGTCGGACGGGAACCACACCAGCTACTGGGTGCGGCTCGCCCCGGGCACCGACCGAACCTACTG
>JBCEBZ010000208.1:0-4835 GCA_039206675.1 Rhodococcus sp. (in: high G+C Gram-positive bacteria) | reverse complement strand
AACACGGGCTTGAGCTGGCTGATGCCTTCATACGTGGTGCCGGCGCGCGGACCGTCGTCGGTGCTGACGACAGTGCCATCGGGAAGGGTGACCGGGGTGATCTCCCGTGCGAAGAAGCCGCTCTTGATGGCCTCTTCAGCGCGGTTCTGCGAGCGCACCGCCCAACGGTCCTGCTCCTCGCGGGAGATCCCCGTCGCCGACGCGACGTTTTCCGCGGTCTGCCCCATCCCGATGTAGACATCGGGGAGCAGCCCCTGTTCGCGCGGATCGGACCATTGCAGCCCGCCCTGCGCGAACTCGGTCGTGCGCCCCTGGGCTTCGGCGAACCGCTCGTTCTTGGTGTTCGGCAGGCCGTCGGCGTTGCCGGTGACGAAACTCGACACCGACTCCACACCCGCGGAGACGAACACATCGCCCTCCCCGGCACGGATCGCGTGTAGCGCCATGCGGGTGGTCTGGAGCGACGACGAGCAATACCGGTTCACGGTGACGCCGGGCAGGAAGTCGTAGCCGAGTTCGACGGCGACGACGCGCGCCATGTTGAACCCGGACTGGCCCGCGGGCTGACCGCACCCGAGGAGAAGGTCGTCGATCTGCGGAGGGTCGAGTGCGGGTACCTGCGCCAACGCCGCCGCGACCATCTGCGTGGCCAATTCGTCCGGGCGGATGCTCTGCAACGAGCCCTTGCCGGCCTTACCGATCGGTGAGCGCACAGCGGAGACGATGACTGCCTCTGGCATGGAGAACTCCTTGTCGAAATGAATGGATGTATATGGGTGAGGGTCGGGGCGTTACCGCTCGTCCGAGGGCACGACATCGTAGCGATCGACGATCGTTCCCGGGCCCGCGAACGCCTCGGCAACCATCTGATGGCCGAGGAACTGTGCACCGTCGGATTTGTACATCGCGGCGCAGGCACCCTGGTCCCATTCGATCGCTCGCAAGCTTTCGGCGATGGCATCGTGGTCCGAGACCGTCCCGGCGGATTCCATCGCAGCCGCGAGCAATCGAACGGAGTCGTAGACCTGCGTTGCGGAAGCCGTCGGGGTGGCGCCGAACCTTGCCTGGTAGTCGGCAGCGAACGTACGTCCGACCGCGCTGTCCCCGATTGCCGGGGCACACGGTGTCACGGCGTGCAGGGGACGCCGCGCGTTCTCGTCAGCCAGGTTGCCGGAGGTCACCAGTGGACCCGAGTTCCCCGTGACGACCGGTGTGTCGATGGCGTTCTGTGACATCTGATTGAGCTGCAGTGCAAGCACGTTCGGGAACGTCCACGACAGGATGACATCCGAGTCCCGCAGATCCAGAATCGTTCCGGTCAAGTCCGTCACCGTCGGTGGTACGTAGCGGACCGTGCCCAGCTCGAGTCCAGCCGCTTCGATCGCGGCGATCGAATTCTGTGCGGATACCCTGCCGAAGGTCTCGTCCGTGGCGACGATGCCGATCCGTTTCCCACCCAGCTTGCCGGCTAGGGCGACGGCGTTCGTTGCGCGCGCGGTGTCATCGGGGTTGACCGAGAACAGCCATTCGCTTCCGGCCTCGGCACCTCGGGCAAGCTTGCCGTCGCTGCTGATGTGAATCATCGGGATCGCCGCCGAGTCGACATCGCGGGTGAGGGCCTCCAATGATCCGCCCCCGGGAAAGCCGATGATCGCGCTCGGGTTCTCGTCGACTGCCTTGAGGAAGGCCGTTCGTGCGGCCTGCGGGTCCGTGACGGACGCGGGAATCCTCCGGTAGTCCATCGGCCTTCCCAGGACGCCCCCGGCTCGGTTGATCGCGTCGACGGCCATCTGTGCGCCGTTGTTGTAGTCGTTCAACGCGTTTGGCGAGTCACCCTTGATCTCGATGAGCCCCACGATGGTCGCTTGTTCCGGGCCACCGGATGTCGAGGATCCCGTGGAGCTGCAGGCGGCCGTCACCAGCATCAGGACCGCGGCCGGTGCAATCATCCAGCTCGATCGGAGACGCCACCGAGCACTGTGTGATTTCATATCGACTCTTCCTACTCGTCAGTGGGCGACGACTTCGAGACTGATCTCGATTCGGCATCGGATTGACCCAGATAGCTTGCAAGGACTGAGCTTCGGTCTGCCAGCTCGGCGGAGTCACCATGCATCGTGAACCGGCCGTCGGCGAGCACGTATCCGCGTCTTGCCAACGAGAGGGCATCAGAGGTGTTCTGCTCGACCAGCAGCATGGTCGTTCGGGTGGCGACTTCCTTCAACGCCTTGTAGACCGTCCCGACAATGGCCGGTGCGAGCCCGAGCGAGGGTTCGTCCAGTAGGAGTAGGCGGGGCGACGCCACCAGCGCGCGACCGAGCGCAACCATCTGTTGTTCGCCACCGGACAGAGCGTAGCCCTGCCTTTTCCGCATCCGCGCCAGTGCGGGAAAGAGGGTGTATACGTCGTCGTAGCTGTACGCCTTCGGTCTCCCGGCCCGGGCGTGCGCGCCCATTTGGAGGTTCTCGTGAACCGACAGGGTTGGGAAGATGTGTCGACCTTCGGGTACGTGTATCAGGCCGGCTCTGCTGAGGTCTGCCGGCGTCTGATTGTCGATTCGCTGCCCGTCGAAGTGGATCGATCCTTCGTAGGGAACCAGCTGCGAGATGCTCCGGAGCAGGGAGGATTTTCCTGCCCCGTTGGGTCCGAGCAGACACACCGTTTCGTTCACGTCGATGCTGAAGTCGACGCCGCGGACCGCGTGCGTCGCCCCGTATCGGATGTCGAGTCCGGACACTTCAAGCATCATGCGCCACTCCCAGGTATGCGTCCATGACGCGGTCGTCGGCCCACACCTGCGACGGGATCCCCTGTGCGATAAGCTGACCGACCTCGAGGACGAGAATGCGGTCGCAGAGCGAATCGATGAAGTCGATCTTGTGATCGACGACGAGGATCGTGGTCCCTTCGTTCCTGATCTGCATCAGGAGATCGTGCATATCGCGGGTCTCCGCGTCGTTGAGTCCGGCGCTGGGCTCGTCGAGCATGAGGACCCGCGGCGCGGCGGTGAGAGCACGTGCCAACTCCAGCAGCCGTTGCTCTCCATACGTGAGCTCGCCGGCCGGGCGCGCATCGGCCCCGGAAAGGCCGACGCGTGCGAGCTGGCTCCGGGCGTCAGCCAGTCGGCCGGTTTCGTGACGCCACATGGCCGGTCGTCGAAACCACGCCGATCCGAGGGTGCGGCCACCGAGATCGGCCGCGCCGAGCATCACGTTCTCGACGCAGCTGAGATTCGGACAGAGTTGCGGAGCCTGAAAAACCCGGATCAGTCGTGCCCGTCGTGGCTGCGACGGGCGACCGAGCTTGATCACTCGACCGCCGACGGTGAGGGTGCCGTCCGCAGGGACGACCCCGGTCAGAGCATTGAGCAGGGTGGTTTTTCCACTGCCGTTGGGCCCGATCAGGCCAACGATCTCCCCCGCGTCTATCTCGAAGCTGACCTGGTCGACAGCGGTCACCCCGCCGAAGTGGACCGAGAGATCGTGCACTGCTAGTCCCTCGCCGTGGGTCGTCATGATGCCGCCGATCGCGGATGACTCGTCCGCCGCCACTGGGTGATCGTGTCGGCGAGACCGATGAGACCGCTGGGAAAGATCAGGATGATGACCAGCAGCAGCGCTCCGTACAGGATGGACATGTACTGCTGCAGACCAGAGAGCAGCTCGGGTACCGCGACGTAGAACGCTGCGCCGACGAGCGCCCCCCAATGGGACGCGAGGCCGCCGAGAATGACCATGAGGAACAGGCCGATTCCGAGGTTCAATCCGAATGAGTCGACTCCGATGAAGCCTTGCCAGTGGGTGATCAGGGCCCCTGCGAGGCCGCCGACGGCGGAGCCGGTGACGAACGTCGTCATACGCAGTGCATCGACGGAGACTCCGAGTGTCTTCGACACCGTGGGCATGTCCCGCACCGCGGTGAGGTCGCGGGCGACCGGTGATCGTGAGATCCAGATTGTCAGAAGCAGTAACGCGGTGAGGACAGCCGCGAGGAGCCAGAAAACTTCACCATCGGTCCTCAGCTCGTGCCCGAAGAAAACCGGGTAGCCGATGCCGGTGATATTCCCGTTGGTCCCGGTGAACGATGACGTTTTACCGAACAGCACGACGCCGATCTCGGTGACGGCCAGTGTGCCGAGCGCAAAATAGAAGTGCTCCGTCCGCCACAACACGGTCCCGACGGCGAGCGCGGCCACGGCGGTCACGACCAGTGCAGCTAGCACGCAGCCGAGAAATCCGACACCGTTGCGATCGAAGAATGCGGTGGTGTAGCCACCGAGTGCCATCATGAATGTCTGAGAGAACGCGAACCTGCCACCCAGCGCAAAAATCCAGTAGAACCCGAGCGCAGCGATCGAATAGACGAGCCAGAGGTTCAGGAGATTGGTGGAGCTGCCCTTGCTGACGACCTGCGAACAGAGCAGCGCCAGCAGCACGACCGCCGAAAGGGTGACGTACTGACCGCGTTTGTACAGGCTGGTGGCCGATCTCGCCAACTCGAGTGTCTTCACAAGCGTGCCGCCGTCCGGCCGAGAAGTCCCTGCGGTCGAAGTCCGAGAATGGCCAGCATGGCGACATAGGGCAGGATCGATGCGTAGTCGTGGAGCACATAACCTCCGATGAGATACTGGATCACCCCGATTGCCGACGCGCCGATCAGTACGCCCCAGAGGTTCCCGAATCCGCCGAGAACCGCGGCCGCGAACGCCGCCAACATGATCGTGAAACCGAAATTCAGGTCGAGGCTCGACAGCGGGGCAACCAGTATCCCGGCCAGCGCTGCGAGCGCCGCCGACAAACCCCAAGCCGCCAGGCTGATCCGTGCGGTCCTAACAC
>JBCEBZ010000207.1:0-19165 GCA_039206675.1 Rhodococcus sp. (in: high G+C Gram-positive bacteria) | reverse complement strand
AGGAAGTCGCCGGACTCCGCGCCCTGGATGATGCGGTGGTCGTACGTCGAGGTCAGCGTCATGAGCTTGCCGACGCCCATCTCGGCGATCTTCTCGTCGCTCGAACCCTGGAACTCCGCCGGGTACTCCATGGCGCCGGCACCGATGATGGCGCCCTGGCCGTTCATCAGGCGCGGCACGGAGTGCACGGTGCCGATGCCGCCGGGGTTGGTCAGCGAGATCGTGACACCCGAGAAGTCCTCGGCGGTGAGCTTGCCGTCACGCGCGCGCCGGACGATGTCCTCGTAGGCGCTGTAGAACTGCGTGAAGTTGTGGGTGTCGGTGTTCTTGATCGCGGCGACGACGAGGGATCGGTTGCCGTCCTTGCCCGGCAGGTCGATGGCCAGGCCGAGGTTGGTGTGTGCGGGGGTGACCGCGTTGGGCTTGCCGTCGATCTCGGCGAAGTGCCGGTTCATGTTCGGGAACGCCTTGACCGCCTGCACGATCGCGTAACCCAGCAGGTGCGTGAACGAGATCTTGCCGCCGCGGGTACGGGCGAGGTGGTTGTTGATGACGATCCGGTTGTCGAACATCAGCTTCGCAGGGATGGCGCGAACACTGGTGGCGGTCGGAATGGCCAGCGAGGCCGACATGTTCTTCGCGACGGCAGCAGCTGCGCCGCGGAGAACCTTCGACTCGTCGGCGGCAGGCGCGGGGGCGGACGTCTTCGCGTCCTTCGCCGGGGCGGCCTTCGCGGGTGCGGCCTTCGTGGGGGCCTCGGCCTTCGGGGCGGCAGCCTTCGGAGCTGCACCGTTGGGCGCAGTCTTGGCGGCGGCACCGTTGGCCGGCTTGGTCTGAGGCTTGGGTGCGGTCGCGGACTCGGAGACCGGGGGAGTCGAAGCCTTGGCGGAGGGGGCGGCAGCCGGTGCGGCGGTGGTGGTGCCGTTCGTGCCGTGTCCGTTGGCTACGCCTGCCTTGGCGGCGGCTGCGTCGGGAGAGTAATCCGTCAGGAATTCGTGCCAACTCGCGTCCACGGACGACGGATCGTCCTGGAAGCGCTGGTACATCTCGTCAACCAGCCACTGGTTCTGTCCGAACTGGGATGTAGAACTGCTGCTCACGGCAGGTGTTCGCCTCGTTTCTATTTCGGTACCCGATCAGAGCGCCTATATACATGAGACTAGCCCTCGCGTGTGACGTGTAGATCGCCAGGCCCGCACGTGTGAGCTGTCTCACGGCCAACCGATGGGGTCACCATCGATGACGGTTCTCGCCCCGCGATTATTCCCCGCGCCGGTCTCCGCCGCATCCCACAGTCCCGAATAGTGGCCACCGGCATAGCGCAGGGTGGCGTGCGAACCCGTTTCCACCACCCGTCCCTTGTCGATGACGAGGATCACATCTGCCCGGGCCGCGGTGGCCAGCCGGTGGGCCACCACCACCGACGTGCGGGTGCGTGTCACACGGCTGCTCGCCTCGAGAACTACCTGCTCGGTGGCCGGATCGAGCGTCGCGGTCGCTTCGTCGAGCAGCAGCAGATCCGGGTCGACGAGCTCGGCCCGGGCGAGCGCGATCAGCTGGCGCTGGCCCGCCGACAGGCCCTGCCCGCGCTCGCCGATGGGGTGATGCATCCCACCCCGCAATTCGGCGATCGTGCCGAGTGCTCCGACCGCGCGGGCCGCGTTCTCGATCTCTTCCCGGCTCGCATCCGGGCGGCCGTAGGCGATGTTGGTGGCGACCGTCCCGGTGAACAGGTGGGCTTCCTGGGGGACGACGCCCAGCCGCCCGCGGTACTCGCCGAGCGGGTACCGGCGGAGGTCGACGTCGTCCACGAGCACCGCCCCCGACGTCGGGTCGTAGAAGCGGGCGAGCAGCTTCACGATGGTCGACTTGCCCGCACCGGTCCGGCCGACCAGTGCGACGGTGGTGCCCGCGGGGATGTGCAGGTCGATGTCGGTGAGGGCGTCGCTGTCCGCGCCCTGATAGCGGAACGCGACGTCGCGCAGGCACAGCTCGCCGCGCAGATGCCCGTCGATCGGCTGGAGATCGTCACGCGAGGTCGCCCGCTCGATGGAACTGGGTGTGCGGAGCAGATCCCCGATCCGGAGCAGGCCCACACTGGCCTGCTGGTACCCGTCGAACACCTGCGACAGCTGCTGGATGGGCCCGAACAGCAACCCGAGGTACAGCACGAAGGCGACGAGCGTCCCGGTGGTCGTGTGACCGGCCGCCACCTGGTGTGCGCCGACGAACACCACGGCGGCGAGGGCGAGGTCCGAGAGGAACGCGATGAACGGGAAGTACAGCGAGATCGCCCGCTGCGACCGCATCCGGCTGCGCCGGTAGCTGTCGGCCCGCTCCGCGAACCGGCGGGCGGCGAACTCCTCGCGGCGGTAGGCCTGGGCGGCGCGCAGGCCGGCGACGTTCTCCTGGAAGTCGGCGTTGACGAGGGAGATCCGCTCCCGCGAGACGGTGTACGCCACCGAGGAGATCCGGCGGAAGACCAGCGTCGCGACGAGCAGCGGCGGGATGACGGCGAGCGCCACCAGCGCGAGCGTGACGTCGGTGGCGACGAGGGCGACGGAGATGCCGAGCACGGTCAGCACGCTCACCACGGCGGTGGACATCCCCGTCTGGATGAAGGAGGACAGTGCGTCGACGTCGGTGGTCATCCGCGTCATGATGCGGCCGGACAGTTCGCGCTCGTAGTAGTCGAGCCCGAGCCGTTGCAGGTGGGCGTAGCTGCGCACCCGCAACCCGAACAGCACCCGTTCTCCCGCTCGCGCGGTGAGCACCGTCATCAGGGCTACGACCAGCCAGCCGGCGAAGACGAGCGCGACGCCCACCCCCGCGGCGGTCCGGAGCGTCGCGGCGTCCTGCGGGACGACGCCGTGGTCGATCGCGAACCGGACGATGGATGGGAACGCGATTCCGGCCAGCGCGTCGAGAGCGAGGCAGACGACGACGGCTGCGAGGAGGCCGCGGACCGGCCGCAGGATCCGCGACAACCGGAAGTCGGGTTCGGGGAGGCGCAGGTTCCTGGTCTCGATGCCCGGGCTCTCGGCGGCGGGCGGCAGCGCATTCACGGCGTCCCGGAGTTCGGGGGTGGCGGCCACGCTGCCCAGCGCACCCGCCATCGGTCCGCCGCCGGCACGGCCGCCCGGTCCCGCGCCGGGCGCCGGGGTGGTGCGGCCGGACGAGGCGGACGCGACGGGTCCGTCCCATTCCTCGGCGTCCTCCGGCCACAACTCGGACTCCGACGGCACCCGCCGGTACGGCACGGGGTCGCTCGGCGCGGGGACGCTCACGTCGATGGGGCCCGCGCTGTCGGGGGAGGTGAACAGTGCGCGGAACAGCGGACATCGTTCGTCGAGTTCGGAGACCGTGCCGGAATCGACGATCCGCCCGCCGTCGAGGACGGCGACGCGGTCCGCGAGCGACAGCGTGGAGCGGCGATGCGCCAGGATCAGCGCCGTCCGGCCGCGATTGGCCCGCAGCGCCTCGAAGATCGCCGCCTCGGTGGTGGCGTCGACAGCGGACGTGGCGTCGTCGAGGATCAGCACTCGCGGATCGGTGAGGAGTGCTCGTGCCAGTGCGATCCGCTGCCGCTGTCCACCCGACAGCGTGAGACCGCGTTCGCCGACCACGGTGTCGTAGCCCTCGGGCAACGCGGAGACGAACTCGTCGGCGACGGCCATGACGGCGGCGGCGCGGATCTCCTCGGCGCTGGCGTCCGGCCTGCCGAGGGCGATGTTGGCCGCGATGGTGTCGGAGAACAGGAACGGTTCGTCGAACACGAGGCCGACCGCTTCACGTAACTGCTCGGCACTCAGGGTGGACACGTCGAACGATTCGCCGCCCGACGTGAGAGACACCGAACCCGAGGACGGCGCGTAGAAGCGGGGGAGCAGCAGCGACAGCGCGGTCTTGCCGGAGCCGGCCATGCCCACCACCGCCACCGTCTCGCCGGGTGCGATGCGCAGGTCGAGGCCGCGATGGACGTGGCGCTCGGATTCGAACCCGAACGTCACCTCGCGCAGATCCACCCCCAGCGGTCCGCCGGGCAGTGCGGTGGGATGCGGCGGGTCCGCGACCTCCGGTTCGGCGTCGATCACCTCGTACACGCGCTCGACGGCGGCCCTGGACAGCTGGGCCATGATCACGACCGACGACAGGGTGCGGGTGACGCCGGTCATCGTGGCGACGTACGTGGCGAACGCGAGGAACGTGCCGATCGTGATGGAACCGTGCAGGGCGAGGTAGCCGCCGATCGCGATGACGCCGACGAGGCCGAGTTGGGGCAGCGCCGCCATGGTCGGGGCGAAACGCGAGTTGATCCGGGCGGCTCGCAGGCGTTCCGCGTACAGCGCCCGGCTGTGGTCCTCGAGTTGGTCGACGGCGCGGCGTTCCTGGCCGAAGCCCTTCACCACGCGCACGCCGGTGACGGTTTCCTCGACGTGCTGCGCGAGGTCGGCCGCCCGTTGCTGGGCCGACCAGGTGGCCGCGAACAGCTTCGGCCGCATCGTGTACACGACGAGACACACGGCGGGAACGATCACCAGCGCGACGACGGTCAGCAGCGGCGAGAGCCAGGCCATGATCGTGAGGGCGAGGACGAATTGGAGCAGCGCGCCCGCCGACAGCGGGACCATCGCGAGCAAGCCCTGCACCAATTGGAGATCGGTGATGGACCGGGACACCACCTGACCGGTGCGGATCTGATCCTGCCCCCGCCCGTCGAGCCGTTGCAGCGCGCCCAGCAGGCCCAGCCGCAGGTCGTGCTGGACGTCCAGGGACAGCTTGCCCGCGAGCATCCGGCGGCCGTACTGGCAGCCGAACCGCACGCACGCGAGCAGTGCGATGAGCAGCGCGGCGATGCCGATCACCCGGGTGGCGTTACCCGAGCCCGCGGCATCGACCGCGTACTTGGTCAGGAGGGGGAACGAGATGTCGATACCGGCGGCGATCACCGTCACGGTCAGGGCACCGAGAGCGACGCGGGGGTGTGCCCAGCACTCACCGCTCAGCCGTCGAATCCAGCCCGGCCGTGCCTGATCCCGCTCCAGCGTCTGTTCCCGTTCGATCACCGAACCGGACGCACTCTCACCTACCACTGGGTCCACGTTAGCGCCGGGTACCGACAGGGCCGGTATCCGGCGCGGCGTCAGGTGATGTCGCGCTGCCGGGTGCGCGCCCAACCGCCTGCGACGAGGACCGCGGTCCACCCGAGCAGCGCGAGGGGTGCGGCAGGCCACAGCGTCAGCCAGTCGAGCTCGTTGCCCGCGGCCGCGTTGGCGACCGTCCCGAGCGTCGCCGACACGGGGAGGACGCTTCCGGCCGAGCCGATGCCGATTCCGCTGAGTATCGAGCGGAGGATCATCTCGCCGAGGGTGTACCAGACGACGAGGGCGATGCAGCTGCCGACGGACGACCCGGTGAGCATCGACACGCCGCCGCCGATGAGCGCCCACAGCGTCGCACAGATCAGGGCGGCGCCGAGCATGGCGAACAGGGATCCGCGCAGCTCGAAGGTGTCACCGCCGAACGTCAGCAGCAGGGCGACGCTGACCACCTCGACGACGAGGCAGTAGAAGAAGCCGAACGCCGCGGTGACGGCGAGCTTGGCGCCGATCACCCCGTCCCGGCCGCGGGCGGTGAGGAACGTGGTGGTGAGCGTCTTGTACCGGAATTCCGTGCCCACGTTGACCGCCCCGAAGAGTGCGGCGAACAGGACGACGAGGGCGACGGCGACGGCGAGCCCGAACAGGGTGGCGGCGAGGTTGGCCTCGTTCGGATCGGCCTCGAACGCGTCGGTGAACGCGCGCATCACCGGGAGGGTGATCGCGCTCGAGAACATTCCGACGATCAGCGGTGCCAGACCGAGCATCCACCAGAAGCGCAGTGTGGTGACCTTGCGGAATTCCGCGGTGAGCAAGGTGGTCATCGCGGGCCTCCGGAGATCGGACCGTGCTGGGGGTGTGCGGGTGGCGGACCGTACCCGGGCGGTGGGCCGTAACCCGGCTGCTGCGGGTATCCGGGCGGCAGTGCGTACGTCTGCGGCGGCCCGTAACCCCACGGCGCGGCGGGGCTGGCCCCGGCCACGTACTGGCCCGCGGTCATCGACAGGAACAGCTGCTCGAGGTCGATGTGATCGCGGACGGCCCCGAAGATCGTCACCCCGGCCCCCGCGGCGACGGACTCGACGAGTTCGAGGGACGCACCGACGACGGCGAGGCGCCCGTCGGCCAGCGAGCGGGCGTCGACGATGCCCTTCGCGGCCAGGGCGGTCGCCAGCGCGGCCGGGCTCGACGACGCGACCAGCAGCCGGCTCTGCTGCGACTTGCGCAACTCCTCCATGCGCCCCTGATAGACGAGGGAGCCGCGGCTGACGATCACCAGGTTGTCGACGGTCTGCTCCACTTCGCGGAGGATGTGGCTCGAGATCAGCACGGTGCGGCCGGATGCGGCGAAGCCCTTGAGGAACTCGCGGAGCCAGGCGATGCCCTCGGGGTCGAGTCCGTTGGCCGGTTCGTCGAGGATGAGGATCCGCGGATCACCGAGCAGCGCCGTTGCCAGCGACAGCCGCTGACGCATGCCGAGGGAGAATCCGCCCGCCTTGCGCCCGGCGACGTCCTCGAGCCCGACGAGCGCGAGTACCTGGCGTGCGCGTGCGTCCGGCACGCGGATCGCGGACGCGTACACCTTCAGGTGGTCGAGTGCCGTCCGGTTGGGGTGCAGGCTCTGCGAGTCGAGGACGGCGCCGACCGTGCGGGCGGGGTCGACGAGCGAGCGGATCGGGACGCCGGCGACCGTGGAGGTGCCGGACGTCGGCTTCACGAGACCGAGGATCATCCGCAGTGTCGTGGTCTTGCCCGACCCGTTGGGCCCGAGGAATCCGGTGATCGATCCCTGCGGCACGGTGAAGCCGAGGTCCGTGACCGCGTCGACGTTCTTGAAGCGCTTCGACAGCCCCCGCACCTCGATCGGCGCCGCGAAACTTCCCGGGATTGCTGTGGTCAACCCGTCCTCCCCTGCCACAATCGAATGGAACTGTTTCGACCCTACTGGGCTGCCGTGCCGAGATTCACCACTGACGTACAGGCGTCGCGACGGCGCATGCTGAAACCAATCGATTGGGGACGCACATGAGCAAGCACCACCATCATCACCATCGCGACGTCATCTCTCCCGCGTACACCGGGCGCCTCTCGATCGACCCGTTTCCGGCGTTGCGGTTGCCGGACGACGAAACCGATCCCGAGGCCACGTACCGGTTCATCCACGACGAGTTGATGCTCGACGGCAGTTCCCGGTTGAACCTGGCCACGTTCGTCACGACGTGGATGGATCCCGAGGCCGACAAGTTGATGGCCGAGACGTTCGACAAGAACATGATCGACAAGGACGAGTACCCCGCGACGGCGGCCATCGAGGCCCGCTGCGTGTCGATGGTGGCCGACCTGTTCCACGCCCCCGACCTGTCGACCACCGACCCGGCCAGCGCCACCGGCGTCTCGACGATCGGTTCCAGCGAGGCGGTCATGCTCGGTGGTCTGGCGCTCAAGTGGCGGTGGCGGGCGAAGCGGGAGGCGGCCGGGAAGGACACGGCCAGGCCGAATCTGGTGCTCGGCAGCAACGTCCAGGTGGTGTGGGAGAAGTTCTGCCGGTACTTCGACGTCGAGCCCAAGTACCTGCCGATGGAGAAGGGCCGCTACGTCATCACCCCGGAGCAGGTGCGGGACGCGGTCGACGAGAACACCATCGGTGCGGTCGTGATCGTGGGCACCACCTATACCGGGGAACTCGAGCCGGTGGCCGAGATCGCGGCCGCGCTCGACGCGCTCGCCGCGTCCGGCGGCCCGGACGTCCCGATCCACGTGGACGCGGCGAGCGGTGGCTTCGTCGTCCCGTTCCTGCAACCGGAGTTGTTGTGGGACTTCCGGGTTCCGCGTGTCGCGTCGATCAACGTGAGTGGTCACAAGTACGGGCTGACGTATCCGGGTATCGGGTTCGTGGTGTGGCGTGAGCGTGAGTACCTTCCCGAGGGGCTGGTGTTCCGGGTGAACTACCTGGGCGGCGACATGCCGACGTTCACCCTCAACTTCTCGCGGCCCGGCAACCAGGTGGTGGGGCAGTACTACAACTTCCTGCGGCTCGGCCGGGCCGGCTACCGGTCGATCATGGAGACGCTGCGCGACACCGCGGTCCGCGTCGGCAAACGGATCGCCGAGCTCGAATACTTCACCCTGATCACGGACGGGACCGACATTCCGGTGCTGGCGTTCGAACTGGTCGGCGATCCCGGGTTCACGGTCTTCGACGTGTCACACGAGATGCGGGCGCGAGGGTGGCAGGTGCCCGCGTACACGATGCCCGCCGACGCGGAGGACGTGGCGGTTCTGCGCATCGTCGTGCGTGAGGGCTTCAGCGCCGACCTGGGTTCCCTCGTCGCCGAGGCGATCGAGGAGGTGTGTGCCGAACTCCGCGAGAAGGGCGGCGGGCATTCGACGGAGCAGCACTTCGCCCACTAGGTCACGCCTCGATCGCGCGGAGCTCGTCCGGCCAGCGGGCCGGGGCGGGGCCGAACGCCTCCCGCGAGTTCTTGACGACGCCCTTGCCGATGGCCCGGTTGCCGGCGCCGCCGATGGCGGCGCCGATGCCGGCGGGCACCAGTTTGCCGAGGACCAGCGCGCTCCGGCGGGCCGCGTACTTGGTGATGAACTTGCGCACCAGGGTGCTGTTCATGCCCTTCATCGTGGGGCCGGGGATGCGGCTGGTGATGGCGCTCGCCCAGTTCTTCGCCGTCACGCCCGTCGCCTTCTGGACGATTTCCATGCCCGATTCGCCGAGGGCCACCGAGAGGACCAGGGCGCGCCGCTGCTGGTGGTCGGCGGCGGAGATGCCGTGCACCGACGCGACGGCGAGCGCGAGCAGCGCCGCCGCTTCCAGGAAGAATGCCGATTCGGCGCCCACCGCCGCGATGGACGCGACGGTGCCGACCCCGGGAATGGCGGCGGTGGCGCCGACTGCGCTGCCGCTGCCCGTCACGGCCAGCAGGAACATCTTCTCCATGCGTTCGATGATCTGCGCGGGCGACTCACCGGGGTGCGAGCGCCGGACCCATTCGACGTACTTGGCCACCGCGGGCGCCTGGAGTCGGCTTCCGTTGTCGAGAACCGAGACCAGTACCTTCTCCACCGGTCCACCATTGCCAGCCATCGGGGCTCCCGTCTCGCCTAGTGCTTCGAGTGTGCTGGCACCGACTGTAGGTGAGCGAACGCCGTGGCCGGTGTCGGCACCGTTGCCTAGGCTGGTGTCGTGAGCGTCGTCGACAGCGACACCGCAGTGTCGTCCGGGGCCTTCCGGCGCCCGGCGGCACCGTTGCGCGCGCTGGTCACGGGGTACGACGGCTATCGGCTGGCGGGGTTCGAGCCCGGCATCCATCTCGGACTGCCCTCGCCCTGCCTGACGGTGATCGTGACCGTCGACGAGCCCCTCGACATCGCCGCCCAGGCGGCTCCCGGCCAGGCGCCCGGTCGGTACGACACTCTGGCCAGCGGGATCGCGACGGCACCGGTGACGATCCGGCACGACGGCAACCAGCACGGCGTCCAGCTGTCCCTCAGCCCGCTCGGCGCCCGGGCGCTGCTGGGTGTGCCCACCGCCGCACTGGGTGCCTGGGTCGTCGGCCTCGAGGAACTGCTCGGTCCCGATGCGGGGGAGCTGACGGAACGGCTGTCCCTCGAACCGGGATGGGACGGGCGCTTCGCGATCCTCGACGAGGTTCTCACGCGCCGAGCCGCGCCTGCGGAGATCGACCCGCATCTCACCCGCGCCTGGCACCTGCTCGTCGCAGGCGGTGGCGTCCGGGTCGGCGACGTCGCGCACGAGGTCGGCTGGAGCAGAAGGCATCTGGTGAACAGGTTCGTCGCGGAGTACGGCGTGACGCCCAAGGACGTGGTGCGGTTGGCCCGCTTCGATCGTTCGCACCGGATGCTGAAGGGGGCCGCCGGGCCGACACTCGCGGACGTGTCCGCGGCGTGCGGGTACTACGACCAGGCCCACATGGCGCGGGACTGGCGCGACCTCGCGGGAGTCCCGCCGTCACGGTGGCGGGAGATCGACCCCTTCTCATTCGTCCAAGACCCCGGCCCCGACGAAGGAGCACCGTGATCTCATGACTACTTCGACGCAAACCACATATGTGTGGCCCACGCTCGTCTACCGCGACGCGCGGGGCGCGATCCGCTTCCTCGTCGAGGCCTTCGGGTTCGACGAGAAGGCGGTGTACGGCGAGGGGGACCGGGTCGATCACGCGGAACTCGGCTGGCCGAAGGGTGGCGGCATCATGCTCGGCTCGCCCTGCGACGACTCGGTCATCAGCGACCTGCCGCCGGGAACGGGTTCGGTGTACCTCGTCGTCGACGACCCCGACGCACTCCACGCCCGCGCCGTGGCCGCCGGCGCCACGATCGTCGCCGGACTGAAGGACGAGGACTACGGCTCGCGCGGATTCACCTGCCGCGACCCCGAAGGCGTGTTCTGGAGTTTCGGCACCTACACCGGCGCCTAGACACACCCGATCACGCGCCGTGCCCGGCCGGGACCTCCTCGCCGGGCTTCGGCGGAGGCGGCGGGGTGCCGTCCCCGAACGGGCTGCCGCCCAACCCTTCACGACCGTGCGGCGTGAGCCAGCCGGACAGGTCGGGACCCTTCGGCACGATCTGCGTGGGATTGATGTCGGTGTGCACGAGGTAGTAGTGCTGCTTGATCTGGGTGAAATCGATGGTGTCGCCGAACCCGGGAGTCTGGAAGAGGTCGCGCGCATAGCTCCACAGGACGGGCATCTCGTCGAGCTTGTTCCGATTGCACTTGAAGTGTCCGTGATAGACCGCGTCGAACCGTGCCAGGGTGGTGAACAGCCGCACGTCGGCCTCGGTGATCGTGTCCCCGACGAGGTACCTGCGGTCGGTCAGCCGCTCCTCGAGCCAGTCGAGACGGGCGAACAGGCGGTCGTAGGCGGACTCGTACGCCTCCTGGGATCCGGCGAAACCGCACCGGTACACACCGTTGTTCACGTCGCGGAACACGAGATCGGCGACCTCGTCGATCTCGTCGCGCAGCCGCCCCGGGTAGAGGTCGGGCGCGCCGTCGCGGTGGTACCGCGTCCATTCCGAGGACAGGTCCAGGGTGATCCGGGGGTAGTCGTTGGTGACCACCTGCCCGGTCGGGACGTCGACGATCGCAGGCACGGTGATTCCCCGTGAGTAGTCGGGGAAGCGCGCGAAATACGCATCCTGCAGGCGCGGGATCTTCAGCACGGGGTCGAGCCCGCCCGGATCGAGATCGAATGTCCAGCTGCGCTTGTCGTGGGTGGGGCCGCACAGCCCCATCGACACCACGTCCTCGAGCCCGAGCAGCCGCCGGACGATGATCGCGCGATTGGCCCAGGGGCAGGCGCGCGCGGCCACGAGGCGGTAGCGGCCGGGTTCGACGGGATAGCCGTCGCGGCCGTCGGCCGTGATGCGGGTGGGGATGTAGTGGGTGTCGCGCGTGAACTCGGCACCGGACTCGACGTAGGCGCCTTCCGTGCCGTGCGGTTCTGCCGTTCGGTCCGTCATGGTCGACTCGTTCCCCGTCTTTCGGTGTCGTCTCAAAGCGTACTTCGCGAGATCGTGACCTCGGCATACATTCCCAGTTCCCGGTACCCGGCGCGGGCGGCGAGCGCACGCGAAGCCGGATTGTCTCGGGGTGAACGGCATTGGGCTATCAGGCCGGCGTCGAGTGCGTCGTCGGTGGCGATCCCGGCGACCGCCGCGCCCAGTCCGCGGCGCCGGAACTCCGGCACCGTGAGCACCCCGACATCGGCGAGGAAACCCTGGAACTCGGTGTAACCGGCGCACCCGACCGGTTGCTGCGCGTCGCCCAGAATCGTGAACCACCGCTCGCGGTCTCCCACCCTCGCCTCGGCGACGTCGTCCGGGGGACAGTCCGCCTCGACCTGCCGGACGTGGTCGCGTTCGTGGGACACGAGCGGTGGCCGGCCGGTCACCGGATCCTGGTAGTCGGTGCCGTACGCGAGCATCACCGGGCCGGCGCACCGTCCGGACCGGTCCTGGGTGAGGGCGAGCAGCGTCGCGGACTCCGTCAGTTCCTCCGCCGTGTGCCCGTCGGCGCGTTCGATCGCCCACCGGGGCCCGACGAGCGCGGACGTCTCGCCGAGGAGCAGGAATCGGATCGTGTCGGTGTCGTCGTCGACCCGGACCGCGCGGTCGTCGGCGTCCGGCCGGGTGGCCAGTGCGTCGTCGGGCAGTCCCAGTTCGCGGGACCAGGCGAGTCGGATGATGTCGAGGTGATGGGAGTCCACGAGCCCACGGTAGCCGCTTGTTCCCGGCCAGCCCGGACGGTATATTCCACGTGGAGTATTCGACCGGGAGTAGTGAGACCCGGAGTGGTGGAAGGTGGTGACCGTGGCACTCACGCCGCTCGGCGTCACCATCCTCGGACTGCTGTGTGAGCGCACGATGCACCCGTACGAGATGTATCAACTCGCCGCCGCCCGCCGCGGACGCGTGGTGAAGATCCGGCCGGGGTCGCTGTACCACACCGTGAGCAGGCTCGAAGGCGAAGGACTGGTACGCACCACCGGCACCGACCGGGCGGGAAACCGGCCCGAACGCACCATGTACGAGGTCACCGACGCGGGCCGGGAAGCGCTCGTCCACCGGGTGAGCGACATGCTCGCCACCCCGGTGCTCGAGTACCCGCAGTTCCCGCTCGCACTCGCGGAGGCGCACAACGTCGACGCACCCACGGTGGTGGAACTGCTCCGGGAACGGCTCGATCACCTCACCCGCGAGATCGACGAACTCGACACCGCCGCCGCGCTCGCCTGCGCCACCGAGATCCCCAGGATCTTCCTCCTCGGCAACGAATTCCTCGTCACCGTCGCCCGCGCGGAGCGCGAATGGCTCAGCACCCTGGTGGCCGACATCGACTCCGGCGCCCTGCCGTGGCTCTCGCCGGAACTCGTCGAACGACTGACACACTCACGCCGGATCCCGTCCGGTTCAGCAAAGGATTGATGATGGACACCGAGCGCACCGCACCACCCGAACACCGAAATCCCTGGCCCGCATTGTGGGCCCTCGTCATCGGCTTCTTCATGATCCTCGTCGACAGCACCATCGTGGCGGTGGCCAACCCGGCGATCATGAACGACCTGCACACCGACATCAACAAGGTCGTCTGGGTCACCAGCGCCTACCTGCTGGCGTACGCGGTGCCGCTACTGGTCACCGGTCGCCTCGGTGACCGCTTCGGCCCCAAGAACATCTACCTGATCGGGCTCGTCCTGTTCACCGGGGCGTCGCTGTGGTGCGGCCTGTCCGGCACCATCACCATGCTCATCGTCGCGCGCGTATTCCAGGGACTCGGCGCCGCGCTGATGACGCCGCAGACGATGGCCGTCATCACCCGGACGTTCCCGCCGGACCGCCGCGGCACGGCGATGGGGTTGTGGGGTGCTGTCGCCGGCGTCGCCACCCTCGTCGGACCGCTCGCGGGCGGTGTCCTCGTCGACAACCTCGGCTGGCAGTGGATCTTCATCGTCAACGTGCCCGTCGGGGTGATCGCGTTCGTGCTGGCCTGGCGGTTGGTTCCGGCGCTCGAGACCCACACGCACAAGTTCGACATCCCCGGCGTGGTCCTCAGCGCGCTCGGCATGTTCTTCCTCGTGTTCGGCATCCAGGAAGGCAGTTCCTACGACTGGTCGGCGACCGTGCTGGCGTCGATCGGCGCAGGCCTCGTGCTTCTCGGTGTCTTCGTCTGGTACCAGTCCTGGAACAAGAACGAGCCGCTCCTGCCGCTGGCCCTGTTCACGGACCGCAACTTCTCGCTCGCCAACGTGGCGATCACCGCCATGGGATTCGCGATCACCGCGATGGTCCTGCCGCTGATGTTCTACACCCAGGCGGTGCGCGGACTCTCGCCCACGAAGTCGGCTCTGCTGCTGGTGCCCATGGCCGTCCTCACCGGCGTGTTCGCGCCGTTCATCGGCAAACTCGTCGACCGCACCCACCCGCGGTACATCGCGGGCGCCGGATTCCTGCTGTTCTCGATCGCACTCGGCTGGCTGTCCATGGTCATGTCGCCCGACGTGGCGATCTGGGAACTGCTGTTGCCGATCGCCCTGATCGGACTCGCCAACGCGTGTATCTGGTCTCCGCTCGCGGCCACGGCCACACACAATCTTCCGCCCCACCAGGCGGGCGCCGGAGCCGGCGTGTACAACACGACTCGTCAGGTCGGCGCGGTGCTCGGTAGCGCCGCGATCGGCGCCCTCATCACCGCCCGCCTGTCCGCGCAGGGCCTGAACGCCGGCAGCCAGGAGGCCGGCGTCGGTGAGATGCCCGAATTCGTGAAGGAACCGTTCGCCACGGCGATGGCGCAGTCGATCTGGCTGCCCGCGGCCGTGCTGCTGGTCGGTTTCGTCGCCTCGGTGTGTTTCGCACGACCGTTGCGGGAGAAGGATCCCGGAGTCAGCGAGGGCGACGCAGCCAGTCGGGAAACATCACTGCGGGGTTGAGGTAGTCGTCGGGGTCGAACGCCCGCTTGATCGACCACATCGCCGTGATGTCCTCGCGGCCGAGGGCGAGGTCCAGGTAGTTGCGTTTGTGCGCGCCGACACCGTGCTCGGAGGCGAGGTTGCCGCCGTGGTCGCGGATCAGTTCCGTCACCGGCCGGTACAGCACGGACTCGTCGGGGCAGCGCAGCACATTCAGGTGGACGTTGCCGTCGGCGACGTGCCCGAAGAATATCGGGACCGCGTCGGGTGCCCGGCTCGCCACCAGCGCGGCGGCATCTGTGACGAACGCGGCGAGGGTGTCGAGGGGGAGCGCGGCGTCGAATTTCAGCGGCGGGCCGAACAGTCCGACCACCTCGGCGAACGCCTCCCGCGCCGCCCACACCCGGGCGCGGCCTGCGGGATCGATCCCGACGGCGGGTTCGTCGTCCGGATCGCACCGCTCCAGCGCGTCGGCGAGTTCGCCGGTGAGGTCGCGGTGGCCGGCCAGTTCGACCAGGAGATACCACGGCAGTTCCGTGGGAACCGCGAGACCCAGGCGCGACGAGGCCAATTCGAGTCCGCGGCCGTCGAGCATCTCCACGGCGTCCACCCCGTCGAGTCGCCGGACGACGCGCGCCGCGCCGATCAGCCCGGGCAGTTGCGCGAAGCCGGCGAGGGCGGTCACGCGGTACGCCGGGGCCGGGTGGAGCGTCAGATCGACCGTGGTGACCACACCGAGAGTGCCCTCGCTGCCGACCCACAACGCGGGCAGGTCGTATCCGCAGTTCTCGGCGCCCACCCGCATGCTGCGCCGCACGATCGCGCCGTCGGGGAGCACCACCTCCAGACCCAGCACCTGTGCGGACATGTGCCCGTACCGCACGGTGTGCAGACCACCCGCATTCGTCGACACCATGCCGCCGATCGTCGCGGAATCGCGGGAGGCGATATCGATGCCGAACAGCAGTCCCGCGTCGGCGGCGGCGCGCCGGAGCGTGGCGAGGGTGACCCCGGCGCCGACGGTGACGCGCAGGTTCTCGCGGTCGACGGCCCCGACCGCGGTCAGCCGTTCCGTCGACAGCAGCACGTCGTCGTGCTCGGGAACCGTGCCCGCCTCGAGTCCGGTGCGGCCACCCTGCACCGTGACCTTCACCCCGGCCCGGCGGCAGATGCCCAGCACGGCCGACACTTCCGCGGCATCCGCGGGCCGGACCAGTGCGCCGGCCCGCCCGCGGTAGCGGCCCGTGTGGTCGGTCGCGCGAGCGGCGAGCACGTCCGCGTCCACCGTCACGAAGCGTTCCCCGACGACCTCGGCCAGCGCCGCACGCAGCGAGTCCACACCCCGATCGTAGGCGGAACACGTATGGCAGTCTGGCCGCATGACTGAGCCTGCCGCCGCGCATCCCACCCGACTCGAGCGTGTCCGCACCGACGCCGGCGCCGAGATCGCGATCCTGACGTTCGCCCACGGCCCGCTGAATCTCTTCGACCAAGCGATGTTCGACGCCGTGCAGGCCGACGTCGCGGCGCTCGCCGAGGATCCGCCGCGCGCGGTGCTGCTGCGCGCCGAGGGCAAGGTGGTCTCGGCGGGGGTGGACGTCCACGTGTTCGACGGGCTCACCGCGGAGCAGGGCGCAGACCTGTGGCAGGAGCTGTTCGCCGAGATCTGCCATCCCCTGGAGGCGCTGCCGTGCCCCGTCGTGTACGCGGCGCACGGGCTGACGCTGACCGCCGCCTTCGAGATCGCGCTCGCGTGCGACATCATCCTCGCCGCGCCGAAGGCGAAGTTCGGACTGGTCGAGACGGTCGTGGGCCTGACCCCGTCGATGGGCGGTCCGCAGCGGCTGGCCGAGCGGGCCGGATCCGGCCGAGCCCGGGAACTGGTGATGACCGGTGATCTGTACGACGCCGCGACGCTGCACGCCTGGGGTGTGGTCAACGCCGTTCACGAGGACGTCGACGCGCAGGCCCGCGCGCTCGCCGCACGCCTGGCGGACGGGCCGACCCGCGCACACGACGCGACGAAGCAGATCATCTCCGCGTGGCGGTCGGGTGGGGTCGCGCACGCCGACTCGATCACCCCCGACGTGTCGGGTGCGCTGTTCGAGACCGAGGACCTCCGGGGTGCGGTACGCAGCTTCCTCGACGTCGGCCCGGGCAAGGCGACGTACCGGGGCCGGTAGGCGTCGGCGATCCGCTCCCCGCAACTGTGACGGGCGTCATATAGTCGTGGCAAACGTCCCGGTCGCGCAGCAGTGTCGTCAGCGGAGGTGCAGATGTCGTCGTCCCTCGTCGAGTACCCGAGTAGTGGTCCGTTCTTCCGCGACGATCGCGTGGTCCGCGGCCGTGACGGCCTGCTCCGGTACGGCGGCCTCGACCCGTCGCTCACCGAACTGCTCGACATCTCCGTGCACCGTTACGCGGGCCGGGTCGCCGTCGAGGAGGACGGCGGCCGGTCGCTCACGTTCTCGCAACTGTGGACGTCCGCGGCCCGGGTGGCGGGCGGGCTGAAGTCGAAGGGCGTCGAGATCGGCGACCGTGTCGCGGTCCGGCAGCCCATGGGAGTCCGCTGGGTGGAGGCGTTCCTCGGGGTGCTGCTCGCCGGCGGCGTGCCGGTCGGGGTGAGCCCGGCGCTCGACGACGCGCGGACCGGTCAGGTACTCGCCGACAGCCAGTCGGTGCTGACCCTCGACGGCGAACTGCCGGACGGCATCTCGTTCATCGACGACGGCGCGAGCCCCGACGAGCTGGTGCTGCTGTCGTACACGCCCGGCCCGTCGGAGTCCCCGAAGGGGGTGGAGCTGAGCAACGAGAACGTCCTGTCGACCATCGAATCCGTGCTCCACGCGCGCGGGTTCAGCTCCGAGGGCCTGCGGAATCTCCTCGTCGAACCCGAACTGCACACCGTCGGATCCCTCGTCGATCTGCTCTCGACGCTGGTGGTGGGCGGAACGGTCCTGTTGACCGCGAGCACCGACGCGGCGTCGTGGCGCGGCACCGGAGCCGACGTGCTCACCGCGGCGCCCGCCGTCCTCCTCCGGGCCGTCGAGAGCTCGCGGGTGACGAGTTTCGGCCGGCGTGCGGTGCGCTGGATCGACTACAGCGGCTCGGGCCTGTCCCTCGACCAGTCGCAACTCCTCCGGCGAACGTTCCCCGAGGCCAGGCACTTCCTCGGATGGGGAATGACCGAGACGTGCGGGGCCGGGCTGGCGTTGCCCGACGAGTGCGCACTGACACACGCGGGCAGTGTCGGCGTCGCGTTCGGTGGGATGGAGGTGGCACTCCTCGGACCCGACGCCGGCCGCGGTGTCGGCGAATTGCTGTGTCGCGGTCCGGGAGTCAGCCGCGGCTACTGGAACCGGCCCGAGGTCACCGCGAAGACGTTCACCGGTGGCTGGTTTCACACCGGCGACACCGCGAATATCGACGGCGACGGCTTCGTCCGTATCGTCGACCGCGACACCGCTGCCTAGGTGGTGCGAAAGGCAGGTATCGACCCGTGAGCTCTCCCGTCGCCGAGCTGCACATGCACATCGAGGGGTCCCTCGAACCCGAGCTGATCTTCGCGCTGGCCGAACGGAATTCCGTGCAGTTGCCGTACGCGGACCTCGACGATCTCCGCTCGCGCTACCAGTTCACCGATCTGCAGTCGTTCCTCGACCTGTACTTCGCCAACATGCAGGTGCTGCGGACGGCCCAGGACTTCGCGGACCTCACCCGCGCCTACTTCGCGCGGGCGTCCGCGGGCGGCGTCGCGCACGTGGAGTTCTTCTTCAACCCGCAGGCCCACGTCAATCGTGGTGTCCCGCTGCACGACGTGCTCGACGGCATCATGGACGCGGTGAGCACCAGCGAGCGGGAGTTCGGTCTCAGCAGTGCCGCCATCGCCGCGATCCTGCGCGACCGTCCCGTGCACGAGGCGGAGGAAGTGTTCTCGGAGATCATCCGGCTGCAGACGCCGATCGTCGGGCTCGGACTGGACTCGGCCGAGGTGGGCAATCCGCCGTCGCTGTTCGAGGACGTCTTCGCCCGCGCCCGGTCGGAGGGGCTGCACGTGGTCGCCCACGCGGGCGAGGAGGGGCCGCCGGAGTACATCTGGCAGGCGCTCGATCTCCTCGGAGCCGAGCGCATCGACCACGGGGTGCGGGCGCTCGAGGACCCGGCTCTCGTGGCGCGCCTGGTGGACGAGGAGGTGCCGCTGACCGTGTGCCCGCTGTCGAACGTGCGGCTGTGCGTCGTCGACTCGCTGTCCGAGCACCCACTGCGGACCATGCTCGAGGCCGGCCTGCTCGTCACCGTCAATTCCGACGACCCCGCGTACTTCGGCGGGTACGTCGACGACAACTTCGCGCAACTGCGGGACCAGCTCGGCCTCACCGATGCCGAGCGGGACACCCTGGCCCGCAACTCGATCACGGCGTCGTTCGCGAGCGACGCACGCAAGGCACAACTGCTTCGCGGCTGATCGGTCCGGTCGTCAGTCCGTCAGCCCCGTGTCGGCGAGACTCGCGACGACGGCCAGGACGTCGCGGTCGCGGCCGTACGGCCCGACCAGACACAGGCCCACCGAAAGCCCGTCGTCGGTGCGCAACGGCACGGTCGCGTTGGGCAGCCCCGAGA
>JBCEBZ010000206.1:0-19254 GCA_039206675.1 Rhodococcus sp. (in: high G+C Gram-positive bacteria) | reverse complement strand
GCCGAGGCCGGGGCCACCGAGATCGGTTTCGGCGACACGACGGGCATGTGCAACCCGGCGTACGCGTCCGAGTTCTTCGCCGCCGCGCTCGACCGGCTGCCCGGCGTCGAGGTGACCGCCCACTTCCACAACACCCGCGGCCAGGGCCTCGCCAATGCCTACGCGGCGCTCGAAGCAGGCTGCGCGAGCTTCGAATCGAGCTTCGGTGAGCTGGGCGGCTGCCCCGTTCCGGCGGGCTCGACCGGAAACATCGCCACCGAGGACCTGGTGAGCATGTTCCACGAGATGGGCGTCGAGACGGGCCTCGACCTTCCGCGGGTCATCGACGCGGCGCGCGAGGCGCAGACCGTGCTCGGTCGCAAGCTCACCAGTCACTCCATCGTCGCGGGCCCCATCGAGTGGGCCCGGCTCTGACACCGGCCGACCATCAATCCACGAAAGACACAGACGGAGAAGAACATGAGTAATCGAGTTGCATTCGTGACCGGCGGTGCGCAGGGCATCGGCAAGGGCATTTCCGACGCCCTCGGGGCCGCAGGCTTCCGCGTGGCGGTCGCCGACCTCAACCTCGAGGTCGCCGAGGAGACCGCCGCCGGGATCCGCGACGCCGGCGGCCAGGCGATCGCCGTGCCCGTCGACGTCACCGACACCGCGTCCGTGCAGGCCGCGGTGAAGCAGGTCGCCGAGCAGTTCGGCCCCGTCGAGATCGTCGTCAACAACGCAGGCTGGGACGACTTCATGCCGTTCCTGAAGACGGACGAGGCGTTCTGGGACCGGATCCTCGACATCAACTTCAAGGGCCAGTTGCGGGTCATCCAGGCGACCGTCCCGGGCATGGTCGAGCGCGGCTTCGGCCGGGTCATCAACATCGGTTCGGACGCCGGCCGCGTCGGCTCTTCGCTCGAGGCCGTCTACTCGGGCGCCAAGGGCGGCATCATCGCCTTCACCAAGACCCTCGCCCGTGAGGTCGCGACCAAGGGCGTCACCGCGAACACGGTGTGCCCCGGCCCGACCGACACCCCGGCGCTGCGCAAGTTCGCCGACAGCTCGGGCCAGGACGCCGACAAGGTGATCGGCGGCATGACCCGCGCCGTGCCGATGAAGCGACTCGGCCAGGCCGAGGACATCGGTGCCGCGGTGGCGTACTTCGCCTCCGACGCAGCCGAATTCGTCACCGGACAGACCCTCTCGGTCAGCGGTGGTCTGACGATGTCCTGACGGACACCGATTCGAAAGGTGCGGCCCGGTTTCCGGGCCGCACCTTCGGCATTCGCGGGGCCGGACGGTAACGATCGTTTACAGATGTGCCTATGATCGGGGCATGACGAACAACGGTGAATCAACGGATTTCGTGTCCTGGACGGCGGTCGGGGAGTTCGAGGACATCCGGTACGAGCACAGTGGTGACGGGATCGCGAAGATCACGATCTGCCGGCCGGAGGTGCGCAATGCGTTCCGTCCGCAGACGTTGATGGAAATCTCCGAGGCTCTCGTCGACGCCCGTGAGGACTCCTCGGTCGGCGTCATCGTGCTGACGGGAGAGGGTCCCGACGCGTTCTGTTCGGGTGGCGATCAGCGGGTGCGCGGCGACACCGGCTACCTCACCGAGCCCGGCAAGGCGGGCAGCGTCGGCCGGTTCCACGTCACCGACCTGCAGATCCAGATCCGGCGCCTGCCGAAGCCGGTCGTGGCGATGGTGGCGGGCTACGCGATCGGCGGCGGACACATTCTGCACCTGGTCTGCGACCTGTCCATCGCCGCGGACAACGCCCGGTTCGGTCAGGTCGGGCCGAAGGTCGGGTCGTTCGACGGCGGTTACGGCGCGGGGTTGCTCGCCGAACTGGTCGGGGTGAAGAAGGCCAAGGAGATCTGGTTCCTGTGCCGTCAGTACGACGCGGAGCAGGCGCGCGAGATGGGGCTGGTCAACACCGTCGTCCCGCTCGCCGACCTGGAGCGGGAAACCGTGCAGTGGTGCCGCGAGATGCTCGAACTCTCACCGTTCGCGCTGCGGCTGATGAAGGCGAGCTTCAACGCCGCGGAGGACGGCATGGCCGGTATCCAGCAGCTCGCCCACGACGCGAATCTGCTCTTCTACTCGACGGACGAGGCGAAGGAAGGCCGGGAGGCCTACAAGGCGAAGCGGCGCCCCGAGTTCGAGAAGTTCCCGCGTCGACCCTGATCTTCCATTTCGGTCCGACAATTAGTATGGTTGGGTCAATACCCCATGTGAGTGGCAATGCGTCCCCGGGCGCACATTGCCACTCACATGGGACTGGACCGAGAAGGATGGTGTGCATGTCGGAAACCGCAACGCCCGCAGTCGCGTGGAGCGACGTCGACGCCGGCGTCATGACGATCACGTTGCAGCGCCGGCCGGCGAACGCCCTCGGGCTGCCGATCATCGACGGCCTGAACGCGGCACTCGACGCAGCCGATGCCGACGGCTCGGTGAAGGTGATCGTCGTCCGCTCGGACATTCCGGGCTTCTTCGCGGCCGGTGCCGACATCAAGCACATGTCGTCCGTGGACGCGGAGTCCTTCATCGCATACGGGGATCGACTCCGTGGGGCACTCGACCGGCTCGCCTCGGCCGACCGCATCTCGATTGCCGCGGTGGACGGCCTCGCGCTCGGCGGTGGTCTCGAACTCGCCATGGCCTGCACCCTGCGGGTCGGCGGTGCGGACGCGAAGTTCGGGCTGCCCGAGGTGAAGCTGGGGCTGATCCCCGGAGCCGGTGGAACGCAGCGACTTCCGCGTCTCGTCGGTCGCGGCCGCGCCCTGGACATCATGCTCAGTGCCCGTCAGGTCCTCGCCCCCGAGGCGCACGCGATCGGTCTGATCGACCGGCTCGTCGACGCCGGCACCGCCACGGACGCCGCGCAGGCGCTCGCGGCCGAACTCTGCACGATGTCGCTGCCCGCGCAGCGCGCCGTCATCCGCACGGTCGATGCGTCGTTCGACACGCCGATCGAGGAGGGCTTCGCGTTCGAGGTCGCCCAGGAGCAGGATCTGTTCGAGAACGGAGAGGCGAAGGAGGGCATCACCGCCTTCCTCGAGAAGCGCGCTCCGCGCTTCTCCTGAGCGCCGTGTCGTCCGGGCGTGCCGGAAGGGGTGCGATCGCGCTCGCCCTGTTCCTCGTCTACGTGATCTGGGGATCGATCTACCTCGCGATCCGCCTGGTGATCGAGGAGGTCCCGCCGCTCGGCTCGATGGGTGCACGGTTCCTGCTCGCCGCCGCGTTGATGGCCGCCTTCCTGGCCTGTCGCGGCGGCTGGCGGCGGCTGCGCCTCACCTGGCGGGAGACGGCGGGTGCCGCTTTCCTGGGTGTACTGCTGCTCGCCTGCGGCAACGGTCTGACCTCGGTAGGCCAACTGCACGGAGTGCCCTCCGGGGTGACGGCGCTCCTCGTCGCGATGGTGCCGCTGTGGATCTGCATCTACCGCACCCTGTCCGGCGACCGTCCGCGGGTGCTGGAACTGGCCGGCGTCGGTGTGGGACTGATCGGTCTGGCAATCCTGGTGCTGCCGCACGGCGGTGACCGGTCCGGACTCCCGCTCGTGGGTGTGGCCGTCATCGTGCTGTCCAGCCTGTCGTGGTCGTTCGGGTCGTGGATCAAGCCGCGGATCTGGCTGCCCCACGACGTGTATGTCAGTGCGATGTACCAGCTTCTGGCAGCCGGCGCGGCGATGGCGCTCGCCTCGATCGCGACGGGAGAACGCCTGGACGGCGAGATCGGCCCCCGAGCGTGGGGTGCGTTCGGCTACCTCGTGGTGTTCGGCTCGATCGTCGGGTTCACCGCGTACGCCTGGCTGCTGCACCACGCCCCGCTGCCGCTGGTGGCCACCCATACGTATGTGAACCCGGTGGTCGCGGTGGCGCTCGGATCGGTCGTGCTGTCCGAGCCCGTCACTCCCGCGCTGGTGGCCGGGGGAGCGGTGGTACTGCTGTCGGTCGTGCTGGTCGTCAGCGCGCATGCCCGAACGCGACCGTCGGGGGATTCCGCCCCGAACGGTTCCAAGGTATTATTATCGGACCAAAGACCAGCGGGAGGTGGGTAGATGGCGCAGGACACCGTGAAACGCTCGTTCACCGGACCTCTGTCGGGCCTGAGGGTGGTCGAGATCGGCTCGATCGGACCCGGGCCGTTCTGCGCCATGCTTCTTGCCGATCTCGGCGCCGACGTGATTCGGGTGGACCGTGCCGCCGGTGCCGGGTTGGTCGGCCCGAACGCCGACTTCCGCGCGGAACTGCTGCACCGCGGTCGCCGCTCGGTCGCCGTCGACCTCAAGCACCCGGACGGTGCCGAGGTGGTGTTGTCGCTCGTCGCGGACGCCGACGTCCTGATCGAGGGCTTCCGCCCCGGAGTCGCCGAGCGACTCGGCATCGGACCGGACGATTGCGCCGCACGGAACCCCGGGCTGATCTACGGCCGCATGACGGGTTTCGGGCAGGACGGACCGCTCGCGCAGCACGTCGGCCACGACATCAACTACGTGGCGCTGAGTGGCGCCCTGTCGCTCATCGGCCGGCAGGGTCAACCGCCCACCCCGCCGCTCAGTCTGATCGGCGACTTCGGTGGCGGGGGAATGGTTCTCGCCCTCGGGATCGTGTCCGCTCTCGTCGAAAAGCAACGCTCGGGGCTCGGGCAGGTGATCGACGCCTCCATGGTCGAGGGCGCCGCACTCCTCGCGACACCGTTCTTCGGGTTCGCGCAGACCGGAGCGTGGGACACGGAGCGCGGCACCAACATCGTCGACAGCGGCGCGCCCTACTACGACGCCTACGAGACCGCCGACGGAAAGTGGCTGGCCGTCGGCGCGATGGAACCGCATTTCTACGCCGACCTGGTGGCACTTCTGGATCTGCCCGACGACCTGCCGGACCAGAACGACCGTGCGCAGTGGCCGCAGATGAAGAAGATCTTCGCCGACGCCGTCCGGGGCCGCACACTCGCGGACTGGCTCGACGCCGCCGAGGGGCTCACACCGTGCATCGCGCCCGTGCTGGACGTCGACGAGGCGCCGTCGCACCCGCACAACGTCGCGCGCGGCGCGTTCGTCGAGGTCGACGGTCTCGTCCAACCTGCGCCGGCACCCAGATTCAGCCGGACGCCGGCGACGGTGGACCGCCGTCCGCCGGTGCCCGGCGAACACACCACCGAGATCCTGACCGACTGGGGGATCGGGTCCGGCCGCGTCGCCGACTGGCTGCGCTCGGGCGCGGTGCGCGAGGCCGCTACAGAGACCTGACCGGCCGGACGCGCCGCGCCCGGACCACACACTGACGGCGATCACCTGGAATCGCCGAACTTGAGAAGGAGTGAACTCGTGACCGAGCCCACCACATGGGAGACGTTCACGCTCGAGCGGCCGGAACCCGGCATCGCCGTCGTGACGTTGAATCGCCCCGAACGGATGAACTCGATGACGAACACCATGTTCGTCGAACTGGAGAAGGTTGCGCTGCAACTGGATCACGAGCACGACCTCCGCGTCGTGATCCTCACCGGCGCCGGTAAGGCGTTCTGCGGCGGATTCGACCTCGACGACGCCGAGGGGCTGTCGTCACTGACGCCGATGGGCATGCTGGACCAGCAGGAACTGGCGGCGCGGGCACTCGCGGCCATCCGCAGCATCCGCGTCCCGGTCATCGCGGCGGTCAACGGTGCGGCCGCGGGCGGTGGACTGTCCCTGTCGCTCGCCGCCGACATCCGGATCGGCTCGCCGGCGGCGCGGTTCAACGCGGCGTTCGTGCGGATCGGTCTCTCGGCGGGCGACCTCGGTGCCTCCTGGCACCTGCCCCGGCTCATCGGTCCCGCACGGGCCGCGGAGTTCGCCTACACCGGCCGTTTCATCGAGGCCGTCGAGGCCGAGTCCCTCGGGCTGCTGAACGCCGTCGTTCCGGCCGAGTCGTTGCTCGACGAGGCGCTCGCGATGGCCCGCCTCATCAGTGCGAATTCCCCTGCCGGAGTGCAGCTGTCGAAGCGTGCGCTCCACGCGAACATGGAGGTGTCGTCGTACGCGGCGGCGCTGGAGCTGGAGAACCGCGGTCAGGCACTGCTCACCCGGGGTGAGGACATGCCCGAGGCCCTGGCGGCGTTCAAGGAAAAGCGCAACCCGAAGTTCACGGGGCGGTGACCGGCATGACGCAGACACAAACGCGGGAGAATACAGCGGTGCTGAGCAACTACACGCCGCCCCAGCTGGAGACCCTCACCCTCGAGGTGATCGAGGGCAAGATCGCCGTCCTCACGATCGACCGGCCCGACCGGATGAACTCGATGACCGTGAAGATGTTCGAGGAGTTCAACACCGCCGCATACGCATTGCGGGACACGGACGCCCGGGCGCTGATCATCCGAGGCGCGGGCGACCGGGTGTTCTGTGCCGGGTTCGATCTGGACGAGATCTCCGTCATCACCGAAATGGGTGTCCGCGAGTTCCTGCGGTTCCAGGAGACCGCGACCGGTGGGCTGGCAGCGCTGTACCACCTGCCGTTCCCCGTGATCGCGGCGATTCACGGTGCCGCGTCCGGAGGCGGACTGGCTCTCGCACTCGCAGCCGACATCCGACTCGTGGCGCCGACTGCGAAGTTCAACGCGGCGTTCGTCAAGGTCGGCCTGTCCGTCGGTGAACTGGGTACGTCGTGGAAGCTCACCCGGCTCGTCGGGCCGGGTCGCGCGGCGGAGATCTCCTACACGGCGCGCTTCGTCGGCGCCGAGGAAGCCGCCCGGATCGGGTTGGCCAACCGGGTCGTGCCGAGCGAGGACCTGTTCGACGAGGCCGTAGCGATGGCCGAGGCAATCGCCTCGAACTCCCCGGGCGGTGTCCGGATGTCGAAGCGGGCTCTGCAGCGGAACCAGGAGGTCACGTCGTATTCGGCGGCCCTGGAGTTGGAGAACCGGGGACAGGCGCTGCTCACCCGGTGCGCCGACATGCCGGAGGCGCTCGCCGCGTTCAAGGAGAAGCGGGAACCGCGCTTCACCGGTCAGTAGGAATCAGCGAATGAAAATATGGACGGAGGCGAGCGCATGACCTGGGACTGGACGCCCGACACGCTCGGTGCGCTGGAGTCGTTCCTGCGCGATCGCGGGATCACCGATGGCCCGCTCACGACCGCCGGGATCGGCGATGGACATTCCAACCTGACGTTCCTCGTGTCCGACGGGGTCCGTAAGGTGATCGTCCGCCGACCGCCTCCTCCGCCGGTGCCGCCGGGCGCCCACGACATGCTGCGGGAGGCGCGCCTCGTGGGCGGCCTCGCGGGCAGCGGCGTGCCGGTGGCGGACGTCCTCGCCGTCGGTCAGACCGGTGACGTGCTCGACGTTCCGTTCTACGTGATGGATTACGTCGCGGGACCGGTGGTCACCACCGAGACCCCGTCCGCGCTGAGCGCGCCCGCGGACCGCCGTCGCATCGGGGAGGCGTTGATCGACACCCTCGCCGCGCTGCACGCGGTGGACTGGCAGGCCGCCGGGCTGGGTGATCTGGGCCGTCCGGACGGATTCAACGAGCGGCACCTGCGCCGCATGGGCAAATTGGTGGCGGCCGAGGACGGGACACCGCCGCCGGAGTTCGCGGACATCGACGCGTGGCTCGGCGCCAACGTGCCCACCGAGTCCGGTGCGGCGATCATCCACAACGACTACCGCATCGGCAACGTCATCCTTGCTCCCGACTCGCCGGGACGCATTGCCGCAGTACTGGACTGGGAACTCGCAACGATCGGCGACCCCCTGTTCGATCTCGGCTACTTCCTCGCGTCCTATCCGGTCGAGGGGGAGCAGCGGACCCCGACCGAGGACCTCGGCACGGCAGTGCTCGAGGAGGGCTACCCGACCCGGGACGAACTGGCCCAGCGGTACGCGGCCGCCACCGGCGCCGATCTGTCGAACCTGAACTGGTATACGGCACTGGCCCTGTGGAAGCTGGCGGTGCTGTACGAATACGGGCGCCGCCGCGCCGTCGCCGGAGTCGGCGATCAGTACTACCGCGACGGGGCACTCGTGCGCGCCTTCCTCGACGCCGCCCACCGAGCGGCCGGACTGGCATCGTCCGTGGTCTGACCTGTGTCAACGCTGTCTCAGAAGGGAAGTGTGCATGGAACCGATCGGGTTGGCCACCTGGCTGCGTCGCCGCGCCGAGCGGGACGGAGACCGGGCCGCACTCAGCTTCGCCGGTGAGACCCTGTCGTTCGCCGAACTGCAGCACCATATCGAATGCTTCGCCGATGTGCTGGCGGCATGCGAAGTCCGCGCGGGCGACCGTGTGGCCTACGTCGGGTTCAATCACAGCCGGTTCCTGGTGGCGCTCTTCGCGACCGCACGGCTCGGTGCGGTATTCGTGCCGCTCAACTTCCGGTTCACGGGTAGCGAACTCGCGCACAATATTCAGGACAGCGACGCCCGTCTGCTCATCGCCGACCCCGCGCACACGTCCCCCGTCGACGAGGTGCGCGACGGCCTCGGCGTGCACCGCTGGCTGCGGATCGGCGAGGGAACGGCCGGCTGGGAAGGAATCGACGACCTGCTGGCGCAACGACCCCGCCACGTCGGCGAGGCCGCCGTCGACGCGGATTCGCCCGCCCTGATCCTGTACACGTCAGGGACCACGGGAAGGCCGAAGGGCGCCGTACTCACGCACCGGAACGTGTGGACCAGCAACGTCAACTGGATGCTGGCGGTGAACTACAACGCCGAGCACGTCGCGCTCACGTCGGCGCCCCTCTTCCATTCCGGTGGCATGTGCGTCATGACGCTCCCGACACTGATGGCCGGTGGCCACGTCATCGTCCACGAGCAGTTCGACGCGGGGACGCTGCTCGACGACATCGAGCGGTATCGGGTGACGTCGCTGTTCATGGTGCCGGCCATGATGCTGTTCACGAGCACACACGAGCGTTTCGGCACCGCCGACCTGTCCAGCGTCCGCATCATCGTCGCGGGCGCAGCGCCGGTCCCGGAACCGATGTTGCGGCTGTATGGGGCGCGGGGCATTCCCGTCAGCCAGTGCTGGGGTCTCACCGAGGCGGCGACCGGTGCGACGTTCCTGGGCACCGATCGCGCGCTCGACAAGCTCGGCTCGTGCGGCACCGCCGGCATGCTGAACGAGGTCCGGCTGATCGACGCCGACGGCAACGTGGTCACGACGCCGGGCGTGCACGGAGAACTGTGCGTGCGCGGCGACACCGTGACCCCGGGATACTGGAACACGCCTGAGGAAACTGACGCCGCGCTCGGCCCGGACGACTGGTTGCGCACCGGTGACGTGGCCTATCAGGACGAGGACGGCTATTACTACATCGCGGACCGGCTCAAGGACATGATCATCAGCGGTGGCGAGAACGTGTACCCCGCGGAGGTCGAGAGTGTGCTGTACGGCCATCCGGCCGTCGCCGAGGTTGCGGTGATCGGTGCCCCGGACGACCGATGGGGGGAGCGAGTGGTGGCGGTCGTCGTCCCGGTGCCGGGCGCGAGTCTGGAGTTGGAGCAGCTGCGGGAGTTCGCCGGTGCCGATCTCGCGCGGTACAAGCTGCCACTCGAATTGCGCATCGTCGACCTCCTCCCGCGGAACACGACCGGGAAAGTCCTGAAGCATGAATTGCGTGCCATGAGCGGCACCGGGGCCTGACCGCCGGCGGAGCGGCGATCACATCCGATGGCACGTGACCGTCGCTGTGGTGCAGGTCTTTCCGGATCGATTGCGTCCGGCGACGTGGACGACGGCGAAGGTGCGGCCGCGGTAGATCACTCTGGGGGCGAAGGTGATCGGTTCGGTGCCCGGGCAGGGCCGAACGAACGCCATGGCGATCGATGTCGTCTGGAACTCGGCCTCCGGCGTCACGGCGGAGTGGCCGGCGATCTCGGAGGCGCACAGCAGGACTCCGCCGTGGACGTTGCCCAGCGGATTGCGAAGCAATTCCGACGGTTCGAGTTCCAGCCCGGCGGAGGCGTTGTCCCGTCGGTGGTGAGCGCCGAGCAGTTCGATGATCGAGGTCGCGTTCGCTCGGGCCGGGGTGACGTCGACGGGCACCGAACCCGTTGGCATCTCGGCGGCGACGAATCGGAGTCGAGCGCTTGCGATGGCAACGACCCGTCCGGACTCGTCGACGACCTGGCTGGTCGCCAGGCCGCCGTCCGGATCGACGGTGACGACGTGGCTCTCCGCCCGCAGGACCGAACCGTCGAGTGCAGGGCTTCGGGAGAAGTCCAGGTGAAGTTCCGTCGTGACGGACCAGTGCCCGGCCGGGGCCCCGGCGGTGATCGGGTAGCCCGTCACGTCGTCCATCAGCACACCGAGAGCGCCGCGGCACGGCAGGCCCCGCTCATCGGCCATCCACGGTCCGGTCGTCATCGCGGACGTGCCGTGGGTGGCGTCGCCGGTGACGGGTGCTACCCGGAACAGTGCTTCGGCACCGGATGCGATGAAGGGGAGTGCGGTGACGTCCTCGATGGTCATGTCCCTCCTGGACAGACAGGGGAAGGCCTGCCGACGGACGCGAGTCTCGTCGGCAGGCCTCCTCGTACGGGTGTAGATCAGACTCCGCGCTGCGCCTTCGCGGCTTCGCTGGCGGCCTTGCTCTTTTCCCGGGCGGCGGCCCAGTCCTCGTTGCTCATCGACGTCAGACCGGCGAAAGTGCCAGGGCCGGAGAGCATCTGGCCGCCATCCATGGCGATGGTCTGGCCGGTAAGGTAGTCGCAGGCGTCCGACAGCAGGAAGATGGTGAGGTTGGCGAGTTCCTCCATCGTGCCCATCCGGCCCATCGGAACCTGGTCCGCCTGGGTCGCGCCGACGGCGCTCTTCTCGGTCGGGTTGAGCATCTCCCACGCGTAGTCCGTCGGGATGGGTCCGGGGGCCAGTGCGTTGAGGCGGATGCCGTAGCGCGCCCATTCGACGGCGAGCGACATCGTCATCGAGTGCACGGCGGCCTTCGCCATCGCGGACGGGACGACGAACGCGGAACCGCTCCACACCCAGGTGGTGAGGGTGGACAGGACGACGCCTTTGGTTCCGCCTTCGATCCAGCGGCGGCCGGCGGCGTGGGTGGTGTTGAACGATCCGTTCATCACGGTCGAGGTGACGGCCTCGAAGGCGCGGGGACTCAGTGATTCGGTGGGGGCGATGAAGTTCGCGGCGGCGTTGTTGATCACGCCGGTCAGGGGGCCGTGCAGCGCCCAGATTTCGTCCATCGCGGACGACACGAGGTCGGCGTTGCGGACGTCGACGGTCTGCCAGTGCACCGAGCCCGGTCG
Organism: Rhodococcus sp. (in: high G+C Gram-positive bacteria); assembly: GCA_039206675.1. GTDB lineage: Bacteria > Actinomycetota > Actinomycetes > Mycobacteriales > Mycobacteriaceae > Rhodococcus_F. The sequence goes on along the minus strand of JBCEBZ010000206.1, from coordinate 8,003 downwards.
GGAGACGGATGCCTCCGCGGCGGCCTCTTCGAGGACGGCGGGCCGGCGGCCCCACAGGTGGACCTCGGCGCCGTGGTCGACGAGGTGGCGGGCGACGCCGCGGCCGAGTCCGGTGCCGCCGCCGGTGATGAGCACCCGCTTGCCCGCGAGGGCGTCGGACGCGAAGGGGGAAGTGGTCATGCGCTGGTCCTAGTGGTCGGGAACGTGGGCTACAGGCCCAGGCTCTTGCTGATGATCTCGCGCTGAATCTCGTTGGTACCGCCGTAGATCGGCGGCGCCAGGGAGCGGCGGACCTGTTCCTCCATGCCGTATTCGCGGGTGTAGCCGTAGCCGCCCATCATCTGCATCGCCTCGAGTGCGGTCTTCTTCGCGATCTCGGTACACCGCAGCTTGGCCATCGAACCCTCGCGGTTGAGGTTGTCTTCCTCGCCCGCGTCGATCCGCTCGGCGACCTCGTACACGAAGGATTTCGCGAAGGCGATGTCGGTGGCGAGGTCCGCGATCCGGTGCCGGATGGCCTGGAAACTGCTGATCTTCTGGCCGAATTGCTCACGTTCGGTAACGAAGGCGATCACGTCGTCGAGGGAGCGCTGGGCGCCGCCGAGCGCCATCGCCGCGATGATGAGGCGCTCGACGCTGAGCCCCCGCATGAGGTGGCGCCACGCCTGGTTCGGCGTGCCGACGACGGCGCTCACCGGGACGGCGACGTCGGTGAAGTACAGGTCGTTGCAGGTGCGGGCCTCCATGGTCTTGATTTCGTGGATTTCGAGGCCGGGCGTGTCGGTCGGCACCATGAACAGGGTCAGGCCCTGGTGTTTGCTGCCGGAGGTGTCGGTCCGGGCGAGTAGCAGGATGTGCTCGGCGATGTGGGCCGCGGAGATCCACGTCTTCTGGCCGTTGATGACGTAATGGTCGTCGACCAGTTCCGCCTTGATCCGGACACCACCGAGGTCGGAGCCCGCGCCGGGCTCGCTGAGGGCGATCGCCTCGAGTTTGCCTGCGGCCATGTTGCCGACGATGGTGTGCTTCTGCTCCTCGGTTCCGTAGCGCAGATAGGTCTGGGCTGCCGTGAGACCGGTGGAGTAAGCGATGATGGGTGCGAGTCCGCGGGCGGACTCCTCGAGGAAGATGCATTCCTCGACCATTCCGGCGCCGCCCCCGCCGTACTCCTCCGGCAGCGAGACGGCGAGCCAGCCGAGGCCGGCGAACTTGTCGAGGATGAGCGGGCTGTTCGCCAGGGTGCCGCCCTCGGTCAGCAGGTCACGTTGCTGGAGGGTCTTGCATTCGGCGTCGCAGAACTCGCGGACAGCGGCCGCGAACTCTCGTTGCTCTGGGGTGAAACGCATGTGGCCTACCGCTCTCTGTGACGGGTCCTGGGAAGTGAGTTGCCGGACGGCGAGGCGGAAGACAGCCCCGCCGTCCGGAAGTCATGGGTCAGGCGCCGCGGAACTTGGAGAAGTCGGGCTTGCGCTTCTCGTTGAACGCGCTGATGCCCTCGATGGCCTCGGCGGACTCACCGAACAGCTTGAGCGTCGAGTAGGCCATGTTGCCCTGCGCGATGAAGTGCTCGGTGTCGGCGTTGAGCGACTGCTTGAGCACCTTCAGCGACGTCGGCGACAGCTCCAGGATCTCGTCCGCCCACGCCCGGACCTCGGCCCGCAACTGGTCACCGGGCACCACCTTGTTGACCAAGCCCCAGTCGAGGGCCTGCTCCGCGCTGTAGCGGCGGCACAGGAACCAGATCTCGCGGGCCCGCTTCTCGCCGATCGCGCGCGCCAGGTACCCGGTGCCGAGGCCCGCGTCGAACGAGCCCACGCGCGGACCGTTCTGCCCGAAGATAGCGTGATCGGCGGCGATGGACAGGTCGCACAGCAGGTGCAGCACGTGGCCGCCACCGACCGCGACACCGTTGACCGCGGCGATCACGGGCTTGGGCACATCGCGGAGCACGCGGTGCAGAGCCTCGACCTCGAACAGGCCGCTGTCGGACGGGCCGTAGTCGCCGGTCTCCATCCGCTGCTTCTGGTCGCCACCCGAGCAGAACGCCTTCTCGCCGGCGCCGGTGAGCGCGATCGCCCCGACCTCGGAGCTGCCCCAGGCCTTCTTGAACGACTTCACCAACTCGTCGACCGTCTTCGCGCGGAACGCGTTGTACCGCTCGGGCCGGTTGATCGTGATCCAGGCGAGTCCGTTCTCGACCTCGTACGTCACATCCGTGAAGTCACTCGTGAAGTCACTCATCGACCTGTTGGTCCTTTCGTGTTGCCCGCGGAGCATGCGCCCCGCGAAGTTCTTTTGGTCTTACCTTATGACGAAGGTAGCGCTGATAACGAGCGTTTTCAAGAGGGCCGACGAAGAACGCTGTGACCTGCGTTGATGGCGCATCGTCGGTCTGCAATATTGGTCCGCGAGCCGGTTGCGGCCGTCCCATCCTCTGCACAGCAGAACCTTCTGTACGTGTGTGCCCGGTCACATTAGTGTTCCGAACGTCGAGGCGACGACCGCCCGATTGCCAAGGCCCAATCTCCCGGAGCGCCGTGCTGTAGCGCTCCGGTCACGGCGTCTCCCGCCATGAGCGTGACGAGGAAACCATGAGTGCAACCATCCACCGGGATCGGCAGATACCCGGACTGATCGCAGACTCCGATCGAGACGCGCCGACACCCGACATCATCGAGGGGATTCGCGCGCGGTTCCCCACCGAAACCGAATACGACCGGATGCTGACCCGCAAGATGGAGCGGCGGGCGGGCGACGGGTATCGCAGCTTCGATCTGGACCTTCTGACCGCGGCGCTCGAGAACATGCTGAGGGACGTATTGCCGTCTTCGCGATTCGAGGTGCGGAACGCGCGGTGGCTGACGGGCGGGGCGTCGAAGATCCAGATGGGTTTCACCCTCCGGTACGACCACGCTGTAGCCGGTGAGGTGACCGAGGATCTGGTCCTGCGCATGGAGCCACCGGAGTCACTGAACGCCACCAGCAGGATGCGGGAATTCGAGGTGATCAACGCCCTCGCCGGAACGGTGCCGGTGCCGACGGTCCGGTGGGTCGACGAGGACGGACGGTGGTTCCCGGAGCCGGCGCTCATCTACACCTGGGTGCACGGATCCGCGAAGCCCAGCCGCGCCCAGAGCCGGATCGCCGGTATCGGCATCAACTTCGGTCCCGAACTCCGCGACGTCCTGGCACCGCAATTCGTCGACCTCCTGGCGCGTATTCACACGTTCGACGTCGCGTCGGCCCCACTGGACCACTACGAGATGCCCGCGGTGGGCGCCACCGAGAGCGCCCTGTGGCAGTTGAACCGGGCGAGACGGGTGTGGGAGGAGGACAGAGGCGAAGACTTTCCGCTGCTCGATGTGGCGGAAGGCTGGCTCGAGGACAACCTGCCCGTCCTCGACCATGTCAGTCTCGTGCACGGCGACTACCGCGGTGGAAACTTCCTGTTCGACGAGGGCAGCGGATCCGTCACGGCCATCCTCGACTGGGAGCGCAGCTTCCTCGGCGACCGCCACCGCGACCTGGCGTGGGCGACGCTGTACCCGTTCGGCCATCCGTCGGAGGACGGTTCCGAGTTCCTCGCGACGGGTCTGCTGCCGACCGCCGACTTCTTCGAGCAGTACGAGACGGCATCCGGCCTGACAGTCGATCCGGACAGACTGACGTTCTACCGGATCCTGAACGAATACCAGTCCGTCGTCACCGCGCTGGGCTCGGCCTACCGCGTCTCGAAGCTCGGGAAGACCCACCAGGACGTCCTGCTGACGGGGCTCGAGGCGACCGGATATCTGATGGCGCATCAACTCGGCAAGGATCTCGAGGAGGTTCTCTGATGGTGAACAAATCCGCGAACACATTCGACGCGGCCGCCCGGTCGCTACGCGCGACGGTGACACCGGCACTGGGCGAGTCGAACTCGCTGGCCGCCGAGCAGGTGCGGGTCATCGCCGGCGTGCTCGACTTCTACCGCGACCGCGCGCACCACGAGTATCCGCGGAAGCTGTACGAGTTCCGAACGTATCTCGCTCTGGCAGAACGGCTCAACGGCTATCCGAATGTCGATCGCGATGCCCTGTCACTGCTCGTGGACGCACTCGGGGAGGCACGTGCCACAGACCGGCTCGCCGTTCCGGAATACGGACAACTCGACCGGGCGACGGACGAGTTGACGCGAGCGATCGCCGGAATCGTCCGATCGGCGCGATCCACGGACCCGGACACGGGCGCAGAGGTCGGCCGCATCGTGCTCGACCACTCGCGACCACTCGTCGAGATGCAGCGCTCGTGGTTCCTGCCCCAAGGTGTCGATCCGGACCCGGCGGCAGTCCCGCCGCTCCGCTCTCACCTCAGCGTCCACTAGCCAACGCATCGTCTGCCTCACGGATCAGGAGAAGATATGTCATCCGAGGTGATCACCACCGCACCCGACGGTACGGTCTCGACCGATATGCGTCGGCGCGCAATCTCCGCCGCCAGTTTCGGAACCTTCGTCGAGTACTACGATTTCGTCATCTACGGCTACGTGGCGACGTACATCGCGCAAGCCTTCTTTCCCACCGGGAACTCGTTCGTCAGCCTTCTGCTGACCTTCGGCGCCTTTGCCGCCAGCTTCGTGGCACGCCCCCTCGGCGCGGTGATCTTCGCGCCATTGGGCGATCGGTACGGCAGGAGGGTCGTCCTCGCCGTCGTCATCACCCTGATGACCCTCGCCACCGCGGGCATCGGTGTGCTGCCCACATACTACCAGATCGGGGTCGCCGCACCGGTTCTCCTGACGGCACTGCGTCTCGTGCAGGGACTCTCCGCGGGCGGTGAGTACGGCGGGGCGACATCGCTCATCGCGGAGTTCGCGCCGCCTGCCCGGCGGGGTTTCTTCGTCGGATTCATCTCGCTGACCGTGGGCGGGGCGATGCTGTTCGGATCGGGAACGGCGATGGCGCTGACCCGGACCCTGTCGCCCGAGGCGATGTCGTCGTGGGGATGGCGATTGCCGCTGCTGCTGTCGCTGCCGCTGGGCTTGATCGGCCTGTACATCCGTTTTCGGCTCGAGGAGACCCCCGCGTTCACGGCGCTGTCCAGGGAGGGGCGCGTGCAGAAGTCTCCGCTGCTGACGACGCTGCGACGGGACTACCGTTCGGTGCTCATCGGTATCGGGATCGCGGCGACCAACTCGTGCATGATGGCGTTGTACTTCATCTACCTGCCGTCCGCGCTGAAGGAGTTCACGGACTTCTCCGCCGCCGACGCGCAGTTGATCACGTTCGTCGGACTGGTCGCGTATTGCGTTGCGGTACTTCCCTTCGCGCGGTTGTCCGACCGGGTGGGCCGGATCCCGCAACTGCTCGTCTCCTCGGCCACGCTGATCGTGCTGATCTATCCGTCGCTCGTGATGCTGTCGAGCGGCGTGCTGCCACTCGCGATCGCTGCGATGGTGGTCGTCACACCCGTCGTCGCCGCGAACATCGCGGCGGTGACCCCACTGCTGTCCGAGATGTTCGCGACCGACACCCGGTACACGGGACTGTCTCTCGGGTGGCAGATGTCGACGACCCTCTTCGCCGGCCCCACCCCGATCATCCTGGCGGCACTCGCCGGCCTCGGCGGGGCGACCATCCCGGCGTTCTACGCGATGGCCGTCGTCGCACTGACCGTGATCGCCGGCATCTTCGCGGCGCGTACGGCTGCGCGATCCCGAACCCACTAGATCAATCCATCAGAAGTAAGGAATGAGAACAATGGCATTTGGCGCCGAGCATTTCGAGTACCAGAATCCCCCTGAGGCCGATCATCTGTGGGTCGAAACGATCCTGTTTCCGATCGTGATTCCGGAGGCGAATCTCTACACCCTGATCTACACGAACGTGCGTCCGAGCCTCGGGGTGATGTGGAACCAGGTCATGGTCTGCGGCTCGCTCACCGACACCCGAGCGGAACTGCTGCACTACACCGAGAATCCGCATCTCCCCGCGCCGGCATCGTTCACGCGGATCGACTCGCCGATCGGACTGTCGATCGACGCGGTCGACGCACCGCGCAAGTTCCGCATCGACTACGTCGCCGACGACGGCACCGAGATCCACGTCGACTGGGTGAATCTCATGGACCCGTTCGACATTCACGACCCACAGCACAGCCCGCAGGCGGGCAGGGCTGCCGATATCCACGCCGACCTCGGATCGGGTGCACGCAAGGTGATCGGACACGGGGATGCCACCGGGCGTGCGACCGGGACGATGATCGTCCGCGGTCGCGAGTACGTCGTGGACTCGATCGAGCGGATGGATCGGAGCTGGGGGCCGCGTGACCCGATGAAGGCGGGGAAGCCGAACCACATCGTCTCGGCGACCTTCGGTGAAGACCTCGCCTTCCACATGATCTGCCCCTGGAACCCTGAGGCGGCGAATCCGAACGCATTCCAGCTCTCGCACGGATACGTGATGAACGACGGCGAGGTCTACGGGCTCACCGACGAGCTGGAGATGACCAGCACGCACCTCGGGATGGTGTGCACGGGCATCGACATGACGGTCACCGACGTGCGCGGGAAGAAGTTCCGCCTGCAGGCCACGCCGAACGTCGGGGCGCCGTGGATCGCTGCGCCGACCGCGATGGTGCACAACGCCCTGATGAGATGGACATGCGCGGGCCGCGACGGGTACGGGGTCGTCATGAGTACTCGGCACCTGTCCGAGTTGAACAGGAACTTCGGTCGGTTCCAGGCCGACACCCGCGGACTTGTCTCCGTCTGAGCGTCCTTCTCGGATGCTGCGACGCCGGACTATCATCCCGGTATGAAGACGAGGCCGATCAGTAAGCCGACTTACATGATCGAGTCCGTGCACAATGCGCTTCTGCTGCTCAATGCAGTCCGCGACCACGGCAGCCTCCGGTTGAAAGACGCCGCCGAGGAGATCGGGGTGGCCGAGTCGACCGCCCACCGGTTGCTGGCCATGCTGATCTACCACGGCTTCGTCGTGCAGGACGAGTCGCGGCGGTACTTCCCGGGGCCGTCGATTGGGGTCGGTCCCACTCGTTCGTCCTGGACCCGGACATTCCGCGATGCCTGCCTCGGGCCGATGCGCGAACTCGCCTCTCTGACAGGGGAGACTGTGAATCTCGTCGTGCGGACCGGGGCCGAGTCCCGGGTGATCGGAGCCGTCGAGTCGGAGAAGCTGCTCAGGGTCGGGAATCGCCAGGGGCATGTTCCGCCCGCCCGCACGTCGGCCGGCGGCCGGGTGCTGCTTGCGCAACTCGACGACAGTGCGCTCGCCGACTTGTACCAGTCGGAGCACGCGCCCTCGGCCGACCGGCTGGCGCCGGCGGAGTTCGCCCTGTTGCGACGTGAATTGCGGGCTGTGGCCGAGAAGGGTTACGCGACAGCGGTAGACGCGGTCGAGGTGGGTTTGTCCTCCGTCGCGCTCTGTCTTCGTAACGGCGAGGGCGCCGCTCTCGGCGCCCTGGTCGTGGCGTTGCCGACAACCCGCCTTCAGTCCAGCCTGGAGTCCGGACTCGTCGCCCAGATGCGCAGAGCAGCAGCGGGACTCGAGTCCCGCATCCGTGAACTGAGGCCGTCCGACAGCATGTGAGTTCGAGAGCGGCGTCGCCCGCTGATATTCGCACCCACGATTCGGTTCGCGCTCACCTTGTCGGTTCCCGCACCCCCTGTCGGCATCCACAACGGGTGCGGGAACCGAGAAGGTGCGCGCGACATCCTCCAGCCCCACCTCCCGCTCCTTCATCGCCTCGACGCGGGCACTGGCGGTCCGCCGGGGGATCGGTCACGATCGACGGGTGGACCGTACCGCCAGACTTGCCCTCGCCGTCGACCGGCAGGGTGGACGATGCCTGTGGTGCGGTCGTCCCTTCGGACCTTTGATCCCGCCAACCAGGGAACATCTCGTGCCGCGAGTCAAAGGCGGTCCCAGCATCGCCGCCAACGAGGCCGCCGCGTGCCGACGATGCAACGCGGACCGTGGGCACAGGGGGCCGGTCGACTGGCT
>JBCEBZ010000205.1:4289-19267 GCA_039206675.1 Rhodococcus sp. (in: high G+C Gram-positive bacteria) | reverse complement strand
TACAAGATCTACGCCGAATCCTTCAAGGGTCCGGATCATCTCGCGCAGGTGCAGGCGGCGGCCAAGGAACTGGTGGCCGACGTCTTGAAGTAGGTGTTCGGCGGGGTAGGTGCCGTCGCCGAAGCGGGGGCACCTACCATCGGATTCAACTATGAACACTCGCGCAGCCGGGCTGCCCGCCGGGCGCAGCCCGCGGCTCCCTTCGGAAATCTGGGTGCTGGTCTCGGCCAGCTTCGTCATCGCACTCGGATTCGGGATCGTCGCCCCCGCCCTCCCACAGTTCGCCCGCAGCTTCGACGTGAGCGTGACGGCCGCCACCGTCGTGATCTCGTCGTTCGCGTTCATGCGTCTGATCTTCGCCCCGGTCAGCGGCCGGCTCGTGCAGAAGCTGGGGGAGCGGCCCGTCTACATCACCGGGCTCCTGATCGTCGCGGCCTCGACCGCCGCCTGCGCAGTCGCGGGGGACTACTGGCAGTTGCTCGTCTTCCGCGCACTCGGAGGCATCGGCTCGACGATGTTCACGGTGTCGGCGATGGGCCTGGTGATCCGCATCGCACCGGTAGACAGTCGCGGCCGCGTGTCCGGGCTCTACGCGACCAGCTTTCTGATGGGATCGATCTCCGGACCCCTCGTCGGCGGGCTGCTCGTCGGATTCGGGCTCCGGGTGCCGTTCGTCATCTACGCGATCGCCCTCGTCGTCGCGGCCGCCGTCGTGTTCGTGAGCCTGCGGGGATCGCACCTGACGGCGCCCGACGCCACCGCCGCCGGTGCCACCATGACGCTGCGGGACGCCCTGGGGGAGCCGGTCTACCGGGCCGCGCTCGGCTCCAACTTCGCATTCGGTGGTGTGATCTTCGGCGTGCGGGTGGCGATGGTGCCGCTGTTCGTCGTCGAGGCGCTGCACCGCGACGCCGCCCTCGCCGGCATCGCCCTCACCGTGTTCGCCGTCGGCAACGCGCTCGTCCTCATCGTGTCCGGGCGGCTGTCGGACGTGTACGGCCGGAAGCTGTTCGTCCTGCTCGGACTGCTGGTGTGCGGCGCCAGCACCGTCGGGATGGGACTCAGCGAGAACCTGCTGGTGTTCCTGGTGCTGTCCGGCATCGCGGGCATCGGTTCCGGGGTGATGAGCCCCGCGCAGCAGGCCGCGGTCGCCGACGTCGTGGGCGCGAAGTCCCGCGGCGGCCCCGTGCTGGCCGCGTTCCAGATGGTCGCGGACGTCGGCGGGGTCCTCGGCCCGGTCGGCGCGGGTCTGCTCGCCCAGCACCTGTCGTACGCGGTCGCCTTCGGGGTCACCGGCGGGGTCATGCTCCTCGCCGCGGTCGGCTGGTTGCTGGTCCCGAACAAGCCGGCGCCCAAGGTGTCGGTCGAGGCGGTCTGACCGGCGTCTTCGGTACGCTCGTCCGGGTGTGGATCAAGGTCGTCTCCCTGCTCGCCCGGCTGTCACTCGCCGCTGTCTGGCTGGTCTCCGGCGCACTCAAAGTCGCCGACCCCGCCCAGACGATCATCGCGGTCCGGGCCTACCAGCTATTGCCCGAAGACCTCGTCCGGCCGGTCGCGAACACGCTGCCGTTCTTCGAGATCGCGCTCGGTCTGCTCCTGCTGATCGGGCTCGCCGTCCGCGCGACGGCGTCGGTGTCCGCCGTGCTCCTGCTCGTCCTCATCGGTGTGATCGTCTCGGTGTGGGCCCGCGGGCTGTCCATCGACTGCGGATGCTTCGGCGGCGGCGGTGCGGCCGACGTGAACGGCTGGGACTACGCCCGCGAAATCCTGCGGGATGTGGGCTTCCTTGCACTGGCCGTGTGGCTGATCGTGTTCCCCCGTTCCCCGTTCGCGCTGGGGCTCCGCTCCCGCACCACTTTCTCAGTGACCCCTCAGCAGGCGGTGGCAGAGTAAGCATCCGGTAAATCGATCCGACGTCGAAGGACTGCATCCACGTGAGCTCGAAGAACAAGTACAACCCGCAGCCGGAATCCAGCCGGTCCACCTACATTCTCGGTGGGCTCGCCGTGCTGGTCATCGCCGTGCTGGTCATCGGCGGTGTGATCTGGCAGAGCAACCGCAGCAAGCCGCGCAACGACGGCTACGGCGGGGTCCAGAACTCCGAGGTCCAGGTGGCGTTGCAGGACGACGGCGTCGTGCTCCTCGGCCGGCCGGACGCGGCCACCACGGTCGACCTGTTCGAAGATCCCATGTGCCCGTACTGCGCCGAACTCGAGAACAAGAACGGTCAGGAACTCGCGCAGTCCATCGACGACGGCAAGGTGGCCGTCCGCTACCACGTCCTGAACTTCCTCGACCGGCTCTCGGCCACCGGCGACTACTCCACCCGCGCTGTCGCTGCATCCGAGTGCGTCGCCGAAACCGGTGACGCCGTGGCGTATTCGGCATTCCATGCGGCGTTGTTCTCGCCGGCGAACCAGCCGAAGGAGAACGGCAGCTCCGATCACACCAACGAGGAACTCGCGCAGATCGCCCGCGACGCCGGAGCGTCCGACGCGGCCGCCCAGTGCATCACCACCGGGGCGAAGGTCGAGCAGGCCCGTGCGCACGCCGAGGCGGGCCGTCAGGCCCTCGCGGCGAGCGGTGCCACCGGCACGCCCGCCGTGGTCAAGGACGGCACCGTGATCGACGCGCTGTCCAACGAGAACTGGGTGTCGCAGCTGTAGGCGGCTCCGCCGCCCGTGCGTGGTTGACGAGTGTCTGGACTCCTTAACCACGCACGGGCGCGAAGCGCCTCTGACCAGGCGATTTGTTGGCCCGGTCGGCAATGGTGTAACTTTCTTCGAGCACGGAGGAAGTCATTCCGAGTGCGGAGAACAACCGAATACGGGGCTATGGCGCAGCTGGTAGCGCACCACACTGGCAGTGTGGGGGTCAGGGGTTCGAGTCCCCTTAGCTCCACTTCAGAGAAAAGCCTCTCATCCGCAGACGATGCGGGTGAGAGGCTTTTTTCGTTCATCTCTCTTGTCCCGGTGGGACACTGGCGTCATGACATTCACTGTGACGCATCGCTCATTCGATCAATTGGCGGAGTTCGCGGTCACCGACTTCGGTGACGACGACAGCTACAGCATCCACGAGTCCGGGGCGCTCGTCATCGTCCGCGCCGCCCGGGAGCTGATCTACGCGCCCGGGAGCTGGTTCCTGGTGGAGCGGGAGGACGGCCAGGAGGACGGATCGCCCGGCAACTACATGTGACGGTCCGGGTCGCCCGGTATGATTCGCACATACGTTCGACTACCGGGTAGATTCGACGTGTGGCCGCCCGAACCGAGACTGCGCCGGGGTGTTGCCCGAACGGGCACCCGCTGGCCGCCAATACGTGCCTGGTGGGGTGGGAGGTCTGCGGGTGTGTGACGTCGAACAACGGCGGGCACCGCACGCACTTCTGCCGGCGGTGCGGCGCCACGGTCCGGACTCCGCCGTGTAGCGGCGCTACCGGCGACGCCCGGTGAGCGGTCGGTTATCGGATCGGCTGCCTCGCGGCCGTGGGATTGCCCCAGATCAGGTCGGACTCGTCCTGGAGCACGAGGGCGACGAGCCTCTCGGCGCCTGCGGTGAACGTGGACGCCGCGACGAGCACCCAGATCCAGTGGCCTTCCCGGTGCCGGATGCGTAGATGCGCTGTCGCGCTGGGGCTTTCCTCGCTCAGGACTCGGGCAAGCATGGTGCCCCACAGTGCGGCGTCGTCGGGGTGGAACAGTTGCTCGTGGTCGAGGTTCGCGAATTCGTCGGCGCCGTAGCCGATCAGGGCCGCGCAGGCGGGGTTGCTGAATACGACGTTGCGTTCGTGGTCGTGAACGCTGATCGCGTGGGGGATGGACTCCATCAGCGCAGCGAATCCGTCGCTATCGAGTTGTCTCACTGTTCCCCCTTGTGCTTCTGCAGTGGCGCCCACATAGTACGCCGCACCTTCCGCTTTCGTGCGGTGATTCAGTTAACCAATGGCAACCTCTGCCGCGAACGTGCCCCGCGGGGATAGGGTGACGGGATGCGGTTCGTCACCATCGTCCAGGCCTCCGCGTTCGTCCCCGTGTGGCTGCGGGTCCTGCTCCTGATGGTCGCGGGAGCGAAAGTGTGGGGAGCCGGTATCTACTCGGGCTGCTACTTCGGCAGCAAGGACGTCACGATGGGGCTGGGGACGTTCGTCAATCGCGGAGTCCTGTTCGACGGCACCGCGCCCATCACGCTCGGCAGGCAGGTCGCCGTCGGACATCGCGTCCAGTTCGTCACGAGCACTCACGAGATCGGTCCGGGTTCCGGCCGGGGCGGGCGAGTCGTCGACCGCCCGATCGTGGTCGGCGACGGGTGCTGGATCGGCGCGGGTGCGATCATCCTCCCCGGGGTGACGGTGGGGGAAGGGTGCGTCGTGGGGGCCGGCTCCGTGGTCACCCGCGACTGCGAGCCGAACGGCCTCTATGCCGGCTCGCCCGCGCGTCGGGTCCGCGACCTCGATCCCGTGCCCTTCGTCGGCTGAGTGCGGACCTGCCGGCGGCAGGGCGCTAGGATGGGCGCCCGGTAGCTCGTCGAGGTCCCACGGAGGTCGCAGCGTTGGCGAAGAAGCGGATTCCCGTCGTCATCGTCGCCGGATTCCTCGGTTCGGGAAAAACCACCCTGCTCAACCACGTGTTGCGCAACAACCGCGGCGTCCGGGTCGGCGTCATCGTCAACGACTTCGGCGCCGTGAACATCGATTCGATGATGGTGGCCGGCCAGGTCGATTCCATGGTGTCGCTGAGCAACGGCTGCATGTGCTGCGCCGTGGACGTCAGCGACATGGACGAGATGCTGGACCGCCTCGCGCATCCCACGTCGCAGATCGACGTGATCATCGTCGAGGCGAGCGGGCTTGCCGAGCCGCGCAACATGATTCGTCTCGTCCTCGGAAGCACCAACCCGCACGTGATGTACGGCGGTCTCGTCGTGATGGTCGACGGTGAGCAGTTCGAGGACATGTCGGAGCAGCATCCGGACCTCGGCAAGCACGTCACGCTCGCCGACCTCGTGATCCTGAACAAGACGGACCGCATCGACGAAGACCGGCAGGCCGCCGTGCAGACGATGGTCCGCGGCTTCAACGACCGGGCGCCCGTCCTGACCACCGCGCACGGCCGGATCGAGCCCACCCTGCTGTTCGACCGGGAACCCGGGCGTGAACCGGCGGCGGGGGAGCAGCTCACCCTCGACCAGCTCCTGCTGGATCAGCACGACCACTGCGCAGAGCACGACCACCTGCATTCGTCCTATGAGGCAGTCGATTTCGCCTCCGACGAGCCGATCGATCCGCGGCGGCTCGTCGAGTTCCTCGAGAAGCGGCCGGTCGGGATCTACCGGATCAAGGGATTCGTGCATTTCGCGGTGCCCGGGCAGTCGCGGAAGTTCGAGGTGCAGACCGTGGGCCCGCACATCAGATTCACGTCGACGCGCTGGGAGCAGGGCGAGGAGCGGGCGACCCAGCTGGTGCTCATCGGGGCCGACATCGAGGCCGAGCACGTGCGGACCCGGCTCGCGGGCTGCGTCGTGGCGGAGGGCGAAGATGCGGACCCCGGCGCGATGCTGGGTGTGCACCGCTATACCGTGACCGCGTGACCGAGTCTGCGTGTAGTCCCCATACGAATCCCGAGCCGGCGCTGTCGGTGTACGACGCGATCCGTCGCCGCCGCGACGTGCGGGCCGAGTTCACCGGGGAGCCGATCGAGGTGGAGGTTCTCGACCGCATCCTGGGCGCCGCGCACTGCGCGCCCAGCGTGGGCAACACCCAGCCGTGGGATTTCGTCGTCGTGCGCGACACCGGGACGCTGACGACGTTCGCCGACCACGTGGCAGGCGCCCGCAGGCGCTTCGCGGAGTCGCTGCCCGAAGACCGGAAGAAGACGTTCGATCCCATCAAGATCGAAGGGATCTGCGAGAGCGGCATGGGGGTGGTCGTGACCTACGACCGGAGCCGCGGCGGCGAACACGTCCTCGGCAGGCACACGATCGACGACACGGGCCTGTTCTCCGCGGTGCTCGCGATCCAGAATCTGTGGCTCGCCGCGGCCGCCGAGAACGTGGGCGTCGGCTGGGTGTCGTTCTACGACGAGCCCTACCTCACCGACCTGCTGGGAATTCCCGAGCCGGTGCGTCCCATCGCGTGGCTGTGCGTGGGGAGGGTTGCCGAGTTCCAGCAGGTGCCGGACCTCGAGCGCTTCGGGTGGCGGGGGCGCCGGCCGTTGGCCGACGCCGTCCACCTCGAGAAGTTCTAGCCCTGACGGCGGCGTGAGCCGCCGGCGGACGCCGTGCGGGTTCCGCCGCCCGTGGAGGAGGCTGCGCGGGGGCGTCCGGCTCCACCCGAGCGGGAGCGACGCGCGCCGCCGCCCTGACCGTGTGCGCGGCCGCCCTGACCGCCCCGTCCGCCCTGGGCGCCGCCCGGCCGCTGGTTGCGTCCGCCGCCGTTGGTCGCCGGTGCCGCCTTGGGGGCGGGCGCGACGTGCGGTGCGATGTCGCCGACCAGGTCGAGCACGTGTGCGGAGTCCGCGGTGCTGCGGACCGGTGTCACCTTGATCGCGGCCTTGCGCATGAGGACGGCGAGGTCCTTGCGCTGCTCGGGCAGCACCACCGTGACGACGTCGCCCGCGCTGCCCGCGCGGGCGGTGCGGCCGGAACGGTGCAGGTAGGCCTTGTGTTCGGCGGGCGGATCGACGTGGACGACCAACTGGACGTCGTCGACGTGCACGCCGCGTGCCGCGACGTCGGTGGCCACCAGCACGCGGGCCTCACCGGCCGAGAACGAGGCCAGGTTGCGGTCGCGTGCCGCCTGCGACAGGTTGCCGTGCAGGTCGACGGAGGGGATTCCCGCCTCGGTGAGCTGACGGGCCAGCTTGCGGGCCTGGTGCTTGGTGCGCATGAACAGGATCCGGCGTCCGGTGCCCGATGCCAGCCGCTCGACCAGCTTGCGCTTGGCCTCGACCCCGTCCACGTCGAATACGTGGTGCGTCATGGCCGCGACAGGCGAGTTCGCCTCGTCGACCGAGTGCAGCACCTCGTTCTTCAGGAACCGCTTGACGAGCTTGTCGACGCCGTTGTCCAGGGTGGCGGAGAACAGCAGCCGCTGCCCCTGCTGGGGGGTCGCGGTGAGGATGCGGGTGACGACGGGCAGGAAGCCGAGGTCGGCCATGTGGTCGGCCTCGTCGAGCACGGTGATCTCGACGGCGTCGAGGCTCACGAACTTCTGCTTCATCAGGTCTTCGAGCCGTCCGGGGCAGGCGACGACGATGTCGACACCCGCCTTGAGGGCGTTCACCTGACGGTTCTGGGAGACGCCACCGAAGATCGTGGTGACCCGCAGGTCGTACGCGGCGGCGAGGGGTTCGAGGGTAGCGGTGATCTGCGTGGCGAGCTCGCGGGTGGGGGCGAGGATCAGTCCCACCGGGCGGCCCGGGCGGCGCTTTCCGCCCGACAGTTCGCCCGCGAGGCGGGACACCATCGGAATGGAGAAGGCCAGCGTCTTGCCGCTGCCCGTCTTGCCGCGGCCGAGCACGTCGCGTCCCGACAGCGTGTCGGGGAGGGTGTCGACCTGGATGGGGAACGGGGAGGTGATCCCCTTGTCGGCGAGTGCCTTCACCAGCGGTTCGCGGACACCGAGTGCGGCGAACGTCGTGTCGGGGGTATGTGTGTCAGACAAGTGGTCAGGCCTTTCGGGCACAGGGTTGTGCCCGGAGGGCCGATACGGAAGGTCTCCGTCGGTGCTCGAGCACAGGTTGGCGGCGTTGCCGGTCGGCAAGCTTCTTCGCCGTAAGAAGAGCGGATGCGGTGGTGCACATCCAACAGGATTCGGGTGACCGAACTGAATGCGTTCTACGACGCTGGATGACCGTCGTGGTCACCTAGTGGTGGCGAGTCTACCTGGTGGCGGCCGACCGGTCCGACCGAGGAGTCACAGACCGACCCATTCCGACGCCCCGTCGGCGAATTTCTGCCGCTTCCAGATGGGCACCTCGTGCTTGATGCGCTCCACCAGTTCGGCACACGTGGTGAACGCCTCGGCGCGGTGGGGGGCGGCGACCGCGGCGACCACCGCGAGGTCGCCGACGGTGAGTGATCCGACCCGGTGGATGGCCGCCACGGGGAGTCCGGAGGAGGCGGCAACCTCCTCGCAGACGGTGCGGAGGAAGCGTTCGGCGTCCGGGTGCGACTGGTACTCGAGTGCCGAAACGGATTGTCCGCCATCGTGATTGCGGACGACGCCGGTGAACACGACGACGGCGCCGTGTTCGGGCCCGGCCACGGCGGCGGCGACGACGGCGGGATCGAGCGGCTGATCCGAGATCTGGGCGAGAATGTCAGGCATCGTGCGCACCTCCACCGGCGACCTGAGCGAGAAGATGATCGACGATCGGGTCGAGGACCGACAATCCGTCCTTGACCCCGCCCGGCGAGCCGGGGAGATTCACCACGACTGTGCCGTTCGCCACACCGGCGAGTCCGCGGCTCAGCGAGGCGTGCGGGGTCACCTCCGTGCCGCGGTTCCGGATGGCGTCGGCCACACCGGGCAGTTCGCGGTCCAGCACCGCGCGGGTGGCCTCCGGGGTCGCGTCCGTGGGGGAGACCCCGGTGCCGCCGGTGCTGATGATCAGTGCCGGGTTCCCGGAGAGGGCGTCGGAGAGTCCGGCCGCGATGTCCGCGTCCGCGTAGACGAGCGGGCCCCGGGTGGTGAAGCCCCGGTCCTCGAGCCACGCGGCGATCACGGGGCCGGTCGTGTCCTCCCGGGTCCCCTTCGCCCCGCCGGTCGAAGCGACCAGGACGGCCGCGGATCGCGCTGTCACCGTGGGAGTTCCGGTGCTCTGCCGCTCGCGCGTCCAGTGTCCGCGTTTGCCGCCGTCCTTGGTGAGCAGCCGCACACCGTCCAGCGTCGCGGCGGGGTCGACGGCTTTCACCATGTCGTGCAACGTCAATCCGGCCACCGCGACCGCGGTGAGGGCCTCCATCTCGACGCCGGTCGGACCCTTCGTCTTCGCGGTGGCCTCGATCGTGATCGCATTCTCGGTGAACCCGAACTCCAGTTTCACCGACGACAGCGCGAGTTGATGGCAGAGCGGAATCAGCTCGGACGTCTTCTTCGCCCCGGAGATCCCCGCGATCCGGGCCGTCGCGAGAACGTCGGCCTTGGGGAGGTCGTCGGCGCGGACCAGGTCGATCACCGCGGGTGTGGTGACCAATTGCCCGGCGGCCACCGCGGTCCGGGTCGTGTCCGCTTTCGCGCTCACGTCGACCATGCGCGCGCGGCCCTCACTGTCGAGATGTGTCAGGTCGCTCATAGGGGGATCACCTTCACGAGTTGGCCGGCGTCGAGTGCGGTGACGTCGGCGGGAACGTCGAGGAGGACGTCCGCCCACGCCATCGCGGCGACGAGATGGGAGCCGGGGCCGGACACGAGTTCGACCCCGGTATCGGTACGGCGTGCCCGGAGGAACTGCCGCTTGCCGGGTATGGAGGTGACGGCCGCGGCAAGCGGCAGTTCCTCGGGTTCCGTCGGGTGCAGCCCGGCGGCGCGCCGGATCTCGGGGCGCGCGAACACCTCGAACGAGACGAGGGTGCTGACCGGATTCCCCGGAAAGTTGAGGACGGGCGTGCCGTCGACCACGGCGGTGCCCTGGGGGCCGCCCGGCTGCATCGCGACGTGGCCGAAATCTGCGCCGAGCGGTGTGAGGGTTTCCTTGACCACCTCGAAGTCGCCCATCGACACCCCACCGGACGTGAGGACGAGATCGGCGGTGGTGGTCGCCTCCGCCAGCAGGGTCCGGAACTCGGCGGTGTCGTCGCCGCTGCGCGCGATCGAGACGACCTCGGCGCCGTTGGCCCTGGCGCTCGACGCGAGGGCGATTCCGTTGGAGTCGTAGATCTCTCCCGGATGCAGCGTGGTTCCGGCGTCCACGAGTTCGGCGCCGGTGGTGATCACGGCGACACGCGGCCGCGGCCGCACCGGGACGTGCTGCAGGCCGACGGCGGCGAGGACGGCGATGTGCCGGGCGGCGAGCACACTGCCTGCGGGCAGCAGGAGCATGCCCTCCTGGACGTCGCTGCCGCGCTCGCGCACGAACTCGCCGGCGGTGCGTGAGCGTTCGATGCGGACCTGTCCGTCGGTGGCCTCGGTGTCCTCGACCGGGACGATCGCGTCGGCGCCCTCGGGGATCGGCGCACCGGTCATGATCCGGTAGGCGGTCCCGGGAGTGTGGGTGGTGGTGCCTGCCGGTCCCGCGGCGATCACGCCCCGCACCGGCAGCACCGCCGGGACCGACGCCACGGATGCGGCGTCGACCGCGTACCCGTCCATCTGCGAATTGCGGAACAACGGCAGGTCGACGGGGGAGTGGACGTCGGCGGCGAGGACGCGCCCGAGTGACTCCCCGAGCGGAATCTCCTCCGCCGGCCGCTCGTGGAGGGGCGCGAGAAGTTCGGCGACGTGCTGGGCGTGCTGCTCCACAGAGCGTGCGGTCACGATATTCCTCCGGCCATGGTCACCAATCCTAAGCACGCCTCCGAAGACGCGACGAGAGTGCACCGCGTCACACAGCGTCACCCCCTAGCGGCATACTGGACAGATGCAGGGAAAGGCAACTCGATGACGACAGTGGAGATGGGGATCCCGTCCGTCCGCTCGTCGGTCTCGCTCGACGGTAGACCGGACGTCGACGAGCTGGTCGACCGGTTCGGCCGCGTCGCGCGGGACCTGCGGGTGTCCATCACCGAGAAGTGTTCGCTGCGCTGCACGTACTGCATGCCCGAGGAGGGCCTGCCCGCCATCCCGGCGCAGAATCTCCTCACCGCAGACGAGATCGTCAGGCTCGTCGACATCGCCGTCCACCGGCTGGGTGTCCGCGAGGTCCGGTTCACCGGGGGCGAACCGCTGATGCGGGTGGATCTCGAGCAGATGATCGCCGGATGCGCCGAGCGGGTGCCGGGGATTCCGCTCGCGATGACCACCAACGCGGTCGGTCTCGAGCACCGCGCGGCCGGGCTCGCCCGCGCCGGACTGACCCGGGTCAACGTCTCCCTCGATTCGGTCGATCGTGAGCACTTCGCGAGACTGACGAGGCGGGACCGGCTGCCGTCGGTGATGGCCGGTATCCGCGCCGCCGCCAGAGCAGGGCTGGCGCCGATGAAGATCAATGCGGTGCTGATGCCCGAGACGCTCGGCGGAGCGGCCGATCTCCTGGAATGGTGCCTGGACGAGGGCGTCGCGCTGCGGTTCATCGAGGAGATGCCGCTCGACGCCGATCACGAGTGGGCCCGCGAGAACATGGTCACCGCCGACCGGTTACTGGCCGTCCTCGGCGAGCGGTTCACGCTCACCGAACACGGGAGGGACGATCCGTCGGCGCCTGCCGAGGAGTGGCTCGTCGACGGCGGACCGGCCACGGTCGGAATCATCGCGTCCGTCACCCGGTCGTTCTGCTCCGACTGCGACCGCACCCGCCTCACCGCCGAGGGAACGGTACGTTCGTGCCTGTTCAGCGACCAGGAGATCGACCTGCGGTCGGCACTGCGGTCGGGTGCGGGCGACGACGAACTGGCGCAGTTGTGGCGCGGCGCAATGTGGAACAAGTGGGCAGGCCACGGAATCAACGCGGACGGCTTCGCTCCGCCACAACGCAGTATGGGAGCAATCGGTGGTTGACGTGACAGGCATTTCGGTTCGGTACTTCGCGGCCGCCGCCGACGCGGCCGGGTGCACCAAGGAAACCCTCGATCTCCCTGCCACCGCGGATCTCGGCCAGGTGAAGGATCTCCTCCTCGCCAAGTACGGTCCCGGCATGCAGCAGGTGCTGTCGGTGTCCGCCTTCCTGGTGGATTCCGAGTTGACCCGCGATCTGACGCGCACCGCCGGGGCGCAGGTGGACGTGCTGCCGCCGTTCGCCGGCGGCTAGTCCGCTGTTGGCCGAGCCGTTCAGCGGACGGAGTCGGCCAGCCACCGGTCGAAGGTGATCGTTCCGAACCGGTTGTCGGGCACCAGGTTCGATCCGTTCCGCAGGAACTGCCCCAGCGCGCCTGGGAGGGGAACGTTCACGACGAACCCGTGCGTCCCGGTGGCCTTCTTCCACGCCGTCGTCAGGTCGCGGGCGGTGCGCACCTCCGGACCGCCGATGGTGACCGGCCCCTCCGGCGCCGGTTCGGCGGCCAGCGCGGCGTCGACCAGGGCGGTCGCCACGTCCCGGGTGTCGATGGTCTGGAAGCTCGTCTTCGAGAAGGCCGGGATCAGCCCGACCCGGCTCGCCGGCTTCGCGATCATGGGAATGAAGTCGTGGAACTGGGTGGCCCGAACGATCGCGGTCTCCATCGCAGCGCTCTCGTAGACCCGCTCCTGCGTCCGCTTCGCCTGGTAGTAGGCGAATTCGGCCTGGTCGACGTTGACGATGGAGAGGAGGACGGCACGGTGGACGCCCGCGCCGTCCGCGGTGGAGAGCAGGTTCTCGGCGCCCTTCTCCAGCACCGCCCGGGTGCCCTTGGTCTTTCCGTCGGTGGTGTCGACCACGACGTCGACACCGTCGAGCGCCTCGGCGAGGCCGTCGCCGGTGACGAGATCGCCGTGGAAGTGGGCGATCTCGCTACCCGGCGCGCCGCCGTGCCGGGTCAGGACCCGGACGGAGTGGCCGCGGGCGAGGAACTCCTTGACCACCTGCCGGCCTGCCGTGCCGGTACCGCCCGCGACCAGCGCCTGGACCACCGGGTCACCGCCACCACGTGTCGAGGGGGGTCACGGGAACCGTCCGCTTGTGCCGGGTGCTGCGGAACATCGTCTCGAGCTTCCGGGCGATGTCCTCGGGCACATCCTTGCCCTCGAGGTAGTCGTCGATCTGCGCGTACGTCACGCCCAGTGCCTCCTCGTCGGGAAGGGCGGGACGGTCGTCCTCGAGGTCTGCGGTGGGAACCTTCTTCCACGTGCTCTCGGGTGCGCCGAGTTCGCGGAGCAGCGCGGCGCCCTGACGCTTGGACAACCCGGTCAGGGGAGTGACGTCCACGCCGCCGTCGCCGAACTTGGTGAAGAACCCGGTGATCGCCTCGGCGGCATGGTCGGTGCCGACGACCAGGTACCCGAGCTGACCGGCGATGGAGTACTGGATCACCATGCGCTCACGGGCCTTGATGTTGCCGCGGACGAAATCGCGCAGTTCACCGCCGTCGCCGATGATGTCGCGCAGCGCCTCGGACGATTCCTTCGCGGTGGCGTCCGCACCGGGCTTGACGTTGACGACCACCGACCGGTCGGGCTTGATGAAGTCGAGGGAGATCTGCGCGTCCGACTCGTCGGCCTGGGTGCCGTACGGCAGCCGCACGGCCACGAACTCGGCGTCGTGGCCCTCCTCACGCAACTCGCTCGCCGCGAGCTGGGCGAGGCGTCCGGTGAGGGTGCTGTCCTGACCGCCGCTGATACCCAGGACGAAACCCTTCGCCGGCGTCGACAGCAGGTAGTCCTTCAGGAACTGAACACGTGTGCGGATCTCGCCGGCCGCGTCGATGGTGGGCCGGGCACCGAGTTCCTCGAGGATCTGCGCACGTAGATTCGCCATGACAGAACTCTAGCGAGTGCCCCTGACGGGCGCAGAGTACGGTTCCGTGCATGAGTAGATCGGACGTTCTGGTGGTCAGCGCGACCAAGGCGGAGGCGGTGCACGTCCCGTCCGAGTTCGAGGTCCTGATCACCGGGATCGGCAAGGTGAGCGCCGCCGTGGCCGTGGCGTCCGCGCTCGCCGACTATCCGCGAACCGACAAGCCGCTCGTCGTCAACATCGGCACCGCGGGCGCGTTGCACGAGCATCACAGTGGGCTGTTCACGCCGTCGACCGTCCTGAACCACGACATCAGCGGCGACGCCATCCGGGCCCTCGGGCACGAGGTGGCCGATCTCCTGGCCCTGCCCGACGGCGACGGTTCCGTGCTCGCGACCGGGGATCTGTTCGTGTCCGACGTCGGCGTGCGAGACGCACTCGCCCGCAGGGCCGACCTCGTCGACATGGAGGGTTTCGCCGTTGCCTATGCCAGCGCCCGCGGCGGCGCCCGGTGCCGGCTCGTCAAGCACGTCAGCGACACCGCGGACGACTCGGCGCTGGACTGGCCCGCCAGGATCGATGCCAGCGCCCGCGAACTCGGACGCTGGCTGACCGCGCTCTAGCCCGCCCGCAGTTCCAGTCCGGTCCCGGCGCCGTTGACCAGGCGCAGCGAGTCCGAATGGACGCTGTAGCCCGTCTCCCCGGTCAGTGCCGCGAGGACCGCGCGCTCCACCTCGGACTCGTCGGGCGGACACGCCATCCGGGTGGTGGCCCACGACCCGAACGTGATCGAACTCTGCTGCACGTCCGCGGTCCCGGTCATCCGGTTGCAGCCGGTGAAACCGGACGCCGAACCGTCGCCCGCGATGACCAATTGCGGTGCCGTCCGCTCCAGCGCGGCTGTCGTGGTGACCGCGTCCGGACTGATCAGCGCGGTCACGGTCCACGTGGTCCCGACGACGGGGCGGTCCGGCCGGACGACCTTCTCGTCCGTCAGCGTCACCGAACCGGTGGGCGTGGTGAGGGTGAGGGTGTCGCCGCCGAGGGTCCAGTTCGGTTGCGCATCCAGCAGGGCCGCAACCCAGGCGTCGGCGCCCGCCGCCTCGCCGGGGCACGCCATCAGCGTCATGGCGAGCGGTCCCGTCACGATCTTTCCGTCGGCCAGGTCGACGTCGGCGCTGCCCTGATTGCACCCGGCGTCGACGGACAGTCGCCCGGGGTCGGTGAACCCGAGTACGAGCGGCCCACCGCCGGGAATGGGATCGCCCTCGACGGACGTGGAGACGAAGGTGCGGCCCGCCGGGTCCGGCGATTCCGTCTGCGCATCGCCGCCGCAGGCGGTGAGCAAGGCGGACGTCAGGAGGCCGAGAACGGCGGCGGTGGTGCGCATTCCCCGAGGTTAGACAAAATGTCCGGATCCGGGATCAACATCGGGTGACGCGCCGGATCAGG
>JBCEBZ010000205.1:0-4189 GCA_039206675.1 Rhodococcus sp. (in: high G+C Gram-positive bacteria) | reverse complement strand
GGGATCAACATCGGGTGACGCGCCGGATCAGGTCTTCCCAGGCGTTGCCGAGCCGCTCGACCGACATCCCGAGGTCGCGCAGTTCGTGCAACACCAGCGTGGCCTCGAGCGGCGCGAGGAGCGAGCAGGCGAGCAGTTCGTGGTCGCCCTGTACCCCTGCGGCGCGGAGCAGAGACACGACGTGGTGCACCGAGACCGCCCGCGCCGGTGCGGCGAAACGGAATTCGAGGGAGTTCTCCGCGGCGCGTTGCACCTCGCCCTGTACCTCGACGATCGCGATGCGGGCGTGTCCGAAGGCGATCAGGCGGTCGATCGGGTCGGCGCCGGGCCCGAGGGGCGGGGGACCGAACATGAAGCCCTGCTGCAGTTCGCGTTCGGTGTGGTCGAGGAGTGCGTGCATGAGGCCCGACCGGCTGCCGAACCGGCGGAACACTGTGCCCTTGCCCACACCGGCCTTGCAGGCGACGGCATCCATCGTGACGGCGTCGACACCGCGTTCGGCCACCAGCAGCGCGGCCGCATCGAGCAGAAGACGCCGGTTACGTGCGGCGTCGCCGCGTTCGGGGGGATCGACCCCGATCTGGGGCAGCAGGGGGCTGGTCACGCTTCGCATCCTACCGCGACGGGAACATAAGTGGACCGCGGTCCGTTTAGTTGCTATACATGTTCGCGAGTCGCCCTACGCATCATCGAAGGATTATTGACATGTCACAGACCAACGTTCTCGTTCTCGTCGGCAGCCTGCGCGCCGCCTCGGTCAACCGTCAGCTCGCCGAGACCGCGGTCGCCGTGGCACCCGAGGGTGCCCAGGTGACCGTGTTCGACGGACTCGGAGAGGTCCCCTTCTACAACGAGGACATCGACGTCGCCGGTTCCATCCCCGCCGTCGAGGCCCTGCGTGACGCCGCAGGCCGCGCCGACGCGCTCCTGCTGCTCACCCCCGAGTACAACGGCACCATCCCGGCCGTCCTCAAGAACGCCATCGACTGGATCTCCCGGCCGTACGGCACCGGCGCGGTCAAGGACAAGCCCATCGCGGTCATCAGTGCCTCGCCCAGCGGCAACGGCGCGCAGTGGGCGCACGAGGACACCCGCAAGGCCGTCCGCATCGCAGGCGGCAAGGTTCTCGAGGACGTCACCCTCGCCATCGGCGGCACCATCGACAAGTTCGGTGACCGTCACCCGCGCGAGAACGCCGAGGTCGCGCAGCAGATCGCCGGCGTCGTCGCCAGCCTGGTCGACGCCACGAAGGAACTCGTCGACGCCTGACGAATCCACGCGCGGAACGCCGTCGCCGCTACAGTCCGGTCCGATCCAGGGCCGCGTCGACGGCGTCCCGCACCGTGTCGAAGTCCTCACCGGCCGCCAGGGCAGAGTCCCTGGCGGCTTCTATCTGTTCGCGCACCGACTCGTACCGCGCGACCCACTCCTCCTTCTTGTCGCGCCAATAGCCGATGACGTCGTAGCGGTCGGTGTGCCAGCCCAGGTCGTGGCGCAACCAGCGTCGCACCACCCGCGACACCGTCGCCTCGCCTGCGAACCACACGTATCCCGGCGCATCCGGTCGCGACCACTCGCGGGCCGCCGCGGCGAGCAGGCTGTCCCCGGCGCCGTTGCCGCTGCCGTCGAGCCAGGTCACGGTCAGCGCGGCGTCGGTGACGAATGTCTGCCGGTCCTCCGGGGTGGTGACCTCCGCGATGACGTGCACCCGCGCCGAACCCGGAAGCTCCTCGACGATCCGGCCGACCGCGGGCAGCGCCGTCATATCGGCGACGAGGAGCTGCCACTCGGTGTCGGCGGGCGGTGCGTACCACCCCGACGCGGTCGAGAACCCGAGCGTCTCGCCCGGGCGTGCCTGTGCGGCCCAGTGCGCCGCAGTCCCGCCCGCATGGACGGCGAAGTCGATGTCCATCTCCAGGGCGTCCGGGTCCCAGCGGCGCACGGTGTAACTGCGCTTCTCCGCGCCGTCCGGCGGGAACGCAAGGAGTAGGCGCTCGTCGGGCATCCCGCTGGACTCGAATCGACTCAGGTCGCCGCCCGCGAGGGTGATCCTCTGCATGTTCGGCGTCACCCGCCTCGTGTGCGCCACGGGCGCCGACCATTCGAGGGGTTCTTCGGGCATCCGCTCACGCTACCGGGACAGGGCGTCGGGTCCGGCAGTTACCGGCCGGCAAGCGCACCGGGTGCAGGGCTCACGACGTCCGGCGCCGGGCGGCGGGGGACGGGCCGCCGCGGTCGTCTCTCGCGGGTGCCTGCGGGGTGCGGACGGCGTTCGTCCGACCGGCGTCGGAGGCGGTGCGGACGGTCCGTCCGCGGGGTCCGCGCAACGGATGCGGGCGTGTCCGCCGAGGTGACGTAAGCTCCCGAAGCCTCCAGTGCACGAGCGCGAATCGAGGGGTGTTCCGCGTCACGCCGAAAATGTGATGTGCGACACGCCGGAGCGAGCACGAAATTTGTGGTCCGCGAGATGACGACCAGGGAATTTCATCAATGTGACTCACAACATCTCGGGTTAAGTGTTTCTGTCGGCCACTAGGTGTAGTGTCTTGAGCACTGAGAGACCACAACGAGAACCGACTCGGTGAGCATCTCCATCGGGGGTCACCGCCATCTCGATCAGGGGAAGTCTCAGTGCGCTGAACACACACTTCGTCAGCTCCATTCGGCAGTGGAAAGAGGGACTTCATGAGCATCACCGTCTACACCAAGCCCGCTTGCGTTCAGTGCAATGCCACCTACCGGGCCCTCGACAAGGCGGGTATCGAATACTCCGTCGTCGACATCACCGAAGACCCCGAAGCCCGGGACTACGTCATGGCACTGGGATACCTGCAGGCGCCCGTGATCGTGGCCGGTGACGAGCACTGGTCGGGCTTCCGCCCCGACCGCATCAAGACCCTCTCGGCAAACGCTGCTTGAAGCGAGGCGATCGCACCGCCCGAGGCGGAGGACGAGCCGATTCCCGGGCGGCAGTAAACGGTAGTACTAGTCCAGATGGTGGAAACCGATGACATCGCTGGTGTACTTCTCCAGCGCCTCGGAGAATACCCATCGCTTCGTTCAGAAGTTGGGTGTCCCGGCCACGCGCATTCCGCTGCACGACCGCGCGGGCACGTTCGAGGTCGATGAGCCGTACGTCCTGATCCTGCCGACCTACGGGGGCGGGATCACCGCGACCGGTCGGGACACGAGCTACGTGCCCAAGCAGGTCATCAGATTCCTCAACAACACGCACAATCGCTCCCTCATCCGTGGGGTGATCGCTGCAGGCAATACGAACTTCGGCGAGTCGTATTGCTATGCCGGAAACGTGATTTCGCAGAAGTGCAGGGTTCCGTACTTGTACCGCTTCGAGCTCATGGGTACCGCCGAAGACGTAGTAGCAGTCCGGGACGGGCTCGAACAATTCATGGAGAGTGAACAGTGGCACCGACAATCACAGACACAGCCCCGGCTGGGAGTGTAGAACGCGCTGTGGCACGACCCGACGTCTCCTCGGGAGAACTCGATTACCACGCGTTGAACGCGATGCTGAACCTGTACGGCCCCAACGGCGAGATCCAGTTCGAGAAGGACCGCGAGGCCGCAAACCAGTACTTCCTCCAGCACGTCAACCAGAACACTGTCTTCTTCCACAACCAGGACGAGAAGCTGGACTACCTGGTCAAGGAGAACTACTACGAGCGTGAGGTCCTCGACCAGTACACGCGCAACTTCGTCAAGTCGCTGATCGACCACGCGTACTCGAAGAAGTTCCGGTTCCCGACGTTCCTGGGCGCGTTCAAGTACTACACGTCGTACACGCTGAAGACGTTCGACGGCAAGCGTTACCTGGAGCGGTTCGAGGACCGAGTCTGCATGGTCGCGCTCACGCTCGCCGCAGGCGACGAGGACCTGGCGACCAAGCTCGTCGACGAGATCATCGCCGGCCGCTTCCAGCCCGCCACCCCCACGTTCCTCAACTCCGGCAAGAAGCAGCGCGGCGAGCCCGTGTCCTGCTTCCTGCTGCGCATCGAGGACAACATGGAGTCGATCGGCCGCTCCATCAACTCCGCCCTGCAGCTGTCCAAGCGCGGCGGCGGAGTTGCGTTGCTGCTCAGCAACGTTCGTGAGCACGGTGCCCCGATCAAGAAGATCGAGAACCAGAGCTCGGGTGTCATCCCGATCATGAAGCTGCTCGAGGACTCGT
>JBCEBZ010000204.1:14788-19313 GCA_039206675.1 Rhodococcus sp. (in: high G+C Gram-positive bacteria) | reverse complement strand
GGGGTCCTCGCGCCGTCGACCACCACGATCGGTTCAGGAGAATTCATGACGTGCCTTTCATAGCGGTTCGTCCTCGCGGGCGGCCGGCGGGTGTTGTGGGACGGGCGCGCGCCGACCGGAGAGTCGAGGTCGGGATGTGTATTGCGTTGCAGGGGCCGACCTTTGCTATCGTGTCGGCCCCTGCAGCGTTCCGCGGTCAGACGGCGAGGACGTCCTCGTGGTCGTCCGCAAGCCGGTTGTCGCGTACGTCGTCGGTCTGGAAGCCGGAAGCGACCGACCAGTAGTACGCGGCGAGGCCCACGGCGGCCACCGGGACGAGGTCCCATCCTTCGCCGAAGACGGGGTGGTCGAGTGGCCCGTAGCTACCGTAGAAGGAGAGGAAGAGCACCGCCATCAGCAGCGTGACGAACCAGGTCGATCGGGAGATGTGTACACGGCCGACGGTGCTGCTGAGCAGGTACACGGCGATCCCGCCGACGGCGAGCACTGCGGTGCACGCCACCAGGTAAACCGGTGTGTCCCATGCTCCCTCCCGCTGGCCGCCGCTGACCGTCATGAACCATCCGCCGTGCCAGCTCACGAAGCCCCACGCCGCGAGGAACACTGCCGACCAGCTGTACGCCCGGATCCGGGTGATCCAGTTCTGCCGGACGGCGATGTAGGCGACGTATGCCGGGGTACCGGCGAACACGACGATGGCCAGATTGAGAACGGTCGAGAAGCCGGCGACGTACACCAGGATCAGCGTGGCCACGAAACTTGCGGGCGCCCAGAAGCCGGCATTGCGCAGGCGGAAAGGACGCGGCAGGCTCGGGGCGGTGCGGCGGAGCACCATCATGCTCGAGCTTCCGACGAGGTAGCTCAGCAGGAGCGCCACCGACACGATCGAGACCAGCCGGTACCAGCTCGGCAGCGGGAGCAGGAACAGGCAGGACACCGCGAAGGAGACGAGCAGCGATACCCACGGCACCGCGAATCGGTTCAGCCGCTGCAGTAATGACGGGGCCATATCGTGCTCGGACAGCGCATAGGTCGACCGGGTCGCGCTGCCGAGGAACACCCACCCGGTCGCCGCCGGAGACACGATGGCGTCGATCAGGAGCAGGGTGCCGAAGCCACCGAATCCTGCGGCGATGAGGGCCTGGAACAGCGGTGCGGACGCCCAATCACTCGACAGCAGTGATCCCCATTCGCCGGGTGCGAGGCCGGCGGCCGTCCAGTCGAGTGCGCCGATGAACGCGACCTGCAGCAGCACGTAGACAAACATCGGGATGATGATGGACGCGGCGATGGCGATCGGAATGTTGCGCTGGGGGTTCTTGCATTCGCCACCGAAGTCGAGGACCTGACGGAAGCCGAGGTAGGCGAAGGCGATACCGGTGGCGGGGATGGCGTGGAGCACGCCGTCGAAGCCCATGGCGAAGAATCCGGTCTCGGTGAAGTTGGAGCTGCGGAACGCGGTGAACAGCAGGATGAAGGTGAGCGTCGGGATCGCGATCTTCCACAGTGTGATCCAGCGGTTGGCCTCACTGAGCATCTTGATGCCGAAGATGTTGAGGACGGTGAAGACTGCGAGGATGGCGACACCGGCGAGGATGCCCCTCGGCCAGGTCAAGATTTCGAGTCCGTCGACTTCGTGCATCAGCCCGAGTTCGGGCCAGTTGCTGCTGACGTAGGTCAGCACCGCCTGCGCTTCGAGGGTGGTGACGGCGACGGTGGCGATCCAGTAGGCGCCGCCGACCAGCCACCCGGTCATCATGCCGTGCGACAGGCTCGGGTAGCGGACGGGTCCGCCCGAGCGGGGCAACATGGCGCCCAGTTCCATCCAGGGCATCGCGATGACGCCGAAGAGCAGTGCCGCGAGCACCCAGGACAGGACCGCGGCAGGCCCGGCGGCGCCTGCGGCGGACAGGACGGCGAAGAGCCATCCGGAGCCGATCTGCGCGCTCACACCGAGGAAGATCAGGTTGGTCAAGGACATCGAGCGCGTCAATTTCTCCGACGGCGCTCCCGGGGCGGCGATGCCACCCGATGGTGCGGATGAAGGTGCCATGAGTTTTCCTGTTTCGTGATCAGCGGGGCCGGCGATTCGATCGGCACATGAGCGCTGGAGGGGAGAGTGGGGGCGAGAAGCCCTGCACCCGGATGTCTTCGAAATCCGAAGCGCCGGAAAAGGGCTGCTCGAAGATTACAGGGAATGGGTGACGGAGAACACAGTCACCGGAGAGCGTTCAGCGTGGGTGATGGCAGCGCATGTATCCGCTTATCACCGGAGGCGGAAAGGGCTGCGGCAGGGGAATTCCGGGACGGAAGTGCACGGACGAAAAAGGATCCCGGCGCGCTGATACCTGGGGCCCACGGGCAACCCTGGGGTGGCGGAGATTCCTCCCGGCCGGAGGAGGGCAGCGAGTGCGTCGTTGAACTTGCCGCCCTCCCCGGCTTTTCGAGGGTTGGGCGCAATGGCGGGTCAGAAGACGAGCGACACCGAATTCTCGACGGCACCGGTCTGGAATCGAGCCAGTGACAGCTTGGACAGGTCGATGCTGGTGATCGCTCCGTCGGTGACCTGCTCGGCCACGAGTCGGCCGATCTCCGGCGCTTGGATCAGCCCGTGCCCGGAGAAGCCACATGCGTTGATCCACTGCGCCTCTCGCGGGTCGACGCCGACGATGCCGTCATGGTCCGGGGTGTTCTCGTAGGTACCCGCCCAGCAGGCACGGCGATCGAGAGGCAGTTCCACCAGCCAGGGGAATCGGTCGGCGGCCAGGGCCAGTAACTCCTCCATCCAGGGCCAGTCGATCGCGGTGTTGTATCCGTCGACCTCGGTGGGCTTGGCGCCGGCGAAGAGAAGCCGTTGCCCTTCGCTGCGCATGTACACACCCGTCGCCACGTCCACCGTCATGGGCACATACGAGTCGAGCGCGCCCTCGGCGGTGGCGTAGACGTTGCGACGTGAATGCGCCACGGGCACATCCAGTCCGGCGAGTCCGGCGATTTCGCCGGCCCAACCGCCCGCGGCGTTGATCACGTGGCGGCCGGTCACCGAGCGGTCTCCGGCCGAGATGGTCCACAGCTCGCCGATCTTGTCGATCCCGCTGACCGGTGCCTTGAAGAAGACGTCGACACCGTTGCCGCGGGCGAGCGTGAGGAATGCGTTGGTCGCCCCGTGGGGGTCGATCTGGCCGTCGGCCGTCCCCCAGGTCGCACCGGCGATTCCGGCCGGGTCGAAGGGGGTGATCTTCTGGGCGCGGTCGACGTCGAGGACCTCGACCGGGACACCGTGGGAGCGCTGGAGCTCGACCGCCTGGAGCTGACGTTCCCAGTTCGCTTCGGGAATGAGAAGCAGGTATCCGTTGGGCTGGTACCCGATGTCGATGCCGTACCGGTCCTGGAAGTCACGGTAGAAGCGGACGCTGCGCCAGGACAGCTCGGTGTTGAGGTCGTCGGCCCATTGCGCACGGACCGACGCGAACGACAGTCCGGTGCTCCCCTCGGCCGCCCCGGCCTTCGCTTCGAGCACGGCGACCTTCAGCCCCCGCTGGGCCAGATGGTGCGCACAGCTGGCGCCGATGATGCCGGCTCCGACAACCACGACGTCGTACACGGTTGGATTGGTCATGACGTTTCCTGTCGTGGATCGGACATTACTTCTCGAGGTGGGGGTAGCGGTAGTCCGTCACCCTCAAATGGTTTTCCTTCGTGGTGCGCGGACTCGCGAAGCGAATCGAGTTCCACACCGTGCCGGCCTTGTCGTTGGTCCCCGACGCGCGCGCACCGCCGAAGGGCTGCTGGCCGACGACCGCGCCGGTGGGCTTGTCGTTGACGTAGAAGTTGCCCGCCGTGTACCGCAGGGCGGCGTCGGCCTCTTCGACCGCGCGGCGATCTTCGGCGAAGACGGCGCCGGTGAGGCCGTACGGCGTAGTGGTGTCGACCAGGCGCAGCACCTCGCTCCAATCGGAGTCCTCGTAGACATAGGTCGTCAGGACCGGGGCGAAGATCTCCTCGGTGATGAGCGGCGAGCGCGGGTCGGTGACCTCGAGAATGGTGGGGTCGACGAACCAGCCGACGCTGTCGTCGGTGTTACCGCCGACGACCACGGCCTTCTCGGTGCGGGCCCGGGCGAGGATGTCGGCGTGCTTGGCGTGCTGGCGGCCGTTGATGACGGCGCCGACGTAGACCTCGGGGTCGGTCGGGTCGCCCACCTTGATGTCCTCGGTCAGCGCGATCAGCCGCTCCTTCAGACGCGGCCAGAGGCTGCGCGGCACGTACAGGCGGGACGCGGCCGAACACTTCTGTCCCTGGAACTCGTAGGCGCCGCGGATGCAGGCGACGGCCAAGGCCTCGAGATCGGCGCTCGGGTGGGACGCTCGTTTACGGCGGCCGGAAGATGGAAACAGTCGTGTTCGCGGCAGGGGTCTGCGCGGTAAGGGGTCACCCCGAACGCTTGCGAGGCCGGGCCTCCGGGGGCGGTTCGCCCGGCCTCCCCCTGCCGTCCCTCCCGCCGGACCGGACGTCCCCGGCGAGG
>JBCEBZ010000204.1:0-14778 GCA_039206675.1 Rhodococcus sp. (in: high G+C Gram-positive bacteria) | reverse complement strand
CTCGGGTGGGCGAGGATGAAGTCCTTGCCGCCGGTCTCCCCGACGACGCGCGGGTAGTTGCGGTAGGTGGCCACGTTCTTGCCGACCTCCTGCCACATGTGCTGGAAGGTGCCCGTCGAACCGGTGAAGTGGACGGCGGCGAGGTGTTCACTGCCGAGGGCGGTGGGTCCGATGTCGCTTCCGGTGCCGTAGACGACGTTGATGACGCCGTCCGGCAGGCCGGCTTCGCGCAGCAACTGCAGGGACAGGTGGGCGACGAGGGAGGCGCTTTCGGCCGGCTTCCACACCACCGTGTTGCCCAGCACTGCGGGCCCGAACGCGAGGTTGTTCATACAGGTGAAGTTGAACGGGGTGACCGCGAAGACGAAGCCCTCCAGCGGTCGGTATTCGATCCGATTCCACGCCCCGGCCTGCGAACCGGGCTGCGTCTCGTACATGTCGAGCATGTTCTTGACGTTCGCTCGAATGAAATCGACTGTCTCGCAAGCAGCGTCGATGTCGGCCTGGTAGGTGGTCTTGGACAGCTCGAGCATCGTCGCGGCGTTGAGCCTGGCCCGCCACGGGCCGTGCTCGAGCATGTCGGCGGCCTTGAGGAAGGGGGCGACCCGCTCTTCCCAGGGCAGGGCGCTCCACCACCGGGACGCCTCGAGCGAGGCGTCGATGGCGGCCTGAGTCTCGGAGGGACCGGCCAGGTCGAGTTCGCCGAGCTTGTGCGAGTGGTTGTGCGGCGCCTGGATGGGCAGGGTGCGGCCGGTGCGGACCTCCTTGCCGGCGATGTTGCTCGCGACCCGGAAGTCGGTGTTGCGGATGTCGTCGAGCGCGGCGGCGATCTCTGCGCGCTCGGTCGATCCGGCGGCGAAGGCGTAGGGGTCGGTGGGGCCGATGGGGAAGAGCCCGGTACGGCCGGCGGAAATGTTCATCAATCGTCTCCAAAGTGGGGTGGTCGATGGTCAGACCAACGGTCCCACAGCGGTGCGGGTGAGTCAATGCACAGCGGTTAACGGTTTGTTACGGCGGCCACTAATTTTGTTAACGGCATTACGAGCGCCAGCGCCGGAGATGCTCCGCCATGGCCGTGCGGGCGCCGTCACCATCACGGGCGATCACCTTGGTGAGCAGCTCGATCACCTCGTCCCGCAACAACTCCGGGCTCGATGCACTCGGCTCGACCTGAGCGAAGCTGCGGGCGAGTGCGTCGTGGATACCCGCCGAGATCGCCACCCGGACGGCATTGTGCGAGAGCGCCGGCAGCAACTCGTGGACGGTCAGGTCGAGGGCACGCACGCGGTCCCAGTCGATCGAACCGGTTGCCCCCAGTTGGCGGACCTCGTCGAGGATCGTCTGCAGGCCTGCCAGCTCCTCATCGGTGGCGCGACGGGCCGCCAGCTCGGCGTTCTCCTGCTCGAAGTCGATGCGGTAGTCGGTGAGGTCTTCTTCGGATACGGATTCGAAGGAGAGGAGCATCGCCAATGCCGAGCCCATGAGGCCGGGGTCCGGCGGGTTGAAGAACGCACCTCCGGTGCCGCCCAGCCGGATCGTGATCAGCCCGTGCGCCTCGAGCTTGCGCAACGCTTCCCGCACCGTGGTGCGGCTGACCTGCAATAACCGGGCCAGTTCCCGCTCGCTCGGAAGCTTCTCCCCTGGGGCGACCCCACCGGTGAGCAGGATCTCGCGGAGCTTGGTGACCACGTCGTCCACCGACGTGGTGCGGACCGTGGGCGAGAGCAGCGACTCGAAGTCGGTGCCGAAGGGAGAGGCTGTCGACATGGCGTATGTGTATCACAGGAACGCCCGAGGTCATCACCCCCGAAGCGGCTTGTCGGCCAAACCGGAACATAAGTTCTACTTACCGCTGACGCTAGCTGAAGGCCGTTCTCTTATCTGATTCCATCGGCAACCATCGGTTGTGTAACCAGCTCCAGGGAGCGATCTTCAACCGCCTGTGGCGGGCCCGGTGCACGAGCCGCCGCCTGTCCGCCGTGTATGACGACGCCCTGCCCTTCAGCCCGGAAGAGACGACATGAGCATCACGAACCTCGCCCAACTCCTTCTGCAGCGGTCATCGGATCGACCCGATCTCCGGGTGGGCACCGTCGACGACCAGATCGCCCTGCCCGATGCGGTCCGAATCGCCGCGGCAGGTGCGCAGGCCTTGCAGGAACTGGGCATTCGGCGAGATCAGCGACTGGCCATCGTCGCGAACAATTCCACCGAATACATGCTGGTGTGGATGGCCTGTCTGCTCTCGGGCACCCCGGTGGCCCTGGTGAACCCCACGTACCCGCCCGAGCTGCTGGCGCAGATGCTCGAGCGCCTCGACCCGGCCGCGGTCTTCACCGACCTCGACACCCTCCCCGCGACGCTGCACACCCTCTCGCTGTCGAC
This sequence comes from Rhodococcus sp. (in: high G+C Gram-positive bacteria), assembly GCA_039206675.1. GTDB lineage: Bacteria > Actinomycetota > Actinomycetes > Mycobacteriales > Mycobacteriaceae > Rhodococcus_F. The sequence continues at coordinate 12,393 of JBCEBZ010000204.1, read as the reverse complement.
CGCCCGGGCATGGTCCCCGATCGACCCGCAGACCAGCCCCGGCCTCGACGCCGCACCCGCGGACCTCGCATCGTTCATGCACACCTCCGGAACCACCGGGGTACCGAAGTTCTGCGCCCAAACCCACGAGTACTTCCTGCGGCTGGGCTCGGCGATGGCAGACGCCCTCGGCCTGGACGAAGGCGACCGGATGCTCGCTCCCCTGCCCCTGTTCCACATCAACCCCATGGGGTACGGCATCATCGGCGCGCTGTGCGCCGGCGCCGACGCCCTGACGGTCCGCAAGTTCTCGGCCAGCGGCTTCTGGCCCACCGTCCGCGAGCACGGAGTGACGGCGCTGGCGCTGCACGCACCGCCCGTCGAGATCCTCAAGCGAGCCACGACCACCGCCGACTCCGGTGAGCACAGCGTGCGCACCATGTTCTACGCCGATCGGGAATTCATGTCCCGCTTCGGCATTCGCACCGCGGTCTCGGGATACGGATCCACCGAAGCCGCCGGAGTCAGCCATCTGCACCGCTGGGACATCGCCGACGAGTTCGCCATCCCCGCGAACGCGAGCCGATTCGGCGGACAGACCCGCTCCGACATCGAGGACCGCCTCGACGACAGCGGTGAGATCTTCGTGCGCGAGACCGCCCCGAACACCCTGTTCGCCGGGTACTTCCGGGACGGCGGCGTCGACCCGAGCCGCGACGAGGACGGGTGGTTCGCCACCGGCGACCTCGGCCGGCGCGATGCCGACGGCGGGCTGGTGTTCCTCGAGCGCGCTGCCGAAAGTATCCGCGTCAAGGGCGAATTCGTGCCCATTCCGTACGTCGAGGAACGCCTCGGCACGATTGATGCCCTCACCGACCTCGCCCTGTGGAAGAAGCCCGGCGAACTGGTCGATGACGACGTCGTCCTCTACATCGTCGCCGACAGCGTGCCACTCGAGTCCATCCGCGACGCCGTCGCCGATCTGCCGACGTTCATGCGTCCCGCCCACATCGCGCACGTCGCGACGATTCCGCGCGATGCGGCCGCAGGCAAGGTCCAGCGCCGGCTCCTGCACGACCAGCAGGTTCTGTCCTGGACTGCGCTGTCCTGACCCAACCTCCGATACCGTTCGACGAGAGGACTCGGCCCATGACAATCATCGCCGTTCTGCCCGGAGACGGAATCGGCAGCGAGATTCTCGACGGACCGCTCGAGTTTCTCCGCCGACTCGCCTCCGCCGGAGCCCCGATCACCCTGACCGAGCCTTTCCCCTACGGCACCACCGGCTGGAAGGCGACCGGTTCGATCCTGCCGGAGCAGACGATCGAGGCGTGCCGCAACGCCGACGTCGTGCTCAGCGGGGCGGTCGGAACACATCCGGGGATCACCGCCGAGGAGTGCCCCCATCCGGAGGCGGCGCTGATCTCGCTACGCAACATGTTCGACCTGCGGGTCAGTGTCCGCACCGTGTGGGTGCCGCAGCGCAGCGAGGACGTCACGATCGTCCGCAATGTCACCGGCGGCGCGTACGCCGATGCCGGCCACCGTCAGGAGAGCGACGGTGTCACCGCCGCCGTCGATCGGCTCGAACTCCTGCCCGTGCGGGTCCGCGAGGTGCTGGAGATGGCGGCCGGATTCACCGCGGACGATCCCGGGCGCCGGTACCTCAGTGTCGACAAGGCCAGCGTCCTCGCGACCTCGCGGTTGTGGCGCAGGGAGGCCCGGCAGGTCGCCGAGCGGACCGGGGTTTCCTTCGAGCACGTCAACGTCGACCGCGCAGCCTACGAACTGGTCGATTACCCGCCGCTGCCCGCAGTGATCGCCACCGAGGGCATCTTCGGGGACATCCTCTCCGACATCGTGTGCGCCCGGGCCGGGTCACCCGCGCTGTGCGGATCCGCGACCATCAACCCCGATCGGAACTTCGGGTCGGGCATCACCGCCCTGTTCGAGCCCGCACACGGATCTTCGCCACACCGAACCGGCACCCGCCGTTCCAACCCGACCGGCGCCTGGCTCGCGCTCGCGGCACTGCTCGACTGGTGCCCCGACCTGCGGCCGCTGAGCCAGGCCACGCGGATCCGTTCCGCACTCGAGGCGGTGCACCGGTCGGGTGTGCGCACCTACGACCTGGGCACACCCGAGGACGACATCGTCGACCTGGACGGCTACAACGCCAGGATTCTCGACGCACTGCACGCGCTCCAAGCCGCCTGACCCAGGCGTGTGGACCACCACCCGACACGAACCCAGCCGCAACACCGAACCCGAGATCCACGAGCAAAGGCCGAACCATGAGTTTCTGGAGATACCTGGTCGACGAGTCGATCGCCGCCCCCGCCCGCCGATTCAGCGACGACGTGGTCAAGCCTGTCGCCGACGAGATCGACCACCAGGATGTGTATCCGGTGGATCTGGTCGAGCAGACCGCGAAGCAGGGATGGAACGCGATGACCCTGCCGACCCGGTACGGCGGCCAGGGGCAGTCGATGGAGAACGCCCTCGGCGTATTCGAAGAACTCGGCGCCGGATCGGCGAGCCTGGGGGTCTCGCTCATCACCATCCTGCAGAGCAGCAAGATCATCGAACTGTACGGCCGCGACAGCCTCAAGGAACGGGTCTTGCCGCGGTACGCCCAGGGTCTGCGCGCCTCCTACGCACTGACCGAGCGCGGCCACGGCAGCGACATTCGCACCCTCGACACGAAAGCGCGCGGCAACGAACGCGACGGGTGGGTTCTGACCGGGGAGAAGGCCTTCATCACCTCCGGATCGCGGGCCGAGTTCTTCGTCGTACTGGCCGAGACCCCCGTCGGGGTCTCGACGTTCGCGGTCGATCGCGATGCCCCCGGTGTCAGTACCCGGCAGACCCGGGAGGCGCAGACCTTCGGCCTCCGCAACGGCCCCCACGTCAATCTCGTCCTCGACGACGTCGAGATCCCCGGCGACGCCCTGATCGGCCAGGAAGGCAACGGGCTGCGGCAGGCACTGGTCACGTTGTCGAACAGCCGTACCCTCGCGGCCGGCATCTCCCTCGGCATCGCCCGCGCGGCCTTCGACGACGCCTTCGCGTACGTGCGCGACCGGCCCGCGTTCGACGGCAAGGTGATCGACTTCCAGGGCATCCAGTGGTATTTCGCGCAGGCCGCCGCGGAGATCGACGCCGCCCGGCTGGTGACCTACCAGGCCGCCCGCGACCTCGACTCCGGCGGCGACTACCAGCGGTCCTCGTCCGCCGCGAAACTGCTTGCCGCCGAACTCGCCACCAAGGTCGCGAGCATGGCCGTGCAGGTCTGCGGCGCCACCGGCACCCAGGAGACCTCGCCGTTCGGGCGCTACTTCCGCGACGCCAAGGCCTACGAGGTGGCAGGCGGCTCGACGGAGGTACTGAAGAACACCATCGCCAAGTCCCTGATCAAATCGGCGCGCCGAGAGCGAGGATAGCCCCATGGATTTCGGCAAGATCGATCAACTCTGCCCGGCACCCGATCCCGCGCCGCACGGGCCTCGCCGGTTCACCCTGCCGGCCGGATCGGTGGACACCCATGCGCACGTGGTGGGACACGAGTTCGTCGCCACCCGTAGCTACACCCCACCGCCGGCATCGGCCGAGCAATACCTGTCGATGCTCGACGCCGTCGGCACCACCTACGGGGTGCTGGTCCAGATCAGCGTGCACGGCACCGACAACACGGTCATGCTCGAGGCCCTCGCCGGTGCCCGGGACCGGCTGCGCGCGGTCGCCGTCGTCGCACCCGACGTCGACGATCGCACACTCGCTGATCTGCAGGCGGCCGGCGTGGTCGGGCTGCGCCTCAACACGCTCTCGGGCGGCGGCATCGGCCTCGACCACCTCGCCCGGTACGACGCCCTCTGCACGGAGATGGGGTGGCATCTGCAGTTCCTCACCAACACAAGCCATCTCGCCGCCGCGGCGTCGGAGCTGCGCACACTGACCGTGCCCTACGTGGTCGATCACATGGGCGACTTCGACGTCACCGCCGGGATCGACGCCCCCGAGTGGACCCAGTTTCTGAAGCTGATGGCGGACGGCGCGTGGACCAAGCTGTCCGGGGCGTTCCGGATGTCGCGGACCGCTGACTATTCCGACGCGATCCCGTTCGCGCAGAGCCTGATCGAGGCCGCACCGGACCGTTGCGTGTGGGGTTCGGACTGGCCGCACGTCGGGTTCTGGGGACAGATGCCCAACGTCGGGACCCTGCTCGATCTGCTGCCCGACTGGGCGCCGGACACCGCCACCCGCGAGGCGATCCTCACCACCAACCCGCACCGGCTGTACGGATTCAGCCACGCGTGAGCTCGGCGTGCGGCCACCGCACGCTTGACCTGCGCCGACCGTCATGAGACCGTTGGTCTGACCATCGGCCACCTCCTATCCGACGAGAGAGATACCCAATGAACATCCTCGTGGTCTTCGCGCACCCGGAACGCCGCTCGTTCTGCGGCGCACTCAAGGACACTGCGGTTCGGACGCTGACCGACCTCGGACACGAGGTGACGGTCTCCGACCTCTACGCGATGAAATGGATCGCCGAGCTCGACGGCCAGGACTTCACCGGCGGCCGAGTCGACAACGACTACCTCGATCTGTCCCGTGAGCAGGAGTATGCCTTCTCCACCCGGACGCAGGCGTTCGACATCGAGCAGGAACAACAGAAGGTGGCCGAGGCCGATCTGATCCTCTTCCACTTCCCGGTGTGGTGGTTCTCGATGCCGGCCATCCTCAAGGGCTGGGTGGATCGGGTGTTCGCCCGGGGCTTCGCCTACTCGGCCGGTCGCAAGTACGGCAAGGGGCACTTCGTCGGCAAGAAGGCAATGATCTGTCTGACCACGGGAACCGACTCGACGCTGTACGAGCCGAACGGCATCGACGGTGACCTGCTGCACGTGCTGTGGCCCATTCACAACGGGATCCTCGCCTACACCGGATTCACGGTGCTGCCTCCGTTCGCGGCCTGGATGCCCGGCAAGGTCGGCGCCGGCGAGCGGCAGGGCTACCTGGACGGATATGCCCGCTGCTTGACGGCCCTCGAGGAGGCCGAACCGTTGTTCTTCCACCCGTGGGAGGACTACGACGAGACCCAGCGACTCAAGCCCGGTGTCAAAGCGCGCTCCGGTGTCCAGTGGAACCCCCGTGCCGGACAGTCGTTCGAGCAGGCCGCGCAGGAGTACGACCACCGTGTCGCAACAGAGAGGTGACCTACCGTGACCAGTGAATTCCAGACACTCCACCACGTGTGCGTCGTCGTGGCGGACATGGACCGGGCCGTGGCCTACTACGAGTCCCTCGGAATCGGCCCGTGGCAACCATTTCCGTCGCTCGAGGCGTACAGGCCGGACCTGCAGGCCCCCGATGTCGACGACTTCATGAAGCTTCACTACCGCTACGCCGACCTCGGCAACGTGCAACTCCAACTGTGTTGCCCGCCCGAGGGGAACACCCTGCAGCGCCGCTTTCTCGACGAACACGGCGAAGGAGTGTTCCATCTGGGATTCTCCGTCCCCGACGTCGACGAGGCCGAGGCGCGGATCACCGCCGCCGGGCCGTCCCCCAAGCTGAGAGGCCGCCTGCCCAGCGGCGCCGGCTTCACCTACTTCGACACCGACACCGCCGGGGCGGGCATCACCTTGCAAGTCCGTGCTGCTCGCTAACCGCCGAGACCAGCCCCGACGGCACCTCCCGCCCACGCTCCAACTCGGGTTCGGGGCGGCCGCCCTCGGGGCCTCGGGGATCTTCATCGCCCTCGCCTCGACGTCGACCGCCACGACGATCCTGATCCGCTATCTGATCGCGGTCCCGATTCTCGCGGTCCTCGCCTGGCGCGAATACCGCAAACACGGCCCGCTGCCGCGCCGAGTACTGGCCGTGCAGCTATTCGCCGGGGTGCTGCTGGGGGCGGACATGGCGACCTGGGCGCAATCGGTCATCCTGGTCGGCGCCGGTGTCTCCAGCGTCCTGGTCAACGTCCAGGTCGTGGTCGCTCCCCTCCTCGGACTGTGCATCACCGGCACACGGCCGTCGAAGGCGTACGTCGTGGCGGTCCCCTTCCTACTGTCGGGGGTGGCGCTCACCAGTGGTATCGCCCAACCCACGGGCGACCTCGGCACGATCGTGCACGGATCCGCGCTGGCCTTGATCGCGGGGCTCTGCTACGGGGCCTACGTCTTCACCATCGGCGCGTGGTGCCCACCGAATCGCGCTTCCTCCCAAGTCTTTTACTCCTCTGTCGCCGCATGGGCCACCGGCACGGTTCTCGCACTCATCTGGGAACCGGTAGACCTGTCACCGGGATGGGCGGCAGTAGGCTGGCTCGCCGCGCTCGCGATCGTCGGCCAGGTCGCCGGCTGGACGCTGGTCGGCGCGTCCCTGCCACACCTGAACCCGGCAGTGGGGGCGAGCATCCTGATGTTCCAACCAGTTCTCGCCGTCATTTTGGGTGTCGCGGTACTCGGTGAGCGCCTCTCGCTTACCCAGGTCGCCGGTGTCGCGATGGTCACCATCGCCATCCGGGTCGTTGCGATGCCGCCTCGGGGCACGGACGGCCCGCCGTAGCACTCAGTGTTGCTCGAACGATGCCGCGGCCACGGGCGAGTGCACCACTATCCCGGACAACTCCCGGGAACGGTCTCGTGCCGCGGCCAATGCTTGCCGGAACGTGTGCCGAATGTCCGATTCCTCGAAAACTGCCACCGCTGCAGCAGTCGTCCCCGCGGGCGAGGTCACCGCGGATCGCAGTTCGATCGGGTCGACGTCACCGACGCCCAGCATCGCCGCCGAGCCCGCGACGGTTCCGGTCACCAACCGCTGTGCGGTGACCCGGTCCAGACCCAGCCTCATCGCGGCGTCGATCATCATCTCCACGACCAGAAACAGATATGCCGGACCCGATCCGGAGACTGCGGTGACGGCGTCGAGTTGATTCTCGGGAACGCGCAATACCTCGCCGACCGATTCCAGCACGGACTCGACCGACTGCAGATCATGTTCGGTTGCCGCGTCACTCCCCGCAATCGCGGTCACCGCGGCACCCACCGTCATCGGGGTGTTCGGCATCGCGCGTACCACCGGCACGGGAGGAAGAAATTGCTGAATTCTCTTGGTGTGCACACCCGCTACCACCGACAACACGATCGGGCGGATCGCCGACTCGCGCAGCGCAGACCCGAGATCGGTCAGAACCGCCTCGATCTGCTGCGGTTTCACCGCTACGACCAGGACATCGCATTCGCCGGGAAGGTGTCGCAGGTCGGTCACCCGCACCCCGTGACGCTGCGCGACCTCGAATGTCCGGTCCGCACGGCGCCCGATGACCGTGATCGATTCGGCGGACGTCCCCGCGCGACACAGTCCTGCTACGAGTGCCTCGCCGATGCGGCCGACACCAATTACGGTAATCTTCACCCACACATGGTCTCACGACATCATCTGTGCCACTACGAGTCTCGGGCACCGACTGCAGCGAAGTCCGCTTATGGGTTGGGAATCACACACGACGCAACCGTCCGTGGACGCCATCGCGTCCACGGACGGAAAGACCACCCGCCTGAGTGGAGCCCGTCAGACAGTCTCCGATTCGGCCCGCGCCGAGCGCAACAGCCATGAGATGGTCCCAGGAACGTCACCGGCGGCGAGTTCGTCGGGGCGGACGCCTCTCAGCGCCGCGGAGGTGAGGGCGAATCGTTGCTCTGTACCGGTCAGCACTACCGACGGGCAGCCCATCTCCGCGAGCTGGGCACGGGCTCGCTGCACCTCGTGCATCCGGCGGTCGGCGTGCTGGACGTGGCTGGTGACCAACATCTCCAGGAACGGGACGAACCCGATGGAGTCGACATCGGTCAGCACGTCGTAGAGGTTACTGCGCAGACCCTGCTGCTCGGCCGCCATGAAGCACTCGACCGCAAGCGACTCCAACCCCTTGGTCAGGATCGTACGCAGCAGCTTGATCGCGGCGGCGTCACCCGCCCGACCATCGGCCATCGTCTGTACCGGCGCCCCGAAAACGGCGAACTCGGCAAGAATCTCCTCAGCCTTCGGACCCGCCCCCAGCAACGCGGTGCGCGCCCCGGTCAATGTCACCGACCCCATGATGACGGCATCGACATACTCGACACCCTGGGCTACCAGCAGAGCCGAGCACTCTCGCTTGTCGTCCGGTGAGGCGGTCGTAAGATCCACCACCACAGAAGAACTGGGCAGCTTACCGACCAGAGACGCAGTAATCGACTTCACCAGGTCACCGGACACGCAGAGCCACACTCGGTCCACATCGCCAACCGCGTCCTCGACAGACGAATGGATCGACGCCCGGGTCTGGTCTGCGACCGCAGTCGCCGCCGCCGATGGACGAGGGTCCACAAGGACGAGTTCGTAGTCCGCGTCCGCAGCGGCCAGGGCATACGCACGCCCAACTTCACCACACCCGACAATCGCAACCTTCACGACGCATCCCTGCTTTCGTTAGCCCTCTGTTCGTACGAGAATGGCACGAGCGGTACCCGATCCGGCAGACGACAAATCTTTCGTCGGCGCACGATTATTCTTATCGGTCGACACCGGTGCAGGAAACAACGAAAGCCGGGTAGCACGCGCAACAGACCGGCAGCGTGTGTTGCCGCGTTACGAGTTCGGTTGTGCGAGAACTTCGGCGGCGGCTCGGCGGCCGGACCGGACGGCCCCGTCCATGTAGCCGTTCCAGACGTCGGAGGTTTCCGCGCCGGCCCAGTGCAGACGTCCGATGGGTTCGGAGAGGGCGGCACCGTATTGTGTCCACACCCCGGCCCCGAGTCGGCCGCCGTAGCAACCACGGGTGTACTCCTCGGCCATCCAGTCCTGTTCGAGATAGTCGATGGGTTCGCCGGCTGCAGACCCGAAGAGTTTGACCAATGTCGCCACGACGGAGGCTCGGCGCTCGGCAGGGGTCCAGCGCGCGGCGCTGCGGGCGTGGGCGCCTTCGAAGAAGCCGACGAGGACACCGCACGAGCCGTCGGCAGGTGAGTTGTCCAGGGTCACGCTCAGTTCGTCGTCCAAGTTGAAGGCGAACCCGTTCAATCCCGATTCTCGCCAGAACGGCGTCGGGTAGGCGATCTGAATCTTGATCACCGATCCCATCGGGATCTGCTGGGTGAGGCCGTCACGGGAACCCGGAAGAGCGGGCCGGTAGCGGAGACGACCGGCCAAGGTCGGCGGGATCGCGACGATGACCCGTGCGGCGGTGACCGTTCCGCCGTCGAAGTCGACTCGCACCTCGTTGTCGTCGTGGGTGATCGTGTGCACCGGACTGTTCAGCCGGACCACGTCGCCGAGCTCGGCGGCGAGGCGTTCCGAAATCTGGTGCGTGCCCCCGACGATCCGCAACTCCTGGGCACCGCCGGTGGTGGCGACGAGAGCGTCGATCATGCCGCCGGACTTGATGTAGAAGAGGAAGTGCAGCAGCGACATCTCGGCCGGTGCGGCGGAGAACAGGGCGGGCACGACCGCGTCCCAGAATGCCCGAACCTCGGGGTCGTCGGTGTTGGCACGCAGCCATTCGTCCAGCGTCTGACGGTCCAGCTCGGCGGCATCGGGTGACGCCCACGGCGCCGACAACGACACCGTGTGGGCCAGTTCCTCGAGCTCGTGCTGGAGTCGGCCGACTTCGACCGCGGCGTCGCCGGTCAGCCCGAAGGTCTCGTCGGAGTATCGCGTGACCTTCCCCTTGTAGAGGGTCGTCGCGGCGCCCTCGTCGTAGGTCGGGAACGTCTCGAGGCCGAGTTCGCCCGCCAGCGCCAGCACCTCGGTCTGGGTTCGGCCGATCCACTGCCCACCCATCTCCACCGGGACGCCGCCTGCCAGGTGGCCGCCGAGGTTGCGCCCGGCCACCCGGTCGCGGGCCTCCAGAACCCTCACGCTGCGCCCCGCCACGGTCAGCGCCCTCGCTGCCGTAAGCCCGGCGAGCCCGGCGCCGACCACGACCACATCGCAATCCACCATCACAAATCCTCTCGAAAAGTCGGTCGGTTGTCCGACCGTAACCTAGATCACAGTGCCCGGGTATGCAAGAGTGAGGTCGAGTCCACAGGGGACCATCGGAGGAGGAAGAGCGGTGGCCTACGTCAAGGCGTCCGAACGTGAGGAGCAGATCGTCGCGGCGGCGATCAGGGAGTTCAGCGAAACGGGCGTGCCGGGTACCACCCTTCGCGCCGTCGCCGCGCGGGCCGGCATCCCACTCGGCACGCTGCACTACGTTTTTCCCAGCAAGGACCGGCTCCTGCAGGCCGTCATCACCACCGTCATCAACGAGATCTCCGAGACGCTGCGCGCCGAACTCGCGGTCGACAAGGGCGTCGAACATGCGCTGCGACACGGCGTGGGCAACTTCTGGAAGAAGCTGGTCACGAGCCGAGTCGGCCTGCAGATCATGCAGTACGAGTTGATGACCTATTCGCTCCGCAGTGATTCCGACGGCGGATTGGCGCGGTTGCAGTACGAGCGCTACAGCGCGCTGGTCACCGAGTTCTGCGAGCGGGCGGCGCAGGAGGCGGGCGAACGGTGTGCCGTCGGCTTCGACACTCTCGGCCGGATCGCGCTGGCCCAGGTCGACGGGCTGATCCTGCAGTACATCGCCAAGCCCGATCCGGACCGTGCTCGACGCGACCTCGGCCACGCACTGGACATGCTCGTCCTGTTCGCCGACCCGCAGCCGGTCGCGCGGACGAAGGCGCCGAAGGCGGAGACGGCCTGACGCCGCGCCGGCCCCCGAGCCGGCCGTCACGCAAAGACTATTGCGTCCACGAAGATCTCCTTCTACGGTAACTCGTACGGATGTCCGACTTACAGTGACGCATCGGCGCGGCTCTGGCGTCGCCTCGTTCACCGTCGATCAACGATCGGAGTGAGATCTATGACGCAACACCCCACCGACAGCTCGAACGGCGAGCCGCCAACCTCGCACGAGACCACCGTCGCGGTGGTCGGTGCCGGCATGTCGGGGCTGATCGCCGCGAGAGCGTTGCACCGTCAGGGAACTGACGTCCTGGTGCTCGAATCCGCGGACCGCACGGGTGGCCGGATGATGGCCGAGACCTCCGCCCTGGGCTCGCGGTTCGATCTGGGTGGGCAGTGGATCGGTCACGGACACCATCGGTTCTCCGCCCTGGCCGCCGAACTCGGAACCTCCGTGTTTCCCATGCACACCCCGAAGCGCCCGACCGTCGTCCGAGACGGTCGGGCGCTCTCGCCCGTGAGTCCGTCGATGCTGCTGGCCAGCGCCGCTCTGGTGGTCTGGGAGATCCGGGCGAAGCGCGGAGCGCCGAAGCGATGGAACTCGACGACCGTGCAGGAGTGGCTGAACACCGTCCCGGCGGCCACAGCCCGCCGCCTCCTGGAGGTTCTCGTCGAGGTCTCGACCACCGCAGATCTCGAGCGCTTCTCGATGGATGCATTCGTCAAGATGATCGACTACCAGCACGGACTGTCCACGATGCTGTCGACGAACGGCGGCGCCCAGGACAGTCTGATCGTCGAGGGGGCAGGAACGCTGACCGACAAGATCGCCGCCGAACTCGGACCACGGGTGCTGACCGGCAGTCGAGTGACCTCCATCAGCCAAGACGACAACGGGGTCGTCCTTCACTCGCCATCGGCTCTCGTCCGGGCGTCCCGGGTGATTGTGTCGGTGCCACCCCCGGCAGCGGCCGCGATCACCTTCGATCCCCCGCACCCGGCCAGTCGGCACCGTCTCGAGCACAACACATACATGGGTTCGGTGTACAAGGCGGTCGCGGTCTACCGGCAGCCGTTCTGGCGCTCCACTACGGATGCCGAATTCATGTTCCTCGACAACCCCGGTTTCGCGGTCTTCGACACCTCCCCACCCGGCGGGCCCGGCCATCTGTGCGTCCTGGTGGGCGGTCGGGAAGCGCGCGAACTCGACGGACTCGACGAAACCGGCCGCCGGCAAGCGATCCTGAGTCCCCTCGCCGCCGCCATCGGAATCCCGGAGATCCTCCACCCGGCGAGCTGGCACGAGAAGTCCTGGCACCTCGACGAACACGCAGTCGGGGGATATTCGGCACTACCGACCGCAGGCAACCCGGAGGGATCGTTCCCGTTTCCCTCCAATCCGATCGGCCACATTCACTGGGCCGGCACCGAAACCGCCAGCGAACACGCCGGATACATCGAAGGGGCCATCGAATCCGGCGAACGCGCCGCGCGCGAAGTCACACACGCCCTGCGGCACACCACCGCTGCACACCACCGGTCGCCGAGCTGAAACGCTCGGCTCGTGCCGCGAGCGTGGGATCGCTGTCACCAGCCTACCTATTCCCTCAACGAGTACACCAAGGTCAAGCACGTGATGTCGGATATCACCGGCGTCGTCCGTAAGGACTGGCACCGGAAGATCTTCGGTGA
>JBCEBZ010000203.1:0-4889 GCA_039206675.1 Rhodococcus sp. (in: high G+C Gram-positive bacteria) | reverse complement strand
TGTTCATCGCCGACGAGGTGCAGACCGGATTCTCCCGCACCGGCGCCTGGTTCGCGTGCGAGCACGAGGAGATCGTCCCGGACACCATCACCATGGCCAAGGGCATGGCCGGCGGCATGCCGCTGTCCGCGATCACGGGCCGCGCCGAACTCCTCGACAAGGTGCACCCCGGCGGACTGGGTGGCACGTACGGCGGCAACCCCGTCGCGTGTGCCGCCGCGCTCGCCGCGATCGACAGCATGCGGAAGTTCGACCTGCCCGGTCGCGCACAGCACATCGGCGACCTTGCCCTGCCGCGGTTGCAGGCCCTCGCCGCCGAGGTCGGGGTCATCGGTGACGTGCGCGGACGCGGCGCGATGCTCGCGATGGAGTTCGTCAAACCGGGCACGACCGAGCCGGACGCGGAACTGACGAAGGCCATTGCCGCCCGTGCGCTCGAACAAGGTGTCATTCTGCTGACATGCGGTACGTACGGCAACGTCATCCGGCTGCTTCCGCCGCTGGTGATCGGCGACGACCTGCTCGACGACGCCCTGACCGTGATCGAGCAGATCGTGCGCTCGCTCGTCTGACCCGTGCGCCTTTTCGGTAGCCACCACCACCGAAAAGGCGCACGAGCAGGAACTGCCCACCCATCGACCAGAGGAGACATCATGACCCGGACGACCACCGGCACGTTCCATCCTCTGGACCCGTTGGGGGCGGACGAATTCGCGCAGGCCGCAGCCGTCCTCGCCCGGGAACACGGGGTCGGGGACGGCTGGCGGTTCGCGTCGATCGAACTCGCCGAGCCGGACAAGGCCGCGGTGTCGGCGTTCGACACGTCGGGCGCCGTCCCGGACCGCCGGGCGATCGTGGTGTGCTTCGACCGCGCAAGCGGAGACACCTACAAGGCGCTCGTCTCGCTGACGGGAGACAACGTGGTCTCCTGGCAGCACATCCCGGACGTCCAGGCGAATTTCACGGTCGACGAATGGGAAGAGGCGGACGCCTTCCTCCGCGGGCACCCGGACGTGATCGCGGCGCTCGCGAAGCGCGGGATCACGGACATGAGCCTGGTGTTCATGGACGTATGGACGTACGGCGACGCGGTCACCCCGGAGAAGTACAAGGGCCGCCGGCTCGGCTGGTCGGACACCTGGGTGCGGGCGTCCGAGGGCGCCAACCCGTATGCGGGCCCGGTCAACGGTTTCCACTGCGTGATCGACGTCAACAAGATGGAACTGCTCGAGATCGAGGACACGTTCAGCGTCGAACGTCCCGAGGTCATGGGCGAATACGTGCCCCGGCACATTCCGGAGCGGATCCGGAACGCGAGCACCCGGCCGCCGTTGAAGCCGTTGGACATCGTCCAGACGGAGGGACCGTCGTTCACACTCGAGGGCAACAAACTCGAATGGCAGAACTGGTCGCTGCGGGTGGGGTTCAACTACCGCGAGGGCATGACCCTGCACGCGGTGACGTACAACGACAACGGCCGGGTGCGTTCGATCGCGAACCGGATGTCGTTCGCGGAGATGGCGGTGCCGTACCGCGACACCAGCCCCGACCACTACCGCCGCACCGCCTTCGACATCGGCGAGTGGGGCATCGGGTTCATGACCACGTCGCTCACCCTGGGCTGCGACTGCCTCGGCGAGATCCGGTACCTCGACGCCGTCCTCCACGACAGCCACGGTGTGCCGTTCACGATCGAGAACGCGATCTGCATCCACGAGGAGGACAACGCCGTCCTCTGGAAGCACGTCGACCACGACGGCGCCGAGGTGCGCCGCATGCGGCGGCTGACGGTGTCGACGCACGTGACGGTCGCGAATTACGAGTACCTCGTCTACTGGCGGTTCTACCAGGACGGCAACATCGAGTGCGAGGTCCGCGCGACCGGGATCATGGTGGTCAGCCACTTCCCCGAAGGTGGTGAGCACCCGAGTGGGACGCTCGTCGACAACCGGACGTACGCGCCGTTCCACCAGCATTTCCTGGTCGCGCGGCTCGATCTCGATGTCGACGGCACCGAGAACACGGTGTACGCGACCGAAACCGAGATCGTGCCGATGGGCCCGGACAATCCCCTGGGTCTCGCACTGCGCCAGAAGAACACCCCGCTGCGCACCGAACTCGAAGGCAGGCAGGACTTCGACTGGCAGAGCCAGCGGGCGTGGAAGGTGGTCAACGACAACACGACCACCGGGCTCGGCACCGCCCCCGCCTACAAGCTCGTTCCCGGCGGCGCGATCCCGTCGATGTTCGACCCGGCGTCACCGATCTTCCAGCGCACCGGCGCGATCGGCCACACCGTCTGGGTGACCCCCAACTCCCCCGACGAACGCTGGCCCGCCGGGGAATTCGTGAACCAGAGCAAGGTCGATCACGGACTTCCCGCCTGGACCGCGGCCGACCGCCCGATCGAGAACACCGACGTGGTGCTCTGGTACACGTTCGGGATCCACCACATTCCGCGGCCGGAGGACTGGCCGATCATGCCTGCGGACACCGTGTCCTTCTGGCTGAAGCCGGCCGGATTCTTCGACCGCAACCCCGCCCTCGACGTCGCCCCCACCCCGGAGGCGTGCGATCACCACCATCCCCACCACGAGGACTCCGATGACTGATTTCGAACGGCTCCGCGCCACCCTGCCCACCGGTCTGTGGATCGACGGCGCCCAGACCGACCCGATCGACGGCGGCACCTTCCCGGTGTACGACCCGGCAACGGGAACCCTCATCGCCGACGTCGCGGACGCGGGCGGCAAGGACGCGATGCGCGCACTGGACTCCGCTGCGGCGGTCCAGGAGGAATGGGCGGCGACCGCGCCCCGGCAGCGGTCGATCATCCTGCGGTCGGCGTGGGAGAAGGTCATCGAGCGCACCGACGACCTCGCGCTGCTCATGACGATGGAGATGGGCAAGGCCCTGCCGGAGAGCCGCGGCGAGGTGAACTACGGCGCGGAGTTCCTGCGCTGGTTCAGCGAGGAAGCCGTCCGCATCCAGGGCCGCTACACCACCTCGCCGTCGGGCAGCGGACGGATCATGGTCACCAAGGTGCCCGTCGGCCCCACCCTGGCCGTCACGCCGTGGAACTTCCCGCTCGCGATGGGCACCCGCAAGATCGGCCCCGCGCTCGCCGCAGGCTGCACGATCATCGTCAAGCCTGCCGAGGACACCCCGCTCACCATGCTGCTCCTCGCCGAGATCTTCGCCGAGGCAGGCCTGCCCGCCGGTGTGCTGTCGGTGCTGCCCGCGTCGAACGCCGCCGCCGTCACCGAACCCCTGCTCGCCGATCCGCGGCTGCGGAAGGTGACGTTCACCGGATCCACCCGCGTCGGCAAGATCCTCATCGAGCAGTCCGCCCAGCAGGTTCTGCGCACGTCGATGGAACTCGGCGGCAACGCGCCGTTCGTGGTCTTCGACGACGCCGACATCGACGCCGCCGTCGAGGGCGCGATGGCCGCGAAGATGCGCAACGGCGGCGAGGCCTGCACCGCCGCCAACCGCCTGATCGTCGCGAACTCGGTGCGCGAGGAATTCACCACCAAGCTCACCGACCGGATCGCCGCGCTCCGGGTCGGACCCGGCAGCGAGGACGGCACCAACGTCGGTCCCCTCGTCAACGAGAAGCAGCGCCGCAACGTGGCCTCCCTCGTCGACGACGCCGTCGCCGCGGGCGCCCGGGTCCGCACCGGCGGCACATCCGTCGACGGTCCCGGCTACTTCTTCCAGCCCACCGTCCTCGACGAGGTGCCCGCGAACGCGCGCATCGTCCGCGAGGAGATCTTCGGACCCGTCGCCGCGATCACCGGATTCGACACCGAGGCCGAGGGCGTCGCCGCCGCGAACGACACCGAATACGGTCTCGCCGCATACATCTACACGCAGAACGTGGACCGCGCATTCCGCGTCGCCGACAAGCTCGAGAGCGGCATGGTCGGCGTCAACCGCGGAGTGATCTCCGACGTCGCCGCGCCGTTCGGTGGAGTCAAGCAGTCCGGACTCGGCAGCGAAGGCGGCACCGAGGGCATCGAGGAGTACCTCGAGACCAAGTACGTCGGCTTCGCGTAAACCACCCGCCCCGAGACAGAACGGAACCGTCACCATGCGATTGGTCGTTGGATATCTCGCCACCCCCAGCGGGGAGGACGGTCTGGCCCTCGGGGCGCAGCTCGCCCGTAGTCTCGGCGCACAGCTCGACATCTGCATGGTCCTCCCGCCGGACCGCACGGTCCCGGCGAGAGTTCCGGCAGAGACCGGCTACGACGACATCCTCGCCTCCCGTGCGCAGCGCTGGCTGGACGAGGCGAAGTCGTCGATGCCGAGCGACATCGACGTGGACGTGCACCTCAGCTTCCACGAATCGTTCGCGCAGGGCCTCATCGACGAGGTGTCCCGGCTGGGGGCGCAGGCGATCGTCGTCGGCGCCGCCGGCGACGGCCTGCTCGGCAGGCACTCCGTGGGGTCGGTGTCGACGGAACTGCTGCACTCGGCGCACGTTCCGCTGGCCCTCGCACCCCGCGGGGCGCGGCACTCGTCGGCGAAGAAGATCCGCGAGGTGACGTGCGCGCTCGGCACCCGGACCGGGGCCGACGTGCTGCTGCGGACGGCGGTGCGGACGTGCGAGCGGATGCAGACCCCGCTCCGCCTCGTCTCGCTCGTCGCACTCGATCCGCAGAACGATCTCCGCGATCACCGGGACACCCCCGGCGACATCCGCGACCGCGCCGTCGCCCACGCGCAGCGCACCCTCGAAGAGGCGAAAACCGCTCTTCCCGAAGACTTTCCCGTCTCCGTCATGATCGCCGACGACTCCTCCGTGGAATCGGCGGTCCGCAAACTCGAGTGGCAGGACGGCGACCTCGTCATGGTCGGCTCCAGCCGGCTCGCCCAACCTCATC
>JBCEBZ010000202.1:0-4927 GCA_039206675.1 Rhodococcus sp. (in: high G+C Gram-positive bacteria) | reverse complement strand
GACCGAGTGGTCGCCGAGGACACACCCTCCCAGATGTGCTCGGCGCGCTGCGACAGGCAGAACGTGGCCGCCTTCGGCGTCTGCAGCACCTTGCCGGCGCCGCAGATCAGCTGCCGCGTCACCAGGAACGGGAGCAGGACGTCCGAGATCCGGGAGAATTCGCCGGCCCGCGCCACGAGGAAGTTCTCGTGACAGCCGTACGAATTGCCCGCCGAGTCCGTGTTGTTCTTGAACAGGTAGATGTCGCCGCCGATGCCTTCCTCGGCGAGCCGCTGCTCGGCGTCGATCAGCAACTCCTCGAGTACGCGCTCGCCCGCCCGGTCGTGGTTGACCAACTGGATGAGGTTGTCGCACTCGGCTGTCGCGTATTCGGGGTGCGAGCCGACGTCCAGATACAGGCGGGCACCGTTCCGGAGGAACACGTTGGAGCTCCGGCCCCACGACACCACCCGCCGGAACAGGTAGCGCGCAACCTCGTCCGGGCTCAGTCGCCTGTGACCATGGAAGGTGCAGGTCACACCGAACTCTGTCTCAATTCCCATGATTCGTCGCTGCACACCTCGACAGTACAACGCCGATCACCCGGCGGAGCGGGAAAACCGTCCGGCGACACTCCGCGCCTACGCTGAGACGGTGAACCGACACCTGCACCGCATCCACCGGGCCGACGAAATCGTGTTCGGCCGCAGCGCCGATCTACGCCCCTCCGGGGTCGACCGGGCGATGCGCTTCCTCAGCCACGCGGCCGACAAGGGGGTCCTGTGGTGGTGCGTGGCGGCCGTGCTGGGACTGGTCGGCGGCCGCGCCCGGCGCGGTGCCGTGCGGGGCCTGCTGTCGCTCGCGATGGCGAGCGGTCTGGCCAACGGCATCCTCAAACCGGTGTTCCCGCGGCGGCGCCCTCCCGCCCGCGCGTGGACGAACGTGCTGCGCGGGGTGCCGATCCCCCGGTCCTCGTCCTTCCCGTCGGGACATTCGGCGTCGGCGGCCGCGTTCACCACCGGTGTCGCCCTGGAATCGCCCGCGGCCGGTGCCGCACTCGCTCCCCTCGCGGCCGCGGTCGCGTACTCCCGGGTGCACAACGGCGTGCACTGGCCGTCGGACGTCCTCGTCGGGCTGATGCTGGGCGGGGCCGTCGCCTCCGGAACCCGCCGCTGGTGGGCGGTGCGCACCGAGGACCCGGCGGAGCTGGGCCGCGCAGTCGACGCGCCCGCGATGCCGGGCGGCGAAGGCCTGCTCGTGCTGGTGAACCAGGAGTCCGGGCCGGACACCGTGGATCCCAGCGAGGAGATCGCGACCGCACTCCCGAAGGCTCACGTGTGCGCCCTCGACACCGACCGCGATTTCGCCGAGCAACTCGACGCCTGGGTGGCCGACACGAATCCGCGTGCGCTCGGGGTGTGCGGCGGAGACGGAACCGTGGTCGCCGTCGCATCCGCGGCGGCGCGGCACGCCCTGCCACTGGCGGTGTTCCCCGGCGGCACACTCAATCACTTCGCGCGCGATGCCGGCGTCCCCGAGATCTCGGACACGGCAACGGCCGTCGAGACCGGACATGCGGTTCTCGTCGATCAGGCCGTCGTGCACACCGACGTCGCGGAACCCGCCCCGTTCCTCAACACCGCCAGTCTCGGTGGCTATCCGGACGCGGTGCGGCTGCGGGAGAAGTGGCAGCCCCGGTACGGGAAGTGGCCCGCGGCGTGTGCGGCGATGGTCCGGATTCTCGCCGCGGCAACACCGCTCGCCGTCACCATCGACGGCAGGCCCGTGAAGGTCTGGATGCTGTTCGTGGGGAACGGTCGGTACTCACCGGGCGATCAGGTTCCGATGTCGCGTCCCGCCATCACCGGCGGACTGCTCGACGTCCGGTACGTGCGAGCCGACCGGCGAGCGTCCCGGCCGCGGCTGCTGTTCGCCGCCGTGACCGGAACGCTCGGAAGCAGCCGGGTGTACGTGCGATCCCTCGTGCCCCGGCTCACCGTCCGGGTGAACGGCGCGCCGGTCGCGCTGGCCACCGACGGTGAGGTGGTGGCGGACGCCCGGAGGTTCGAGTTCCGGACGGTGCCCGGAGCGATCGCCGTGTACCGACCTCAGTCCTGAGTGTCGGCCGGCTTCGTCTCGGCGTCCGGCTTCGGTTCCGGAGCGGACTCCGAGGCGGAAGCCGGCGCTGCGGGAACCAGCTGTTCGAGGGCGGCTCCGGCGATCCGCCGGAACGCGCGGCGAGGACGGGACTGATCGAGCACGGCCACCTCGAGGCTGGCCACGTCGACGTTCCGCTTCTCGCCCTCCCCTGCGCCGCCCTGACGCAGCGCGTTGACCGCGATGCCGACCGCGGCCTCGAGATCGAGGTCGGCACGGTACGACTCGCGCATGGCGGTCGCGATCGGCTCCGTCGTGCCACCCATCACCACGAAATGCTGTTCGTCGACGATGGATCCGTCGTACGTGATGCGGTACAGCTGGGGCGCCTTCGGGCTGCCCACCCGTCCGACCTCCGCGACGCAGATCTCCACCTCGTACGGCTTGGGCTGTTCGGTGAAGATCGTGCCCAGGGTCTGCGCGTACGCGTTGGCCAGCGATCGGCCCGTCACGTCACGGCGGTCGTAGGAGTAGCCGCGCATGTCGGCGTGGACGATCCCGGCGCGCCGCAGGTTCTCGAACTCGTTGTACTTGCCGACGGCGGCGAAGCCGAGCCGGTCGTACAGTTCGCTGACCTTGTGCAGGGCGGTCGAGGGATTCTCGGCGACGAACAGCACGCCGTCGCGGAACGTGAGGACCACCACGCTGCGTCCCCGGGCAATTCCCTTGCGCGCCAGTTCCGAGCGGTCCCGCATGATCTGCTCGGCGGAGGCGTAGTACGGCATGGTCATCGCGCAGACCCCCCTTGTTCGGTGCGCTCGGCGACGATGCGCCGAGCCAACTCGGACGTCGTCTCCTCGGACACGTGGACGGCACCGGCCTGGGTGATCGTGACCGCGGTCGGGTAGATGCCGCGGGTCAGGTCGGGGCCACCGGTGGCCGAGTCGTCGTCGGCCGCATCGTACAGCGATTCGATGGCCGCCCGCAGGGCAGTCTCCTCGTCGCTGTCCGGCGAGTAGATCTTCTTCAGCGCCGACTTCGCGAACAGCGATCCCGAACCGACCGCGTGGTATCCGGCGCGTTCCTCGTAGCGGCCGCCGACGACGTCGTACGAGACGATGCGGCCCGCCCGGGCCTCGTCGTCCGCGTCGAGGTCGTAGCCGACCAGCAGCGGGACGACCGCGAGACCCTGCATCGCCGCCCCGAGGTTGCCCCGCACCATCGACGCCAGGCGGTTGGCCTTGCCGTCGAATGTCAGCGGAACGCCCTCGATCTTCTCGTAGTGCTCGAGTTCGACGGCGAACAGGCGCACCAGTTCGATGGCGATGCCCGCGGTGCCGGCGATACCGGCCGCCGAGTATTCGTCGGTGACGTACACCTTCTCGACGTCCCGGCTGGCGATCAGGTTGCCCTGGGTCGCACGCCGGTCGCCTGCGAGCAGGACGCCACCCTTGTAGGTGAGCGCCACGATCGTCGTTCCGTGCGGTGCGAGATCACCGCTCTCCATCCCGTCACCACCCCGTGTCGAGTGCGAACGATGGCCGATCCGATTCTCCGGCAGCAATTCTGGTGCGTGACCACGCAGATACTCGGTGAACGAGCTCAGATTCGAACCGAAACTGAGCCTCGTGTCACCGTCGCCTGTCCGCAATGCCGGTCGATCCGCCGTCACTGGCCGCCCTTCTGGACATAGGCCCGGACGAAGTCCTCGGCGTTCTCCTCGAGCACGTCGTCGATCTCGTCGAGCAGGTCGTCGGTGTCCTCGGCCAGCTTTTCGCGACGTTCCTGACCAGCGGCACCGTCACCGCCCGGGGTGTCGTCCTCGTCGCCGCCGCCAGTTCGTTTGGTCTGCTCCTGCGCCATCGCCGCCGACCTCCTTGTGTGAAGGGAGCTCTTCTTCCGAGCGTCCTGTCCTGCCAAGCAGTCTGACTACATCATCCGCTCGGACCTTCACCCTACCGAGCGTCGCCGCCGCACGTGTGCCGACGCGACGGCGAGTTCCGGGCAGATCCGTCCGGGAACGGTCGACGGCTCAGTTCGTGAGCTCGTCGACGAGCTCTTTCGCGGTCTCCACCGACTCCAGCAGCTCCCCCACGTGCGCCTTGCTGCCCCGCAGCGGCTCGAGCGTGGGAATGCGGACCAGGGAGTCGCCACCGAGATCGAAGATCACCGAATCCCAGCTCGCCGCCGCGATGTCGGCACCGAACTTGCGCAGGCACTCACCACGGAAGTAGGCGCGGGTGTCGGTGGGCGGGGTGTCGACGGCGTCGAGCACCGCCTGCTCCGAGACGAGGCGCTCCATCGACCCGCGGGCGACGAGCCGGTTGTAGAGACCCTTGTCGAGGCGGACGTCCGAGTACTGCAGGTCGACCAGATGCAGTCGCGGCGCGGACCAGTTGAGGCCCTCCCGGTTCCGGAAACCCTCGAGCAGCCGCAGCTTGGCCGGCCAGTCCAGCAGGTGCGCGCATTCCATCGGATCCCGCTCGAGGAGGTCGAGCACCATCGCCCACTTCTCCAGCAGGTCGGCCACCCGGGGGTCGTCGTTGCCCTCGGCGGACATGAACTTGTCGACCCGGTCCAGGTAGATCCGCTGCAACGCAAGCCCGGTCAGTTCCCGGCCGTCGGCCAGTGCGACCGTGGCGCGCAGCGTCGGGTCGTGGCTGATGTGGTGCACGGCGGTGACCGGACGGGCCAGCTGCAGGTCGGTGAGGTCGACACCGGCCTCGATGAGATCGAGAACCAGCGCCGTCGTCCCGACCTTCAGGTACGTCGACATCTCGGCGAGGTTCGCGTCACCGATGATGACGTGCAGGCGCCGGTACTTGTCCGCGTCGGCGTGCGGTTCGTCGCG
>JBCEBZ010000201.1:0-4929 GCA_039206675.1 Rhodococcus sp. (in: high G+C Gram-positive bacteria) | reverse complement strand
GCGAACTCGGCGAGGGCGACCGCACCGGTCACCATGTCCTTGACGCCGAGGCCCGAACCGAACTCGGCGCCACCGGTCGAGAACTGGATGATGCCGTCACTGCCGGCGTCCGCGAAGCCCTTGATGGCGGCGTTGATGGTTTCGGAAGAAGTGCAGTTGATGGCGGGGAAGGCAAAGGAGTGCTCCTTGGCCCGACCAAGCATCTCGGCGTAGACCTCGGGAGTCGCGATTGGCACGGCGGCAGTCCTCCATAAAGAGTCGATTTCGGCGCGCGCGATCAGCGCAGCGCGCGATGTGGTCCTAGCAGTATGGCAATACCGTTAGCGTACGTCTCCCGGTGGCTGTCGTGGCACCTCGATTCGGCCCGTCCCCGCCCCGGCGGAAACACCATGACCTGCAGTATTCCGACAGTCGGGGAATACGCCGGTACGCTGAGGGCCGTGATTGTGCAGGCAGCATCGGATTCCGTGACCAACCTCGCGTTGTTGCCGGGATTCCTCGACCCCGTGAACCTCCTCAACTCCTTCGGCACCTGGGTGCTCGTCGGACTTCTCCTGGTCGTCTTCATCGAGTCCGGTTTGCTGTTCCCCCTGCTCCCCGGCGACTCGCTCCTCTTCACCGCGGGACTCATCGCGGCGTCGAAGTCGACGGAGATCGAACCGTTCGCTCCCCTCTGGGTGCTTCTGGTTCTGATCCCGATCGCCGCAATCCTCGGCGACCAGGTCGGCTACTTCATCGGCATCAAGGGCGGGACCGCCCTGTTCAAGTCCGACGACGCGCGCTTCTTCAAGAAGAAGTACATCGACGAGTCGCACGCCTTCTTCGAGAAGCACGGCCCGATCACGATCATCCTGGCCCGGTTCGTCCCGATCGTGCGCACGTTCGCACCGGTCGTCGCGGGTGCGTCGCGGATGAAGTACTCGCTGTTCCTCACGTACAACATCGTGGGCGGCATCCTGTGGGGTGCCGGCGTCACATTGCTCGGCTACCTGCTCGGTCAGATCGAGTTCATCCGCGACAACGTCGACGTCATCTTCCTGCTGATCGTCTTCGTGTCCGTCCTGCCGATCATCATCGAGGTGGGCAAGCGCATCCTGAAGTCCCGCCAGAGCGAGAGCGCCCCGGCCGAGGACGCGCAGCCCGTCACCACCCCCACCGATCCCACCTCCTGAAACCGATCGGGGTAGCGCACTGACGATGGTCACCACGGCAGCAGGCAGCTTCGGGCCTCTCGTCTCGGCCGGTCCAGCGCTGGTCTGGGTCGTCGTCCTCGCGTTCGTGTTCATCGAGTGCGCCGTGATCCTCGGGCTGTTCCTGCCCGGCGACTCGATGCTGATCACCGCCGGCATCGTGCTGGCCAACCACGCATCCGGCTCGGGGCACGTGTGGGCGCTGTCGGTCGGGGCGATGATCGCCGCCATCTGCGGAAACCAGGTGGGATACGT
The DNA here is from genome assembly GCA_039206675.1 of Rhodococcus sp. (in: high G+C Gram-positive bacteria). Taxonomy (GTDB): domain Bacteria; phylum Actinomycetota; class Actinomycetes; order Mycobacteriales; family Mycobacteriaceae; genus Rhodococcus_F. The sequence continues at coordinate 3,484 of JBCEBZ010000201.1, read as the reverse complement.
CATCGGTCACCGCACCGGCAACCGCATCCACGCCCGCAAGGGCGGGAAGTATCTCAACTACACCAATCTCCACAAGGTGAATGTCCTGCTGGAGAAGCACGGCTTCTGGGCGGTGCTCGTCGCCCGCTGGATTCCGTGGATCCGCACCCTGTGCCCGCTGGTCGCCGGTGCCGCCAAGATGAACCACACCAAGTACACGATCGCCAGCACCATCGGCGCCATCTTCTGGGCGCCCGTCCTGCTGCTCATCGGTTTCTACTTCGGCTCGTTCCTCGACCGGGTGTCGTGGCTGATGCCCGCGGTGCTCGCCGGGATGGTCGCGCTGCTGGTGATCGGCACCATCCTCGGAGTGTGGCACTACCGGCAGGAGATGGCGCGGCCGCCCGAAGACGTGGCCGTCGAGGAAGTCCTCGACTAGTACCGCAAGTCCGGCGGGCACCCACGCCGACGCCCGATGTCACATTCGTCTACTCGAACGGAACGAATGTCACATCGGGCGCGGAAGAGATCGGGCGCAGAAGAGATCGGGCGCGGAAGAGGATCGGGCGTGGGCGAGACCGGGGTCGCCGCGACTACTGCGCGACGGCGCCCGACGCGTCCGCGTACTGGCTCTCGGGGCGCGGCAACCCGAAGTGGTCGCGCAGCGTGGTGCCCGTGTACTCGGTGCGGAACAGTCCGCGCTCCTGCAGGATCGGGACCACCTTCTGCGCGAACACCTCGAGACCGCCCGGGTAGTACGGCGGCATGACGTTGAAACCGTCCGCAGCACCCTGGGTGAACCATTCCTCGATGGTGTCGGCCACCTGCACCGGCGTTCCGACCACCACCCGATGACCACGCGCGCCTGCGAGGCGATGCAGCAGTCCGCGCAGGGTCGGGTTCTCCCGCTCGACGATGCCGGCGATCACCTGCAGACGGCTCTGCTTGTTGTCCGTGACGTCGCCGGCGTCCCCGAACAGTCCGGCGGGCACGGTGGCGTCGAGATCGAGGTGCCGCACGCCCTCGCCGGTGAGACTCTCGAGCTGGGCGATCCCGTACTCGGGCGAGGTGAGTTCGTTGAATTCCCGCTCCAGGTCCCGCGCCTCCGCCTCGGTGTCGCCGAGGAACGGGCTGATGCCGGGCAGGACCTTCACGTGCTCCGGGTTGCGGCCGAACTGCACCGCACGCTGCTTGACGTCCGCGTAGAACGCCTGCCCGTCCGACAGCCGCTGGTGCGCGGTGAAGATGGCCTCGGCGTACTGGCCCGCGAACGCACGACCCTCGTTGGACGCACCCGCCTGCACCAGCACCGGATGGCCCTGCGGCGAGCGCGGCGCGTTGAACGGACCCCGCACCCGCAGGTGGCGTCCCACGTAATTGATCTCGTGGATCTTCGACGGGTCCGCGTAGATACCTTCGGCCCTGTCGATGCGGATGGCGTCGTCCTCCCAGCTGTCCCACAGCTTGACGGTCGCGTCGACGAATTCCCGCGCCCGCGCGTAGCGGTCGGTGTGGTCCGGGTGGCTGGACAGTCCGAAGTTGGCGGCCGCCACCTCGGTTCCGGTGGTCACGATGTTCCAGCCGGCCCGGCCGTGGGAGATGTGGTCGAGTGACGCGAACAACCGTGCCAGGTTGTAGGGCTCGAAGTACGTCGTGGACGCGGTCGCGATCAGCCCGATCCGTTCGGTGGCCGTCGCGATGGCCGTCAGCAGCGTGATCGGCTCGAGTGCCCCGGCGGCGCCGTGTTCGACGTCGCTGCGCAGCGCGGGGCCGTCGGCGAAGAAGATCGCGTCCAGCTTCGCGGCTTCCGCGGTCTGCGCGATCTCCTGGAAGTAGGAGACGTCGTACAGCCGCTCGGGCGTCGTGAGCGGGTGACGCCACGCCGACTCGTGGTGCCCGGCCGGGTAGATGAACGCGTTGAGACTCAGCTGCCGCTGTTGATCTGACATAACGAACTGTCTAACAGCGCCGAATCCGGGGCGATACGGTTAATTTTCGTGTGATTCGAACCGTCGCCTAGCGTCGCGGATACCCCGCCGCGGACACCATGTGCGCGGCCTCCATCAGCATCCAGCCACCGAGCTGGACGGACATGTCGCGTTCCGGGATCCCGGACGAGCGCACCGTGCCCCCGGTGAACGTGGCGATTCCCCCGCCCAGCCCCGGCAGCTGCGCCTGCTCGGTCCAATCGTGGCCGAACAGCGGCTGCCCCTCGATCTGGAGGCGGTTCTCCCACGCCGATTCCGCGGAGGCCAGCACGAGCTGGGCGGCGATCTCCCGGGCCCGGATGTCGGCGGGCGACTCCCACGGCAGCATCACCGCGGTCAGTGCCAGATACCGGGCGAGGATCCCGTTGAACAGGCCGCCGTCTCCCCCGCCGCCGCCGTCGATGACGCCGTGGGGTGCGAGGTGCTCGTCGATGGCGTCGACCAGCCGGTGGGTCCGGTTGCGGTGCCGGGGCGAACCGAGGCGGACGGCGAGTTCGGTTTCGAGCCCGAGCACCACGCCCTGACAGTAGGAGTAGATGTTCCTTTCGATTTCGCCGCCCGGGTGGATGCCGTCGACGATCAGGTTGGTGCGCACGTCGCGCAGCGTGTCGTCGATCCAGTCGGCCGTGGCCTGGGCGCGCCACAGCTTTCCGGTGCGGGCCAGCATGATCCCGGCGGGCCCGTTGGCGGGTGCGTTGTAGAAATTCGAGCCCTTCCGCCACGGGATGCCGCCGCCCGCCTCGGGCGCCCAGGCGTCGAACAACTGGGATTCGAGCGCCTGCACCGCATTTCTGTTGTCTATGAAGTGCATTCGCTGGGCACGTTCGAGGGCGATGCCCAGCCAGGCCATGTCGTCGTAATAGTTGTTGGTCCAGCCCGACACGTTCCGCAGACGGTGGCCGCGCGCCAGTTTCACGATGCGCCGACGACGCCGCGGCGTGGGGTCGCGCTCGAGTGCGTCGACGGCGCAGTCGAGCAGGTGGGCCTGCCACCAGTAGTGCCAGCTGAAGAACAGCCGCTCGCGCCGCACCGCGGGCCAGGCGACGACGCCCAGGGTGGTGCCCGGGAGCGCCCACAGCCGGCGAAGATGCCTGCTCACCACCGCTTCTTCAGCGGCGTCCGCGCGCGCCGACCACGAGTCCTGCATAAGAGTTGATCTTGCCTATTCGCCGGGGGTTCCGCTACCACGCACGGCCGAGGTCGGCGTGCTGACGGACCCACGCATGCATGGCGATTCCCGCGGCGACACCCGCGTTGATGCTGCGGGTGGAACCGAACTGCGCAATCGACACCGTCATCGCCGCAACCTCTTTCGCCTGGTCGGTGACTCCCGGCCCCTCCTGGCCGAACAGGAGCACGCAGTCGCGGGGCAGGTTCGCCGTCTCGAGCGGCACCGACCCGGGCGTGTTGTCGACGGCCACGATGGTGAGACCTCTCTCACGTGCGAAGTCGACGAGGCCGTCGACGTCCGGGTGGTGGAGGACGTGCTGGTACCGGTCGGTGACCATGGCGCCGCG
>JBCEBZ010000200.1:0-19536 GCA_039206675.1 Rhodococcus sp. (in: high G+C Gram-positive bacteria) | reverse complement strand
ACTCCGGTGAAGAGGTTGGAGTAGACGATGTCGGATGCGGTGGAGTCGACGATCATCTGTTTGTAGTCGGCGTCGGCGTTGGCTTCTTCGGTGGCGATGAATGCGGAGCCGATGTAGGCGAGGTCGGCGCCGGCGGCCTGGGCGGCGAGGACGGAGCGGCCGTGGGCGATGGAGCCGGACAGCAGGACGGGTCCGTCGAACCAGTCGCGGATCTCCTGGATCAGCGCGAACGGTGACAGGGTGCCTGCGTGCCCGCCGGCGCCTGCGGCGACGGCGATGAGGCCGTCGGCGCCCTTTTCGACGGCCTTCTTGGCGAATGTGTTGTTGATGACGTCGTGGAGGACGATGCCGCCGTAGCTGTGGACGGCGTCGTTGACGTCGGTGCGGGCGCCGAGGGAGGTGATGACGATGGGGACCTGGAATTCGACGATGGTGGCGAGGTCTTCACCCAGTCGGTCGTTGCTCTTGTGGACGATCAGGTTGACCGCGTAGGGGGCGGACGGGGTTTCGGGGTTGTTGGCGTCGTGTTTGGCGAGTGCTTCGGTGATGCGGGTGAGCCATTCGCGCAGGACGGGTTGCGGTCGGGCGTTGAGGGAGGGGAACGACCCGACGACGCCGGCGGTGGATTGGGCGATCACCAGGTCGGGGCCCGACACGATGAACATCGGCGACGCCACCACGGGCAGGCGGAGCCGGTCTTGCAGGATCGGGGGCAGGCTCATGTATTTCTCCTTCATGCAGTGATGAATGCTGCGGTGTTGCAGAGGTTTACGGCTGGGACAGCTGGGCGGCCATCAGTGGGATGAGCGCCTGCAGGCCCTTCACGGGCCGAACCATCACCTTGAACGCCGTGATCTGGTTCCGGTCGTTCCAGTGGATCAGGTCGATGCCGTTGACGTGGATGCCGTCGAGTTCGGTGGCGAATTCCAGCACGGCCGAATGGTCGCCGTACCACTCCTCGACGTACCGGAAACCGGTGCCGTCGAAGACGGTCAGGGCGGCGCCGAGGTAGGCCAGGACCTTCGGCTTCCCTTCCTGCGGAGTGAAGACCGCGGGGGAGGAGAACACGGCGTCGTCCGCGATCAGCGCGTCGAGAGCGGCGAGGTCGCCGGTGTCGACGACGCGGTGCCAGGCTTCGACGACGGCGGGCGGGGCCGGCTGTGCGGCGGTCATCCGCGGAACGCCGGGATCGGGAGGTCGTCGCCGAACACGTCCGGCAGGTCGTCGCGCACGCTGTCGGGGAAGACGGCGGGGCGCTTCTCCAGGAAAGCGGAGATGCCCTCCTTCGCGTCCGGCCCGATCCCGCGGACGTTGATGCCCCGGGTCTCGACGCGGTGCGCGATCATCGGATGCTCGGCGCCGAGCGCCCGCCACATCATCTGCCGGGACAGCGCCACGGAGACGGGGGCGGAGTGCTCGGTCAGGCTCCGGGCCAGCGCGTAGGCCTCGTCGAGCAGGGACTCGCGCGGGAACAGCTTGTACACGAGGCCGGCGTCGAGAGCCTCCGAGGCGGGGAACACCCGGCCGGAGTACACCCAGTCGAGGGCCGTCTGCAGGGGGACGAGGCGCGGGAGGAACCAGGTGGAACAGGATTCGGGGACGATGCCGCGACGGTTGAACACGAATCCGATGCGGGCGTCGTCGGCGGCGAGGCGGAAGTCGGCGGCGAGGGTCATCGTGATGCCCACGCCCACGGCCGGTCCGTTGATGGCGGCGATGATCGGCTTGCGCGATTCGAACATGCGGAGCACCACGCGGCCGCCACCGTCACGGCGGGTGTCACCGGACTCGTCCTCGCCCTGCCACTGCCCGAACGTGTCGGCGCCCGCGGACAGGTCTGCGCCCGCGCAGAACGCTCGTCCGGCTCCGGTGAGCACGATCGCCCGGACGGCGTCGTCCGCGTCGAGCTGGTCGTACGCGGCGATCAGCTCGTTCTCCATCGTGGTGGTGAACGCGTTGAGCTGGTCGGGCCGGTTCAGGGTGATCGTCGCGATGCCGTCGGCGACGTCGAGTCCGATGTGATCCATCGCACCAGCATGACATCGCTACCGAACGATCGCTAGAGCAGAATCTGTGACGGGACCCACTACTCTGGTGTGGTCGTGTGACGATCGGAGCGGGGACGGAGTACCAGGGATGTGCGCTGCAAAGGTGGCCGCTGCGAGCACGGGGACCGGGCGGCAGGTGATCCTCGACTCCGCGGTCGCCAACATGAACGAACGCGGCTATCACGGCACGTCCATGCGCGACATCGCGCGCGGCGCCGACATCACCGTCGCGTCGATCTACCACCACTTCGCGTCGAAGCAGGAGATCCTGCAGGACATCATGGTGCGCGCACTGCACGACGCCATCGCGATGACCCGCGGCGCGCTGCTGCGTTCGGGCGGCGCCCCCGCAGACCAGTTGCAGTCGCTGGTGCGGGCCTGGGTCATGTTCCACACCACCCGGCAACGGGACGCGATGGTCGGAGCCACCGAGATCCGCAGCCTCGACGACGCCGGCCGTCGGCTCGTCGTCGCTCTCCGCGACGAGCAGGAGCACCTGTTCCGCGACGTCATCGAGCGGGGCGTCGAGGAGGGCGACTTCGGGACGGAGTACCCGAGGGACGCCGTCCGCGGCATCATCAACATGGGCCAGTCGGTGTGCACGTGGTGGCACGCCGACGGCCCGATGACGCCCGAGGAGCTCGCCGGGCGCTACGCCGACCTGGCCCTCGCGATGGTGAAACCGGTCGTCCGAGCACCATGAAGTTCGCCTGGCGTCTCGACGCTCTCCAGCAGAAGTACCCGGCGATGGGATTCCCGATCGCCGTCACGTACAAGTTCCTCGACGATCAGGGCGTGTATCTCGCGGCGTTGATCGCGTACTACGGGTTCATCTCCCTGTTTCCCCTGCTGCTTCTGCTGTCCACGGTGCTCGGCTTCGTGCTGTCCGGGCGCCCCGACCTGCAGCAGGACATCATCGACTCGGCGCTGAGCCAGTTCCCGGTGATCGGCGCCGACCTGGCCGACCCGCACCGGATCGGCGGCGGGGTGACGGGCCTGGTGATCGGGCTGGTCGGCGCCATCTACGGCGGCCTCGGCGTGGCGCTGGCCTGTCAGAACGCGATGAACACGGCGTGGTCGGTTCCCCGGCACAAGCGGCCCGACCCGGTCCGCGGCCGCCTGCGGGGTCTGCTGCTGCTCGGCACGATCGGGCTCGCCGTCCTGGGCACGGCCGCGGTCGCCGCGGTCGGCGCGGCGACGCACCTGTCCGGATCGTTCAGCGTGCTCCTGATGCTCGCCGCGATCACGATCAATTCCGTGATCTTCGTCCTCGCGTTCCGGCTCGCCACCGCCCGGCCGCTGTCGGTCGCGGACGTCGCGCCCGGCGCCGTCGCGGCAGCCGTGTTGTGGCAGGTGCTCCAGTCGTTCGGCGCGTACTACGTGAGCAAGGTGGTGAGTACGGCGTCGGTGACGAACGGGGTGTTCGCCGTCGTGCTCGGACTGCTGGCGTTCCTCTTCCTGGCCGCCGCGGCGGTCGTGGTGTGCGTGGAGATCAACGTCGTCCGCGTCGACAGGCTGCATCCGCGGGCGCTGCTCGTGCCGTTCACCGACAAGGCCGAACTCGCGGACGGCGACAAGCGGACGTTCACCGACCAGGCGAAGGCGCAGCGCGCGGTTCCGCACGAGGGAATCCACGTCACGTTCGACGAACTTTCTGGGACGATGGACGAGACCGCACCGACGTCGAAGGAGGAGCCGTGACCGATCCGATCTTCGACAAGTCGGAACAGCTGAAGCAGGTCCAGCAGGGGATTCTTCCCGGTGAGACGATCATCGCCGTGTACGACTGCATCGGCGCGGGCACCGGCTTCCTCGGGATCACGAACCTGCGCGTCGTCATTCAGGACAAGAGTTTCGTCGGGAAGCGCACCGCGATCACGTCCATCCCGTACAAGAACATCCGGTCGGTGTCGTTCCTCAGCAACAAGTCGTGGGCCGGCCAGTTCTTCTCCTCCAGCAGCATCGCCGTCGACGTCGCCCAGACCACGTACGAGGCCGACTTCCGCGGCATGGACAAGGCCCACCACGTCCACACGGTGATCCTCCAGCACATCACGTGACGTAGATCGCTCTACTCCGGTGCATCGGCCCACGTCATGGCGATGCACCGCTCTCGGGACCCGGTGAGTGGAATCACGCCCGCCTCGATTGTTAATTCACTTGCGGCCTCGCCCATACTGGTACGAGCCGGTTTGCCACGATCTCGGCCCGGCATTTCCTCAGGTGAGTCCAACGACCCGTGCTCGCCGCACCTACGATCAGCCCCGATGGGAGTCCTGCTGCCATGACGCCGCCCTCCGTTGCACTCACCGAACCCGCGGTCGCCACTCGTCCTTCTCTGCGTCCGCGGATTCCGTCACCGAGTCGGCGGGGCGCGATGCTGGCGTTGGCGCTCGGCGGGTTCGGTATCGGCACAACGGAATTCGCGTCCATGGGACTGTTGCCGGCGATGGCGGCGGGCACCGGGGTGTCGGAGCCGGTGGCCGGGCACTTCGTGTCGGCGTACGCGCTCGGCGTCGTCGTCGGCGCGCCGACGATCGCGGCACTGGCCGCCCGCGTCGAACGTCGCACCCTGCTCATCGCGTTGATGGCCACGTTCGTTCTCGGCAATCTCGCGACGGCTCTCGCACCGGGGTACGAGTCGCTGCTGGCGGCCCGGTTCCTCGCCGGACTGCCGCACGGCGCGTACTTCGGCGTCGCGGCGTTGGTCGCCGCACACCTCGCCGAGCCGGGCAAGCGAGCCAAGGCGGTCGCGACGGTGATGATGGGCCTGTCGGTCGCGAACGTGGTCGGGGTGCCGGCGACGGCGTTCTTCGGTCAGATCCTCGGCTGGCGGTCCGCGTTCGTGCTCGTCGTGATCATCGGCGTCGTGACGCTGGTGGCGCTGGCTCGTCTCGTTCCGCCGCTGGCCGGGGTGCACGTGAGCAACCCGGTGGCCGAACTCGGCGCGCTGAGCCGGGTGCAGGTGTGGATGACGCTGATCTTCGCGACCGTCGGATTCGGGGGCTCGTTCGCCGTGTACACCTACATCAGTTCGACGCTCACCGAGGTCTCCGGGTTGCCGCAGACGATGGTCCCGGTGGCGTTGATGCTGTTCGGTACGGGAATGATCCTCGGCAACGTCGTGGGCGGACGAATCGCCGACAACGCGGTGGTTCCCGGGTTGTTCGGGTGCATGATCGCCCTGATCGCGGTGCTCGCGCTGTTCGTCGCCGCCGCCCGCAACCCGGTGACGTCGCTGATCGTGCTGTTCTTCATCGGCATGGCGGTGACCGCGATCTTCCCGGCCGTCCAGTCGCGGCTGATGGACGCGGCGGGCGACGCGAAGACGCTCGCGTCGACGCTGATCCACGGGGCGTTCAACCTCGCCAACGCCGGTGGTGCCTGGATCGGCGGCGTCGTGATCGCGGCCGGGTACGGCTACACCGCCCCGGCCGCGGTCGGCGCCCTGCTCGGCGTCGCCGGGCTGATCGTCCTCACCATCGCGGTCCTCCTCGACCGCAGGCGGACGACGGCTCAGGCGGTCACACCCGCGGAGTAACGCTCGCGGAGAGTGCCCTTGACCAGTTTGCCGGTGGGGGTGCGGGGCAGGTCGTCGCTGAACACGAGATTCCGCGGCACCTTGAACCGGGCGAGTCGTTCCCGGACGTGACCCAGCAATTCGGCGGCCAGTGCGTCGTCGCCGGTCACGCCGGGAACCGTCTGCACGACGGCGAGCACCGTTTCACCCATCTCCTCGTCCGGGATCCCGATCACCGCGACGTCGAGGACGGCCGGGTGCTCGGTGAGGGTGTTCTCGATCTCCTGCGGGTAGATGTTGACGCCGCCGGAGATGATCATGAACGACTTCCGGTCGGTGAGGAACAGGTACCCGTCCTCGTCGAGGTACCCGACGTCGCCGGTGGTGGTCCAGGTCGGGTGCTGCGGGTGCTGCGCGTCCCGGGTCTTCGCCGGCGCGTTGTGGTACTCGAACGGCAGGGTGTCCCGCTCGAAGTACAGGGTGCCGACCTCGCCGGGTGCCAGGTCGGCGCCGTCGTCGCCGCAGATGTGGGCGACCCCGAGGGCCGCCCGGCCGACCGTTCCGGGTTTGCGGAGCCACTCGTCCGAGTTCACCAGGGTCATGCCGTTGAGTTCGGTGGAGGAGTAGTACTCCGACAGGATCGGACCCCACCAGTCGATCATCTGCCGCTTCACCTCCACCGGGCACGGGGCGGCGGCGTGCACGGCGACGCGCAGACTGGACACGTCGTACCGCTCCCGCACGTCCCGGGGCAGCTTCAGCATGCGGACGAACATCGTGGGCACCCACTGGCTGTAGGTGACGCGGAACTTTTCGATGTGCGCGAGCGCCGTCTCGGCGTCGAAGCGGTCCATCACGACGACCGTGCCGCCCAGGGCCTGCACCGACGCGCAGGTGCGGAGCGGCGCCGCGTGATACAGCGGGGCGGGTGACAGGTAGACGGTGTCCGGCGTGACGCCCCACACCGTCGCGTTCATCCCGGTCATGGTGTCGCCCGGGTCCTGGATCTGCCGTGCGGGCAACTCCGGTTTGATGCCCTTCGGGCGGCCGGTGGTGCCGGAGGAGTACAGCATGTCGGCCCCGCGCGGCTGGTCGGGCAGCGGGACGTCGGACTCCGCGGCCGCGGCCTCGTCGAGCGAGCCGTGGGCGGGAATCGTTCCCCCGAACACCAGCCGGTGCTCGACGCCGGGGGTGAGGGCGGGGAGTTCGCGCGCTACGGCGTCGAGTGCGGCGTCGACGATCACGGCCCGGGCGCCGCAATCCTCGACGATGTAGGCGATCTCGGGTGGCGTGAGGTGCCAGTTCACCATCGTGAGGTAGAGCCCGGAACGCATGGCAGCCCAGTAGACGTCGAAGATCGCGGGAGTGTTCGTGGCCAGCACGGCGACGTGATCGCCGCGGCGCAGGCCGAGCGCTCGCAGGTGTCGTGCGATGCGGACCGAGCGGGACTCCAGTTCGGCGAAGGTGACGGTCTGCCCGGTGCCGGCCATGATCACGGCGGGCTTGTCGGGTGTGGTGGCAGCATGCGCGCCGGGATACATGGTTACTCCAATTCGTGACGGATCGCGGGTGGTGAATCTGTTCAGCCGAGTTGCTCCTGCGCGACCTTGGACCGGCGTGCCACGCCGGCCACGGAGATCAGTCCGACGACCGCCGCCACGATCACGAAAATGGCGGGGGATTGGACGTTTCCGGTCTTCTCCACGAGCCAGACGGCGACGAAGGGGGCGGTGCCGCCGGCGATGACGACGCCGAGGTTCCATCCCATGGCGACGCCGGTGAAGCGGACGTCCTTGTCGAACAGCAGCGGCATCAGCGTGTACGAGCCGACCTGGGCGCCGACGGTGTTGACCATGATCAGCAGGTAGGCGATCGCGGCGATCCACAGGCTGTGGTGCATGACGGCCATCGCCGGGTAGGTGACGATCGCGAATCCGGCGAGGCTGATCACGGTGAATCGCACGCGCCCGATCCGGTCGGCGACGATCCCGCCGAGTGGCATCGCGAGCGCGACGATTCCGATGACGGCGGTCGCGATCCAGTAGACCGGGGTGCGTTCGTAGCCGAGGCTCTTCATCAGGTGAATACTCATGTACGTGAGGCCGATGTAGGCGGTTCCGTTGCACGCCAGACTGATTCCGACCGACTGCAGGAGGGCGAGCGGCTGGCGCCGGAAGACGGCGACCACGGGCGCCTGGGCAGGCCCGGAATCGGCGTCGTCGCCGTGGGTCTCCTCGACCCGGGTGCGGGCCCACAGGCAGAGCAGTGTCAGCGGCAACGCGAGCAGGAACGGGATTCGCCATCCCCAGCTCTCGAGTTGCGCCTCGGTGGTGAGCGCGGACACGGTACCCGCGACCGCGGCGGCCATCGCGAATCCCATCGTGGAGCCGAGCGGGGTGAACGCGCCGTACGTGGCCTTGAGATGCCGCGGCGCGGATTCGGAGATGAACGTGGCGGAACCGCCGACCTCACCGCCGGCCGAGAATCCCTGGATCATCCGGACGAGGACGAGGAGCACGGTGGCCCAGATCCCCGCCTGCGCGTGGGTGGGCAGGAATCCCATCGCCATGCTGCCGAGGCCCATGCAGACGAGCGTCGCGAGGAGGGCCTTCTTCCGGCCGAATCGGTCGCCGATGTGCCCGAACACGATGCCGCCGAGCGGCCGCATGAGGTACGCGGTGCCGAACACGGCGAGTGCGGACAGCAGCGCCGTGGCGGGGTCGCTGCTGGGGAAGAACAGCGGGGCCATCACGATCGCGAGATAGCCGTACAGGCTGAAGTCGTAGTACTCGATCAGCGTGCCCACCCCGCCCGCGACCGCGGCGCGGCGCGCACGGACGCGGTCTTCGGTCCGCCATTCGGTGGTGGCTGCAGACCCGGTCAACTGGTCCGTCATAGGTGTCCTGACCTTTCGGAGGCGGATGAGACGTGCATCACTTCGGATGGATCATGGCAAGCGAACGATCGATTGGCAAGTGGTTCGATCGGCGATTCCCGAACGGCATGGTCTCGCCTTCATCCGCAGCGTATCGGCATATTGACTTCGGGGGCCCGCTCGGTCGATGATGGGCAGCAGCCGAACGAGCGTTTGGCTGTACTTCAGATCTCGAAAGGACGCAGCGGATGACGACGTCCCACGCCGAAGCGGACACCGACGCGGACCGGGAGGATTCGGCAGGCGTCGACCTCACCGCCCTCGCCGCCTACCTCGACACCGCTCTCGACGGGGGTGTGCAGGGGGAGTTGTCGGCGGGGCTGATCAGCGGTGGCCGCTCGAATCCCACGTACCGGGTCGCCGACGCCGACCGGACGTGGGTCCTGCGGCGCCCCCCGTACGGGCACGTCCTGCCGAGCGCCCACGACATGAAGCGCGAGTTCACCGTGATCAGGGGACTGGCGGGAACCGCCGTCCCCGTGCCCGACGCGGTGCTGCTGTGCGAGGACAAGGCCGTACTCGGCGCGCCGTTCTACCTCATGGAACTGGTGGACGGGAGGCCCGTCGGGACGGTCGAGCAGGCGACGTCGCTGACCCCCGGCGACCGTCGACGCCTCGGGTTGGCCCTCGCCGACACCCTCGCGGACCTGCACGGAGTGGATCCGGACGCTGTCGGGCTGGGTTCCTTCGGCCGCCCCGACGGCTACCTCGCTCGTCAACTCGACCGCTGGTCCCGGCAGTGGGAGGCCTCGCGGACCGCCGATCGGCCCGAGGTGCCCGTGCTGCTCGACAAGTTGCGCCGCGCGCTGCCCACCTCCCATTTTCCGGGCATCGTGCACGGCGACGTCAAACTCGACAACGTGCTCGCGTCCCATGACGACGCCGGGAGGATCGTCGCGGTGCTGGACTGGGAGATGGCCACCCTCGGCGACACCCTCGCGGACGTCGGGATCATGCTGAGCTTCTGGGACCAGCCCGGCGCCGTCGACAACCCGGTGACCAAGGGTCTCGCGCGACTCGACGGATTCCCCACCCGCGCCGAACTTCTCGACCGCTACGCCACGCAGCGAGGCATCGACATCCCCGACATCGACTGGTACACGGTGTTCGCCGATTTCAAGATCGCCGTCATCCTCGAGGGCATCAACGCCCGGCACGCGCAGGGCGACACCGTCGGTGGCGGTTTCGACGACGTCGGCGACATGGTCGGCCCGCTGTTGCAGCGCGCGCTCGACCTCGCCGCGGCGTCGGCCGTGTCCGAGCTTCGCCGCTGACCGCGGCATCACCGAAACAGATTGGAGCCACTCACAGTGGAATTCGACTACAGCCCGAAAGTGCTGGAACTGCAGGCGAAGCTGACGAAGTTCATGCAGGAGCGGGTGCTGCCCGCCGAGCAGATCGCCGAGGAACAGCTCGCGTCCAAACCGGACCACTGGGGTGCGCCGCCGATCGTGGCCGACCTGAAGGCCGCTGCCAAGCGGGAGGGCCTGTGGAACCTCTTCCTCCCCGCCCGCGAGGGTGCGGGCCTGACCAACCTCGAGTACGCGCCGCTCGCCGAACTCACCGGCTGGAGCCCGTTGATCGCCCCCGAGGCGTTCAACTGCAACCCGCCGGACAGCGGCAACATGGAACTGCTGCACCTCTACGGCACCGACGAGCAGAAGTCGCAATGGCTCGAACCCCTTCTCGCGGGCGAATTCCGGTCGTGCTTCTCGATGACCGAACCGGACGTCGCCAGCTCGGACGCCGGCAACGTCCGGCTCGAGATCGCCGACGACGGCGAAAACTGGGTGCTGACCGGCCGCAAGTGGTGGTCCACCGCGGCGTTGCGCGACGACTGCCGGGTGGCCATGGTCATGGGCGTCACCGACCCCGACGCCCCGGTCGGCAGCCGGCACAGCATCGTCCTCGTGCCCATGGACACACCGGGCGTGAACATCGTCCGCTCCACCAAGGTGCTCGGCTTCACCGACCGCCACGAGGGCGGACACGGCGAGATCGTCTTCGACAAGGTCCGCGTCCCCAAGGCGAATCTGCTCGGACCGCGCGGCAAGGGCTTCGCGGTCGCGCAGGCCCGCCTCGGTCCGGGGCGCATCCACCACTGCATGCGGCTGATCGGCATGGCGGAGCGGGCGATCGCGTTGATGACGCAGCGCGCCCGAACCCGGGTCGCGTTCGGCAAGCCGCTCGCGGACGAGGGTGTCGTGCAGGCCACCGTCGCCGACGCGCGCATCCACCTCGACGCCGCCCGGCTGCTGGTGCTCAAGGCCGCCTGGCGGATGGACGTCGAGGGCGCCAAGGCGGCCCGCCACGACATCGCCGCCGCCAAGGTGATGGTCCCGCTCACGGTCAAGCAGATCGTCGACGACGCGATGCAGATCTTCGGCGGCGCCGGACTGTCGGAGGACACCATCCTTCCGGTGCTGTATGCGCAGGCCCGGTTCCTGCAGATCGCGGACGGTCCCGACCAGGTGCACCGCCGCTCCCTGGCCCGCGCCGAGTTCGCGGCCACCCCGGTACTGAAAGAAGTCCGCGGGTGAACGAGGACACGACGCGCGCCCGGCAGCAGAGTATCGGCGACATTCCGCGGCGGTCGGCGGCGCGGTTCCCGGACAAGCTCGCCGTCGTGCACCGCGACGTGCGGTTGACGTTCGCCGAGTTCGATGCCGTCATCGACCGGGTGGCGGCGGCGCTGCACGCCGAGGGCCTTCGCCCCGGTGACCGGGTCGCGCTGCTGTCGCACAACTGCTGGCAGTACCCGGTGCTGAACTTCGCGACCGCCCGGCTCGGTGTGGTTCTCGTCCCGATCAACTTCATGCTGACCGGCGGGGAGATCGGATACATCCTCGACGACTGCGCGGCCGACGCGTTCGTCGTCGAGGACGCGCTGGTGCCCGTCGCCGAGACGGCGCTCGCGGAATCGAAGGGAACCGTCCGGTTGCGGGCGGCGATCCCGCTGAGCGGCGGCGCGGTTCCGGACGGCTGGCGCTCGGTGGCCGGCTGGACGCACGGCGAATACGATTCGGCGCCGGAGGTATTCGTCGCCGACGACGACGTCGTCCGCATCATGTACACGTCGGGCACCGAGTCGCGGCCCAAGGGGGCGATGCTCACCAGCCGGTCTCTGATGTGGCAGTACATCAGCTGCATCGTCACCGGCGGCATGAGCAGCGACGACGTGGAGGTGCACGCGTTGCCGCTGTACCACTGCGCTCAGCTCGACAACTTCCTCAGCACCGACATCTATCTCGGGGCGACGAGCATCATCGTCGACGGGCCCGACCCGCGGGTGCTGCTCCGCACCATCGAGACCGAGCGGGTGACCAACCTGTTCTGCCCGCCGACGGTGTGGATCTCCCTGTTGCAGTCGCCCGACTTCGAGGGTGCCGACCTGCGGTCGCTGCAGAAGGGCTACTACGGCGCCTCCCCGCTGCCAGTGGAGGTTCTGCGCGACATGAAGCGGGCATTGCCCGGCATCCGGTTGTGGAACTTCTACGGACAGACGGAAATGGCGTCACTCGCAACGGCTCTCGGTCCGGAGGATCAGGAGTCGCGGGGCGGTTCGGCGGGGAAGCCGGCACTGAACGTGGAGACACGCATCGTCGACGACCGGAACGAGCCGCTGCCGGCCGGCGAGGTCGGCGAGATCGTGCACCGCAGCCCGCACGCCACCGTCGGCTACCTCGGGCAGCCCGAGAAGACGGCGGAAGCGTTCGCCGGCGGTTGGTTCCACTCCGGCGACCTCGGTTACCTCGACGACGACGGCTACCTGTGGGTGGTCGACCGTAAGAAGGACATGATCAAGACCGGCGGGGAGAACGTCGCGACCCGGGAGGTCGAGGAAGCGCTGTACGAACTCGACGGCGTCGCGGAGGCCGCGGTGTTCGCGGTGCCGCACCCCCGGTGGATCGAAGCGGTTGCGGCAGTGGTGGTTCCCGTCGCCGGCGTCGAACTCGACGAGAAGGACGTGGTGGAACACTGCCGCGGACGGCTCGCCGGGTACAAGGTGCCCAAATACGTCGTCGTCGCCGACTCCCTGCCGAAGAACCCGAGCGGCAAGATCCTCAAACGAGTCCTCCGAGACACATTCGGTTCCATTGCCCAAGACTGAGCAGGAGACCACCATGCCCACCGATTCCGACTCACGTCGCGCGGGAAAGCCCCGGGCCGCGCGGGCCTCCTTCGCCGCCGCCATCTCGACGTCGCTCGAGTGGTACGACTTCTTCATCTACGCCACCGCCGCCGCGCTCGTCTTCAACACCACGTTCTTCGCCACCGACAGCCAGGTCGTCGCCGCGCTCAACTCGTTCGCGACCGTCGCCGTCGGCTTCATCGCCCGGCCCGTCGGCGGCGTACTCGCCGGCCACTTCGGCGACAAGGTGGGGCGTAAACCGGTACTGGTCGCGGCCATCGTGATGATGGCCGTCGCGACCTCGCTGATCGGCCTGGTCCCCAACACCCAACTCGTGTGGCTGGCACCGACCATTCTTGTGACCCTGCGGATCTGCCAGGGTCTCGCCGTCGGTGCGCAGTGGGGTGGTGCCGTCCTCCTCGCCACCGAGAACGCACCCGCCGGGCGTCGCGGGTTCTACGGCAGCTTCGCGCAGCTCGGCGTGCCCATCGGCGTCGTGCTCGGCAACGTCGTGTTCCTGGTCATCACAGCGGCATTCGACTCCGAGTCGTTCCTCGCCTGGGCGTGGCGGATCCCGTTCTGGATCAGCCTGGTGATGCTCCCCGTCGCCTTCGTCATCCACCGCTACCTGGAGGAGACACCCGAATTCCAGGAACTGTCGAAGAAGCTGGCCGAGGCGCCGGTGGTCCGGAAGTCGCCGATCCTGCAGGTGCTGCGCAAAAACCCCGGCACCGTACTCACCGCGGCCGGCGCGAACGCCATCGGCGTCATCTTCTTCTACACGATGATCACCGGTTCCGTGCAGTTCGCCACCACGTACCTCGGGATCGAACGCTCGACCGTCCTCGGATTCATCCTCGCCGCCTGCGTGCTGATGATTCCGCTCGTCCCGCTGGCCGGATACCTCTCCGACCTCTACGGCCGCAAGCTGATCTTCGGTATCGGCACCGCCGGAATGCTGCTGTGGGGAATCCCCATGTGGCTCATGATCGGACACTCGAGCCAGGGTGCCCTGTGGCCGTTCGCGCTCGCCGTCTTCGGCGCCGTGATCGTGATGTCCTTCCAGACCGGAACGCAGGGAACACTGTTCGCGGAACTGTTCCCGCCCGAGATCCGGTTCTCCGGAGCGTCCCTCGGCTACCAGATCTCGGCCATCATCGGCGGCTTCTCACCGATGGTCATGGTGCTGCTCATCAACGGCGACGCGTCCAACGCCTGGCGGGTCGGTGCCTTCCTCGCCGGTGCGGGCGCGGTCGGGCTGCTCTGCCTCCTCGCGATCGTGCGGAAGTACTCGTCGCCCGGCGTCCAGCCGACGACTGCCCGCCGGTCCACCGTCGTGGCGTGACGTGCACGTGAGTGGCAAAGTGTCCTGGCGGACGCTTTGCCACTCACCTGGGATCGGAGGCGAACATGGGTACCGAGACCTGGAAGGACGCGCTGTCCCGATCGCAGCTGCACGGGATCCTCGAGGTGCTCGAGCTGTGCGGCGACGCAGTCGACGACGCCGCGGACTACAGACGGACCGTCGTGGAATCCATCGCGACGGTGTTCCGGGTCCGCGACGTCACGTTCTTCTTCGGACCCACCTACGCCGACATCTTCGCCGATCCGGCACCGCTGCTGACGGGTGCCGCCTCGCCGTTGCTGCACGAATATCACGCCAGGTGGCGCGACAAGGACATCTTCGCGCTCCCCGAGGCACGCCGCTCGCTGACCGACACCGGATTCATCTCCCTCGACCACCTGCATGCGCTGCCCGGACCGCAACGCTCCTACGTCGAGGACTACCTGCACCCGCACGGGATGGGAACGGCATCGGCGCTGCACCTGCGGCTCGCCGACGGTGAAGCGCTGGTCGGCCTGTTCGATCGTGACCGGCGCTGGGATGCGAGTGAGACGCTGGCGGTGCAGGTTCTCGCTCGCCAACTCCGCGCCCAGAGCAGGTCGATACGCATGGCGGGGGACGTCGGCAGCGTCGATCCCCTGAGCAGCCTCACTCCGCGCCAGATGCAGGTGGCCGAATTGGTGAGCGACGGCCTGAGCAACAGCGAAATCGCCGGGGTGCTCTCGCTGTCCGACTACACCATCAAGAAGTATGTGAGCCGAATCTTCGAGACCACCGGTCTCCGCAACCGTGCGTCACTGACCGCGTGCGTGCTCCGGCGAGGCCAGCGTCCGTCGGCGAGACCGGCGACCTACGGCGTGAGCGGCGAGTAGGCGATGACCGTCAGCCCGCGGGGCGAGCGAAGCGTCACCCGGCACTCGTGACCGCCGACGGCCGGCTCGCCGACATCCCATCCCGCCTCCCGCGCGAGCGCCGCGGCCGCGGCGATGTCCTGCGTCTTCCCGAGTAGGCACCACGGCGGCACTTCGGTCTCGTCGGACAGGCACAATGTCGTTGCATCGGTGGAGAACTGCGCCCACGCCCGTCCGTCGCTGAACCCGGCAGGTCCGAACACCTCGGTGAGGTCGTCGCAGGTCTCTGCCCAGTGCTCGGTGGAGTGCAGAATCGAGATCTTCTCGAACATGTGACTCAGAGCGGCGCGTTCCATGGGTTCTCCTGTGAATGAGTGAGCTTGTGGCCGAGGCGATCCCGCTTGGTGGCGAGGTAATTCGTGTTGTGGTCGTTCGGCGTGATCTCGAGGGGCGAAATGTGGGCGACGGTGATGCCGGCCGCGGTGAGGCCGGCGGCTTTGGCGGGGTTGTTGCTGAGCAGGTCGATGGAGTCGATGCGCAGGTCGTGGAGGATGGCGGCGGCGTCGGTGTAGTCGCGGGCGTCGACGGGCAGCCCGAGGTGCAGGTTGGCGTCGACGGTGTCGAGACCGAGGTGGTCTTGGAGGTGGTAGGCGGCGATTTTCGCGGCGAGTCCGATGCCGCGTCCTTCGTGGCCGCGTAGGTACAGCAGGACGCCGGCGCCGGTGTGGGCGATGCGCTCGAGTGCGGCGGTGCGTTGGGGGCCGCAGTCGCAGCGCCTCGAGCCGAGGACGTCGCCGGTGAGACATTCGCTGTGCACGCGGGTGAGGGCGGTGGTGCCGGCGGGGTCGCCGAAGACCATGGCGAGGTGTTCGATGCCGGTGGCGGAGCGGTAGGCGATGGCGGTGAAGGGGCCGTGGTCGGTGGGGATGGTGGCGTCGGCGCAGCGGATGATCGACCGGAGCGGGTGGGCGGTGGTCATGCGGGGCTCGTGGGGGTGAGGTGGTGGAAGGTGGAGGTGTAGAAGAGCAGGGGGTCGGGGGTGTTGGTAGCGCCGAGTTCGACGATGCGGCCGACGACGAGGTGGTGGTCGCCGACGGGTTGGACGAGGTGGATGTGGCAGTCGATCCAGGCGTGGGCGCCGGTGAGGCGGGGGGATCCGGTGGTGGCGGGGGTCCAGTCGATGCCGGCGAATTTGTCGGTGCCGCTGCGGGCGAAGGTGCGGCCGAGGTGGTGTTGGTCGGCGGCGAGGATGTTGGCGCAGAAGCGGCCGGAGGCGGCGATGGTGGGGAAGGTGGTGGAGGTGTGTGCGACGAAGAAGGCGACGAGGGCGGGGTCGAGGGAGACGGAGCTGAAGGAGCCGACGGTGAGTCCGACGGGGTTTCCGGTGGGATCGAGTGCGGTGACGGCGACGACGCCGGTGCAGAATTTTCCGAGGACGGTGCGGTAGGCGTCGGCGATGTCTTCGGGGGTGGTGGCGGTGAGGTGGGGTTCGGTGGTGGTGCGCATCGGTACCTTCTTCAGTCTCAGGGTGGAGGGAGAGCTGCCGGCCGCCGCGCTGCCGCGGCGACCGGACAGCAGCTAGACCGACAGCCCGGTCTTGGCCCAGAACTCCTCGAACGTCGCCGAGCACATGTCGGTGCCGCGGGTGACCTTGCCGTCCTCGAAGCGGTGCGTCATCACGATCGTGGTGTCGAGTTCGAGCTCCCCGAGGCGGCGGTACGCCCGGACGTTGGCGGTCACCAGGTCGTCACCGACCACGTCGACGGAGACCACCTCGTTGCGGGACTCGTCGAGCTTCGCCAGGACGCCGAACGCCTCGAGGAACTCGGCCTTGGTGTAGAGGCGCAGCGTCCCCTCGAGGGTGAAACCGGCCCACGTCATCTCGTCCGAGTACAGCTCCACGAGCGGAACCGGGTTCCCCTCGTCGGCGGCGGCGAAAGCGGCCTTCAAAGCTGCGGCATTGCTGTTGGTCATGCGGACTCCATCGTCGCTTCGGGTATGTCAGCACCACGGGTCGTTCTGTGGTGTGCATCACCCTGCCCGGTGCGGGAGTGCGGCGGAACCGTCCAGTTACGTGGTTCGCTACGGTCACGCGCAATCGGGCGCGACGGCCGGGATTCGTGCAGGTAAATGGCCTCTTCCGGTGTGCGGTCGGGGATCGGTCGCGTTGAGCGCACGGTTGCGGTGACACATCTTGACCCCCGATAGTTGACAGGGGGCACGGCCAGCGACCAAGGTGATCCAGATCTCAATTACCGGGAGGTTGGCCGACCGGTTTCGAGCCCAGAAGGGACCTTGTGAACGCTGACGAGTGGGACGAGATTCGCCGGCTCCACCGGCAAGGATCTCCCATCAAGCACATCGCCGTGCAGCTCGGAATGTCGCGCAACACGGTGCGCCGCGCGCTGACTCTCGACGAGCCGCCCAGCGACCACCGCAGTCGACGCGGCTCCGTCGTGGACCCCGTCGATTCGGTCATCCGGGAGCTGATCGCCGACGACCCCGACATCGCGATCGTCGAGATCGCCCGACGGATCCAATGGGGCAAGTCGCGGACCACCCTGGCCCGTCGGGTCACCAGCATCCGCGAGGAACGGGCGGCCGGCGAGTCCCCCGACAGCCCCGTCGAGACGGTGTCCGCGGTCCCGTCGGTGCCGGTCTACGGAACGAGCTTCGTGGGGCGTCGAACCGAACTGCTGGAACTGCGGAGACTGCTCGGCGACCACCGGCTCGTGACGATCACCGGCCCGGGCGGAATGGGCAAGACCCGCCTGGCGATCCACGCCGCCGTCGAATACCGCCGCGCCTTCCCGGACGGGGTGCGCGTGATCGAACTCGCCGCGCTGCGCAGCCCCGACCTCCTGACCCAGACCGTCGTTGACGGGCTCGCCCTGGCCAACCGCGACATGCACGCCAGCCCCACGGAGAACACGATCATCGAGTACCTCCGGACGCGGCGGATGCTGCTGATCCTCGACAACTGTGAGCACCTCCTCGACGAATGCGCGCAACTGGTGTCGGTGCTGCTGCGCTCCACGACGGAACTGCGCATCGTCACCACCAGCCGCGAGATACTCTCGGTTCCGGACGAATTCGTCTTCCCGCTCTCCCCGTTGCCCACGGTCAACGGAACGGAGTCGACCACCCCGGCGCGTGGGACGGGAAGTGCCGTGGAACTGTTCGTGAACCGGGCCGCCTCCGTGCTCTCGAAATTCGAGCTGACCGAGGAGAACCGCGACGCGGTGATGCGCGTGTGCGATCGCCTCGACGGCCTCCCGCTCGCCATCGAATTGGCCTGCGCGCGACTGCCCGTGCTGTCGGTGCACGAGCTGGCGGACCGGCTCGATCACCGACTCAACCTCCTCACCACCGGCAACCGCACCGGACCGCAGCGTCATCGCAGCCTCCAGGCGACGATGGACTGGAGCTACGAACTCTGCACCCGCGAACAGCAACTCCTCTGGTCGCGTGCCTCGGTGTTCGCCGGCGGATTCGACCTCGGCATGGCCGAGGAGGTCTGCAGCGACGACGACGTCCCGGCCGACACCGTGCTCGACGGCATCTCGGCACTCGTCGGCAAATCGATCCTGCACCGCGAAGAGGGCGGCACGCACGTGCGGTTCCGGATGCTCGAGTCGATCCGCGAATACGGGAACAGCAAGCTGACGGCCTCGGAGATGGACACTCTGACGCTGCGGCACCTGCGCTGGTGCACGCGGCTGGTGACCACGACGGCGGACACCTGGTTCAGTGCCGATCAACGCACCGGCGCCGAGAAGCTGCGTCGTAACCACGCCAACATCCGGTCGGCGCTGCACGCGGCACTGCTGGATTCGTCCGGCGACGACGAAGTGCGGATGGCCGCCGACATGGTCTCGCGCGCCTGGTTTCTGTGGTCGTGCGGATTCTCGGTGCGCGAGCACCGGATGTGGCTGAACCGCATCCTCGAACGCGAGACGGCGCCGACGGCCACCCGGGGGCGGATGCTCGTCAACCTGGGCCTCGTCCAGACGTTGCAGGGTGACCGCGAGTCCGCCGACAGGGCGCTGACCGAGGCCAGCACCGTCAACCTGACCGCGGACGACGCGACCACCGGCGCGTTCACGGCCGACGTCATGGGGCTGAAGGCGTTCTTCGCCGGCGACTTCGACGAGGCGGAGACCCGGCTGACGGCCTCGCTAAAGATGTATGAGGGCATCCCGGAACGGGAGGATCTCGCCCACACGCTCCGCGTCCACCTGGGGATGCTCTACTGCTTCACCGACGAGACGGCGCGGGCCGCAGAACTCTTCGAGACGGTGAACCAGCGTGCCATCGCGGTGGGGGAGTCGTGGCTGCGTTCCTACGCCGTCTACGGGCTCGGGCTGGTGGCGTTGATGAATGAGGATTTCGACGGCGCCCTCCGGCTCGGCTCGGAAAGCCTGCAGCTCAGACGTGACTTCGACGACGTCGTCGGAACCACCCTGGTCACCGACCTGCTGGGGTGGGCCGAAGCGGAGGCGGGTTCGGCGGAACGGTCGGCGGTGCTGCTCGGCGCCGCGTCGTCGATGTGGGAGTCGTTCGGCATGCAGCTGTACGGCTCGAGTCACTGGGTGGAGCAGCGCGCCCGCTTCGAGAAACAGGCACGAAAGGCTTTGGGCGACGAATGGTTCGAGAAGTGCCACACCAGCGGCGCCGCGATGTCGGTCTCCGAGATCACCGGATT